>JAOUQQ010000127.1 GCA_029879245.1 Chromatiales bacterium | reverse complement strand
GAAGGCGAGCGCCGCAGCGGTCGGCTCGTTGATGATGCGCTTCACCTCAAGACCGGCGATCTTGCCAGCATCCTTGGTCGCCTGACGCTGCGAGTCGTTGAAGTAGGCCGGTACGGTGATCACCGCCTCGGTCACGGTCTCACCGAGGTACTCCTCGGCGGTCTTCTTCATCTTCTGCAGCACCTTGGCGGAGATCTCCGGGGCGGCCATCTTCTTGCCCTTCACCTCTACCCAGGCGTCGCCGTTATCGGCCTTGACGATCTTGTAGGGCACCATCTTGATGTCCTTCTGTACCTCGGCGTCGGTAAAGCGACGACCGATCAGGCGCTTGATGGCGAACAGGGTATTCTCCGGATTGGTGACCGCCTGACGCTTGGCCGACTGACCTACCAACACCTCTTCATCGTCCTTGCTGTAGGCGATGATCGAGGGGGTGGTACGGTCACCCTCGCTGTTCTCGATAACGCGCGGCTTGCCACCCTCCATCACCGCCACACAGCTGTTGGTGGTGCCGAGGTCAATACCGATAATCTTACCCATCTCTATATCTCCAGAAAGTTTGTGATCCCTTAAGGGAATTCAGTGTTAAGCCGTACATAATGACGGCCCAGGCAAATTCAAGAATTATTTACTCACCATCACCATCGCAGGGCGGATTAGCCGCTCATTGAGCACATAACCCTTCTGCATCACCGCGGTGACGGTATTGGGGGCGTACTCTTCCGATGGCTGCATCGTCATCGCCTGGTGTAATTCAGGGTTAAAGGGTTCGCCCACCGGGTTGAGCTGTTTAATACCGAACTTCTCCAATACCCCGCTCAACATCTTCAGGGTCAGCTCGGTCCCTTCACGCAACTTTTCAGCCACCGCGTCATCACTCGCCTCGGCCGCGGCCAGTCCCATCTCCAGACTGTCGACTACCGGCAGCAGATCGGCGGCAAACTTATCCAGCGCATATTTGTGCGCCTTCTCAACGTCAGCAGCGGCACGGCGGCGGGTGTTCTCCAGCTCCGCCTGCATCCGCAGTACCTGATCCCAGTGCTCATCGGCCCTGGCACGGGCATCGTCCAGCAACTGGGCGAGATCCTCGCTGCTATCTTCACTGGTACCCGCCGCCTCAGCGGTGGGCCCCTCAGTCGTAACCTCCACATCAGCAGCCGCGTTAACGGTCTCTTCAGTTTCAGTGGCGTCTGACATCTTCTCTTCGCTCATCAATTACTCCGGTTACCTGTTTACCCGGTCTTGCGACTGGGTGAAATACAAATTCGTGTGGCTACTACTTGAGCTGATTGAGGCTGTTACCCAGCAAGCGAGCCGTTATATCGACGATCGGGATCACCCGGTCGTAAGCCATGCGTGTGGGGCCGATCACCCCTAAAACGCCGATCACCTGGTTATCCACCCTGTAGGGGGCTGAGACCACACTGCAATCCCCCAGCACCTCGTAGCCCGACTCCTCACCGATAAAGATCTGCACCCCTTCTGCGTGTAGTGACTGGTCCAGCAAGTGCAGAATGTCGCGCTTCTGATTGAAGGCCTCGAACAGCTTACGCAGCCTGTCGATATTCCCCATGTCGGCATAGGACATGAGGTTGGTCTGCCCCTCAATAAGGTAGTCCTGGCCACTCTGCTCCTCGGTGGCAAAGGCCTGGGAGGCCATCTCGATGGCATCGGCCATAATCTGGTTCATGCTATCGCGCGCCTCGTTCATCTCGCGCAGCAGTCGTTCACGGGCACTGTGCAGGTCCTGCCCGGCACAGAGCTGGGTGAGATAATTGGAGATCTGCTGCAATTCCGCCGGGCTGTAGTCGCGCGAGGTGTGAATAATGCGGTTCTGCACCTCGCGCTCGTTGAGGACCAGTATCACCAGCACCCGACGGTTGGAGAGCGGCAGAAACTCCACCTGACGCAGCGCCGCCACCTCCCGCTTCGGCAGCATCACCACCCCGGCCATCGCGGTAATATCGGAGAGCTGGCGAGAGGCACCAGCGAGCAGCTTCTCCGGGTCACTGCTGGCGGCAATCTGCTTCTCAATGCTACTCACGGTATCGCGATTGAGCGGCTTGATGGTGAGCAGATTGTCGACAAAGAGGCGATACCCCTTAATTGTCGGCACCCGCCCCGCCGAGGTATGGGGCGAGTGGATCAACCCAAGATCCTCCAGGTCGGCCATCACATTGCGCACCGTGGCGGGGCTGAGTGCGACCGCCTCATCCCGCGACAGGGTGCGCGAGCCGACCGGCTGACCGTCACGGATGTAACGCTCCACCAGATTCTTCAGCAGCAGTTGGGCACGCTCGTTGAGCTCAGTACCAGACATGCAGGACGTATCTCAATCTCACCAGGGAATCAATTATTAGCACTCATGCCAGCCGAGTGCTAAACGAATTATCCAGTTAACCGCCACAGTGTCAAGCTGTACGACCTATACGGCTGTGCTTGGCCTGAGGCCAGCTAACGTGGTAAGTTTCCGGGAGTTTTGCAGAGGGTTCTGGCGGTGAAATTTAACCATATTGGCATCATAGGGAAATACGCAGACACCAGTGTCAGTGAGGCCCTGCGCGTCCTCACCGACTACCTGAAGGCTCGCCAGCTCACCATCCTGCTTGATGAGGCTACCGCTGGGGTGTGGCCAGACCATGGGCTGGAGATCGCCAGCCGTGAGCAACTGGGAAAGAAGTGTGACCTGGCCATCGTGGTCGGTGGAGACGGCACCTTCCTCAATGCCGCGCGCAGCCTTGCACACCATGATATTGCCCTGCTTGGCCTGAATATGGGCCACCTCGGCTTTCTCACCGATATCTCACCCGATCAGATGCAGGAGAAGCTCGACGAGATCCTCTCAGGGCGCTACAGCGAGGAGGAGCGCTTCCTATTGGAGTGCCGGGTTCTTCGTGATGGTGAGCAGATCAGCCAGAGTGAGGCGTTTAATGATGTCGTTGTGCAGAAGTGGGATGCTGCCCGCATGATAGAGGTAGATACCTATATCAATGGCACTTTTGTCAACACTATGCGTGCAGATGGTCTTATCGTCTCAACCCCTACCGGTTCAACCGCCTATGCCCTCTCTGGTGGTGGTCCGCTGATGCAGCCCTGCCTCAATGCGGTGGTACTGGTACCGATCTGCCCACACACCATGAGCAATCGCCCTATCGTCGTCGATGCGCATACCGTCGTTGAGGTGGTGATCAAAGGCGAGGAGCAAACACATGCCCAGGTGAGCTGTGATGGGCAGATCAACCTCGGCGTGGTCGCGGGTGATCGAGTACAGATCCGTAAAAAGGAGCATCCGGTAAAGATGATCCACCCGTTGGATCACGACCACTTCCGTATTTTGCGTGAGAAACTGAAGTGGGGATAATTGAGAATAACAGGGTACTCACCCAGTTAAAGTTAATTATAGATTGAACACATTTACTTACATATTCATATAGATACAAAACTTTATTAATATTAAAATTAAATGCTGACCCACCTCCAAATACGCAATTTTGCTCTGGTTGAATCTCTGGAACTGAGCTTTGACACGGGCATGAGCGTTCTCAGTGGTGAGACCGGTGCCGGCAAGTCGATTCTGCTCGACGCCCTGGGCCTTACCCTGGGAGATCGTGCCGACAGCACCGTAGTGCGCCACGGCAGCGAGCGAGCCGAGATCGCCGCCACCTTTAGTACCGACTCCCTCCCCTTCGTTACCACATGGCTTGCCGAGCACGAACTGGAGATGGATGGCGAGTGCATCCTGCGCCGCACAGTGAGTAGCGATGGACGCTCACGCGCCTTCATCAACGGCCAACCCGCCCCGCTGCAGATGTTGCGTGAGCTGGGGGAGCAGTTGGTCGATATTCACGGTCAGCACGCCCACCAGTCGCTGCTCAAGCGTGAGGTGCAGCGCCAGCTGCTCGATGAGTATGCCGGTCATGCTCCATTGCTTAAGGAGACAGGCACCCACTTCACCACATGGCAGCGACTTAACCAGGAGCATAAGGCGCTCTCACGCCTTGCCGGTGAGAGTGACTCCAGGCTGGAGCTGCTGCGTTATCAGGTCGAGGAGCTGGAGGCGCTGCAGCTAAAAGAGGGGGAACTCACCAGCCTCGATGAGGAGCACGCCAAACTGGCCAACATCTCCCGACTGCAGGAGGTTGCGCAACGTACTGCCAACCGACTCTACGAAGATGATGACACGGCGATGCTCACCTCGCTGGAGCGGATGGTACGTGAACTGCAGGAGATGCAATCTATCGACCCTGCCCTCACCCCGGTTGGTGAGATGCTTGAGGGGGCCGCCATTCAGGCACGGGAGGCCGCAGGCGAGCTACGCCACTATCTTGACCGTCTGGAGGGGGATCCCGAGCGCCTTAACGCCGTAGATCAGCGCCTGGGGGCAATTCACGAGCTCGCACGCAAGCACCGTGTAGAGCCTGAGGCCCTGGCCGAGCTGCAGGAGCAGCTACAGCAGGAGCTGACCGAGCTGGAGAGCGCAGGTACACGCCTTGTGGTGCTACAGAGAGAGATCGACGAGAGACTCACCAGCTATCGCAACGCCGCGACAAGGCTTAGCGCTGGACGAGAGAAGGCGGCGAAAAAGCTCGCCGAGCTGATCGCCGCCAACATGCAGGAGCTGGGAATGGGGGGCGGCCGCTTCGACATCACCCTCACCCCTCTGGATGCCATCGCCACAGCACACGGTCAGGAGGGCGTCGAGTTTCAGGTCAGTGCCAACCCCGGTCAGCCGCTTCGCGCCCTGAGTAAGGTCGCCTCTGGCGGCGAGCTGTCACGTATCAGCCTCGCCATTCAGGTGATCACAGCCGGCAAGGGCGGCATCCCCACCCTGATCTTCGATGAGGTTGATGTGGGCGTTGGCGGCGGCGTCGCCGAGATGGTGGGCCGGCAGCTACGCACCCTTGGCGGTGACCGTCAGGTGCTCTGCGTCACCCACCAGCCACAGGTCGCCGCCCAGGGACACCACCACTTTCGCATCAGCAAGAGTAGTGATGGCACGGGCACCCGCACCCGGGTTGAATCTATCGAAGGGGAACAGCGCGTTGAAGAGGTGGCACGTATGTCGGGCGGGATCGATATCAGCGAACAGACCCTGTCGCATGCAAGGGAGATGCTGGCCTCAGCAAACAGTTAGACCTTGCCAGCCTGACACTCACCACAAATCCCGTAAATGGTAAGGCTGTGGTCGGTAATGGTGTAGCCGTGCTCTTTGGCGATGTTCTGCTGGCGCTGTTCGATCGTCTCATCGACAAACTCCTCTACCCGGCCGCACTTCACACAGAGGATGTGGTCGTGGTGCTCCCCCTGATTGAGCTCGAAGACCGCGTGGCCGCCCTCGAAGTTGTGGCGGGTAACGAGCCCCGCCGCTTCGAACTGGGTCAACACCCGGTAGATGGTGGCAAGGCCAATCTTGTCATCCTGTCCCCGCAGCAGGTCGTAGACCTCCTCGGCACTCATGTGGCGCTGCGCATCAGTGCTACTTTCAAGGATTTCCAGGATTTTGAGTCTGGGCAGGGTGGCCTTGAGGCCCGCTTCCTTTAATTCTATTGTCGTCATGGCAATTTGTTTACTCACCATCGGCTGGCTTGGGGTATCATTATGCAAACCTTAATTCACAACCTAGGCAAATGCAAAAGATTCTCATTACCCTCGCCCTCCTTGCCCTTGGCGGCTGTGCCCATAAGATTGAGATCCAGCAGGGCAATGTCATTACGCAGGATCAGCTTGCACAACTACACAACGGCATGGAGAGGCGCCAGGTACGGGCCCTGCTGGGTTCACCACTACTGACAGACCCCTTTCACC
>JAOUQQ010000126.1 GCA_029879245.1 Chromatiales bacterium | reverse complement strand
GATCTCACCTTTAAATGTGTAACCCTCGAAGAGAATATTCTCTCCATCAATGAGTACTGAGTTGTTCTTGCAGGTTACCTTCATGATATTGCTCTAACGTTCTATTAACAGGCATACCGTAGTGGTGGGCATTTTGTGCGATTTTGCACAAAATGAACGCCGCGGAGGTATGTCCTTGTTGAATTTATTGTTAGGCATTTTGCGCACTTTTTTCAGATACGCATATAAGCGCTTTAATATTATATATTTCGTTCACTAAAAATGAATAGCATAAATAATTTTCCGGTAATTTCTCACCCGTGATATTTAACACTTTACATTCACATGAATCTGTAAATTCTTCAAGCCACATAAGGTACTCAATAAGATAAAATAGCAACCTTTCTCTTGGGTCTGTATTTAATATACTTGATATTGAATTCTCTATATGCCTTACCATATTCGATACTTTATTTTCTTCCACTATTTTTACATTGAAGTTTTTTTCAAATGATTCACCTTCACGTATTAATGATACTTCTAGTGTATATAGAATTTTATCTGTAGTGTATGCTCTTCCAACTGCATCCATATAACCAGATAAATATGTAATATGTTCAGGTACTGATAATTCCATGATTGTTTTAAATGCCTAACGTTAAAGTTAAACCGACCAATGGAGTGGCACCTGTTTTGTGCGATATTGCACAAAACAGGTGCCGCGGAGTTGGGTCGGTTTGAACGGCTTGTTAGCTGCCTTGTGTTTATAGATCGAGAACATATACAGTGTACTTAGATTCAAACAATGCTTCCGGGCAATTCATTTTTAAATAATGAGACAAATATTCCCACGCCCTTTGCTCCCCGTCCATGTCATCAGTGTATTCCGGCCCACTCTTTTGACCAAGAAGCCGACCAAAAACACTCCCTTCAGTATATTTTTTATTATTCTTTGCGGAATAAACAATTTCATTGCTTGAGACTCTAGCAAAATGCATTTCTCTGTTTCTGGTTAACTTGGTAAAATCTTGAATCTTGCCAGCAATTTTACAATTAACGTCTATAAGAATAGTGGTGTTATTAAAGTTACCGATGCATAACTTACCCTTCATCTTTGATGAAGTTGCCTCTTCGAATGTAACCACTTTATCCGTACGTTCAAAAATATCAGGAATGATATCATCAAACCCCAGGTCGGCTGGTTTGTATGCCATTATCTCGATATTCCAAGCCATGCCTGCTCCTTGCAGCTAACGTTACTGCTAAACCGACCGACGGAGCGGTGCTTGTTTTGTGCGATTCTGCACAAAACATGTGCCGCGGAGGCGGGTCGGATTGAGCTGTTTGTTAGCTGCCATTTTTTCTTTTAGATAATAGCAGGCACCTGGAATAGATGTGGATTTTGATTCTGAATGTGTAATGAATTGCATTTCCATGGACTTTGCCTCTAATGTTTCTACGAACCTACATTATTCTATGAAATGACTCACTACAATTTCATGCTGCTCATCGATTAATGGTACACCCATAACGATTGGATGTTTATCTATTGAAGCTAACTATAATTCCACCCCAATATTGTCCTGTTGCAAAAGGACAATAATGTCCGATAATATTCAGGAATTGGGATAAGTTGTTGATTTAATTGTGCCCGGCTTGTGGAAACGGGTACGTAACTCATGGAGGAAATGGGACTATGGTGCAGTCGCCAAAACCACGTCTTCTTGACCAGGTGAGAGAGCGTTGCCGGGTTAAGCACTACAGTATCCGAACCGAAACGCGCTACTGTGACTGGATCCGGCGTTTTATTCTCTTTCACGCTAAGCGTCATCCCTCTGAGATGGGGAAACCTGAAATTGAGACCTTTCTGACAGATTTGGCGGTCAGGGGGAATGTCTCTGCGTCTACCCAGAATCAGGCACTTGCGGCTATTCTGTTCCTCTATAAAGAGGTATTGCAGCTTGAGTTGCCCTGGCTCGGGGATGTGACGCGTGCAAAACGACCCCCTAAGTTGCCTGTTGTGCTGACGCCCTCTGAGGCAAAGGCGTTGCTTGCGCAGCTTGATGGTGTTCACTATCTGGTAGCGGCGTTGCTCTACGGTTCGGGGCTGCGTTTGATGGAGGCGATTCGCCTTCGGGTTCAGGATGTCGATTTTGAGCGGCTGGAGATCACGGTGCGTAGTGGCAAGGGAAACAAGGACAGGCGTACGATGCTGCCGCGCTCTCTGGTGGAGCCGCTGCGTGCTCAGCTTGATCGTGTCCGTGTGTTCCATGAGCAGGATCTCCATGACGGTGTCGCGCCAGTCTATCTGCCCTACGCGTTGGATCGCAAGTATCCCAATGCGGGGCATGAACTATGTTGGCAGTACCTGTTTGCTGCATCAAGGCCAGCGATTGATCCTAGGTCTGGTGTTATGCGGCGCCACCATATTGGCGAGAAGGCGTTTCAGCGTGCAATCAAGAGTGCTGTACGCGCAGCGGGGATCAATAAACCTGCGACGAGTCACTCGCTGCGACATACGTTTGCTACGCAACTGCTGGAGAGTGGTTACGATATTCGCACTGTGCAGGAGTTATTGGGACATAAGGATGTGCGTACCACGCAGATTTACACGCATGTACTCAACCGTGGCGGTAACGCCGTCCGCAGCCCCCTGGACACCTAACTCTTGTGCCATGCCATCTGGCTGCCGGGGAAGACGAGGCGGGTACCGCTGAAGCGAAAACGATCTTCCGGCAGGGCGTGGTGTCGGTGGCTGGAGCGGCGTTGCATTTTCTGGCTGTGGAGTGAGCCGCCGCGCAGTGAGAAGTGGCCGTCGTCAAAACTCTGGGTAGCGGCCTCGGGGTCCTCGGGCTCCAGGTAGCCGTCGTAGCGGTGGAAGGGGTTGCTGCACCACTCCCAGACACGGCCAAATTCCGTGATCGCCCTGGCGCGTACGGCTATCTCCCACTGGTATTCATGCTGCACTACGGCACCGGCGAGCTGGCCGCCGAGGGTGGAGACCCAGTTGGCGTAGGCGGTGGCCTCGTGGTGACTGATGCCGGTAAGGGCATCCTCCGCGATGAGGTCAAATGGGCCATTGAGGCCGAGGCCGTACCAGTTGCCGGCCAGGTCTTTGCGCCAGTGGTGGGGGCGTTTGGGATTGTTACTGCGCCACGCCTTGCCCCCTTCGCTCCAGAATTCATCGTTGTCGTAGCCGCCGGCCTCTATAAAGCCGAGGAAGGCGCCGTTTGAGACCGGCTGGGTGTCGATACGAAAGGCGTGCAGTTCGACGATGTTGGGGGGGAGTTCGTTGTCGCGGGCGCTGGGGTCTTCGTGTTTGGCACCGATACGGTAGTGGCCCTTGTGTACATCGGCGTGCGCTTCACTCGGTGGGAGTGCGGTAAGGGGGGTCTGTACCTGATAGCCGGGGCTGGCGGTAAGGCGGCTGGCGGTGAGCTGGGCGATGATCGCCTCGCATAGCTCTCCCTCTTCAAGTTGCAGACGGAACAGCAGTCGCTCGCCCTTCATCAGTTTGTGTTGCGGTAGCTGGGCGGGGTTGGCGAGCAGGGTAAGGTTTTGCTCCTGTAGCTCCAGTGCCCAGTTGAGCAGGTGCTCTTTGGGGGGGAGCTGCTGGATCACCACCTCATCCGGCGTGATGTTGTGGCCAAAGAGGTGGCGCACCCGGGCGGTCATGCTGTCGTCACCCAGTATCACTTCACGCAGCCAGTAGGTTTCCAGATAGACGGCACGGCCAAAGAGCCAGGCGATGGGGGGCAGGGCGGGCTCAAAGCAGCGGTAGCAGTCGGCCTCGTCGCTCGCCTCCAGCAGGTGGCTCATCATCTGGTGCAGGCCGTTGAGGTGGCTCAGTAACTCATGTCTGCTCATGGTGTGTTGTGTTGGCTGCGCAAGGGAGGCTCATGGTAGCCGATGGGCGGCCATTAAAAAACCCGCCCCCCCTTTTCAGGGGAGGCGGGTTTTTCGTGCAGGTAAGGGCTAACTTACTTGCTGACGCTACAGACCAGCTCTTCCATGATCTTGCCGCTCTCGACTTCGTCGATGATCTTCTGGTACTCGGGGCTGATGGGGCAGCCACAGGCGTGGTCTTTGGTGGCGTGCAGACGGGCCTGCTCGATGTGCCAGGTTGCTACTTTCAGGTGCTGATCTACGTTCATTGCTATCTTCCTCTAGTAGGTTTGATGTGGGGTTGATTAATAGTTGAGTATATTAGTGGGCATTAAGATACCACAGTTCAAGGGGGAGTTTAAACATTTTCTGATAAATCATCTGGAGGCCTGGGGGCGTGTGCGATAACCTGTTGCTATAACAATAAGTTTGGGGGAGCTGATGGAGATTTACGGCAGGGCTCAGGTACGGATTGCGGAGGCGGACCTACAACGCTATATCGATGTGAACAATCTACCGGAGTGGTGCGCCTCGATTGAGGCGGTGGTGAGTCATCAGGGGAGTCGCGGTGAGATCCGCACCAGTTGGGGGGAGGCGACGATCCACCGTGAACTGATCAACGGCGGGGTGCGCTTTAGCTGCCCTAACAACCCCTACGCCATGCAGTGGAGTATTACCACCGACCCGGCGCACCCCTCTGAGGTGCTGGTGCACCTCTCTACCAATCGTACTGCCCACGAGGCGCAGGATCTGGAGCGGATGGAGCTGCTGGTCACCGACTGGCGCGCCGGTCTGGAGGATTGGCCGCAGCGTCGTGCCGCCAGGCTGAAGAAGCCGTGTGCCAACTGTGGTGACAGCTTTGGTGGCTTTGGCTGAGTTGCGCTTTTCTCCGTTGACAATTCTTCGCTGGATCTTTACGCGGCTGCTGCTGTTGCTGCTGGTGATAAATGGGGTGATGTACCTCAAACAGCCTCAACTCACCTTCTATCCCTATGCAGAACTTGAGGGCGATCCGGCACAGTGGGGGATGAAGCACGAAGAGGTGATGCTCACTACCACTGATGGTGTCAGGTTGCACGGCTGGTATCTGCCGCATCCAGCAGCGACAAAGACGCTGCTCTTCCTCCACGGTAATGGGGGCAATATCTCGCATCGGCTCGATTCACTAAAGATCTTCAATGGCCTGGGCCTGAATGTGTTGATTATCGACTATCGCGGTTATGGCAGGAGTGAGGGCACACCGAGTGAGGAGGGACTCTATCGGGATGCCGAGGCGGCGTGGGACTATCTGATAAAGGTAAGAGGTATTGAGGCCAGGCAGATCGTGATCTTTGGCCGCTCTCTGGGTGGAGCGGTGGCAACAGAGCTTGCCGCCAGGGTGAAGCCCGCGGCGCTGATTCTGGAGTCGACCTTCTCATCGGCCAGGGATGCGGCGAGGGCGCTCTTCCCGAGGCTCTCCTATCTGGTGCTGCTGCGTTACAGCTTTAATAGTGGTGAAAAGATCAGGCGGGTCGGAAGTCCAATACTGATATTACACAGCCGTCAGGATGAGCTCATTCCCTACTCATTGGGTAGGGCGCTGTATGAGAGTGCGCCAGAGCCAAAACGGTTCGTGGAGCTAAAGGGTGGGCACAACGATGGATTTGTCTTGAGCCAGCCCGACTATGAGAGAAGTTTGTCGGCATTTCTGCAGGAGTTGAATCAGAACTAGTTTATTCGAGGATCTTCCCTCGCAACTTCTTTTTTTGCCCCTGTTTTGCCTTGCTCTCGAGGCGGCGCCGTTGTGACCCCTGTGTCGGTTTTGTCGCGATACGCTTTTTCTCTACTACGTTAACACTGCGCACAAGATCGCTCAGGCGCTGTAGTGCGTCTTCACGGTTCTTCTCCTGGGTACGATAGCGTTGTGCCTTGATGATAATGGTGCCATCGTTGCTGATGCGCCGGTCTTTCAGCTTGAGTAGTCGCTGCTTGTAAAATTGAGGAAG
>JAOUQQ010000052.1 GCA_029879245.1 Chromatiales bacterium | reverse complement strand
ATGCCGAGCATCAGCACGCCTACATCCGACTGTTGCCAATCGAAACGCGTCTTAACGAGACCAGTATCAACGACTACAAGGCCGAACCGATCCACTGGACCAGTCTGGATCTCGATCTTGAGAACCCCGACAACATGGCAGAGGCATTTCAGGAGATCGTCAAGGTTAAAAAAGTGAGTCGCGACGAGGCGAAGAGGCTAGGCCTCTATGACGAGTCCGATACCCACCTGAATAACCCCGATGGTAGCCCTCCTGATGAGATTGAGATCCCGCTGTGGCGCCATGCCCTTATCAGCTTCCCCCATCCGCTGCTCAAGCAGGGGCTGGTGATTCTGGATACTCCCGGCCTCAATGCCCTGGGTAGTGAGCCGGAGCTGACGCTCAATATGATCCCGAAGGCGCAAGGTGTGATGTTTATCATGTCCGCCGACACCGGCGTCACCAAGTCGGACCGTGATATGTGGACAAGTAACGTCAAACCGTATCGAGCCGGGAAAGACAAGGGACTGGTGGTTGTACTCAACAAGATCGATACCCTGTGGGATGAGCTCAAGAGTGTTGAGACGATCGACAAGGTGATTAACGAGCAGTGCAGTAAGGCGGCCCAGACCCTGGGTATTGATCCCAGTGCGGTGGTACCGGTATCGGCGCAGAAAGGGTTGTTGGCCAAGATACGTCACGATCAGGAGCTACTCAAGCGTAGTAATATCTACGCACTGGAGTCGATCCTCGCCAACGACATTCTGCCCCATCAGCAGGAGCTGGTACGCGAGCACGTCAAGGCCGATGTGGGCAATATGATCAAGGAGTCTGCCGAGCTACTCGCCTCACGCTTTAATGCGATCAAAAAGCAGCTGGAAGAGCTCAATGGTCTAAGTGGCAAGAATAATGAGGTGATTGAACACCTGATGCAGAAGACCCGCGAGGAGCAGGTCGCCTACCACAAGAATGTTGAAAGCTTTAACGCCAACAAGAAGATTCTCTCCGACCAGAGCAAACAGCTGCTCGGTCTGCTCAGCCTCTCCGAGCTCGACAAACTGGTGGCCAGGAGCCGTGACTCGATGACTGGAAGCTGGACCACCGGGGGTCTAAAGAGTGGGATGAAGACCTTCTTTGACGGGGTGAGCACAATGCTAAATCAGGTGGATGATTTTTCTGAGCAGCTCAACCGGCTGGTCACCACCGTTTACCACAAGTTTCAGTCGGAGCACGGCATTCAGGGGGTGGAGCCGGTGCTCTACAATATTGACAGATATGTGCTGGAGATGAAGAAGCTGGAAGAGGAGGGTGAGGCCTTCCGTAACAGCCCGGTCACGATGATGACCGAACAGCACTATGTGGTGAAGAAGTTCTTTATCTCACTGGTAAGTCACGCACGCAACATCTTCTTCAAGGCGCATCGTGATGCAGAGAGCTGGAGCAAGGCTGTAATGTCTCCCCTGGTAAAGCAGATCAAGGATCATAAGGAGCAGATGGACAATCGGCTCGATAACCTGCGCAAGATCAATGAGTCGCGCGATACCATTGAGGAGCGTATGGCCGTGCTGAAAAAGCAGGGTGCTGTGGTGAAAAAACAGTACGAGGAGGTGAGTCAGATCCTCAAGGTGATTAACCGCCCGCTCGACCCGGCACAAACCCAGCAGAAGAAACCCAAGCCTGCTGCATAGTGCAGGCTTGCGCAGCCCCAACACGCTGATTAGACTCTCACTATCTTCTGAGCCGCACGAGCGCAGCCGATGCCAGATATCCTACCGGCCGATTCCATCGGCCTGGTTACTCCACAAGTAGCCCACTTTGAGCAACCGCTCAGGCTTGATTGCGGGCGTGAGCTGGGGGAGTACGACCTTGTCTATGAGACATACGGCGAACTGAATTCGGCACGCAGTAACGCCATCCTCATCTGTCATGCCCTCTCCGGTGATGCCCATGCGGCGGGTTATCACAGTATGAAGGACAAAAAACCGGGTTGGTGGGAGTCGGCCATCGGTCCAGGTAAACCGATCGACACCAACAGGTTTCACGTGGTCTGTCTCAACAATCTGGGTGGCTGCAAGGGGTCCAGCGGCCCCAATACGGTCAACCCACAGAGTGGTAAACCGTGGGGGCCAGAGTTTCCCATCGTCACCGTGCGTGACTGGGCAGAGAGCCAGGCACGGCTGGCTGATCGTTTGGGGATTGATCAGTGGGCCGCGGTGATCGGCGGCTCCCTTGGTGGTATGCAGGTCTTGCAGTGGGCCATCGACTATCCCAAACGACTGCGCCACGCGGTGGTGATCGCTGCCGCCCCCAACCTTACTGCGCAGAATATCGCCTTTAATGAGGTGGTCCGTCAGGCATTACGATCAGACCCCGATTTCCATAACGGCCACTATTACGAACATGGGGTGGTGCCAAGCGGCGGCCTTAAGATCGCCCGCATGCTGGGTCATATCACCTATCTTTCCGATGATGCAATGCGTGCAAAGTTTGGTCGTGAGCTGCGTGAGGGAAAGATCAACTTCGGCTTTGATGTTGAGTTTCAGGTAGAGAGCTATCTGCGCTATCAGGGTGAATCATTTGTCGAGCGCTTTGATGCAAATACCTATCTGCTAATGACCAAGGCGCTCGATTACTTTGATCCAGCGGCTGCACATGGCGGAAATCTCTCAGCCGCGCTTGCCGGTGTTGAAGCGAAATTCTTTGTTGCCTCCTTCACCAGTGACTGGCGCTTTTCACCGACGCGTTCGAGAGAGATCGTCAAGGCACTGCTGGATGGCGACAAGACCGTCTGCTATGCCGAGATTGAGGCAGATCATGGCCACGACGCCTTTCTTATCCCAATCCCGCACTACATGGATGTTTTCGGCAGTTATATGAAGCAGGTCTACGCAGATATTCCGCCCGAGGTGACGGTATGAGTGAGTTGCGTCCCGACCTGGCAATTATCAGTGAGTGGATCTCACACGAATCTCGGGTGCTGGATCTTGGGTGTGGTGACGGAACATTGCTCGATCACCTCAAGCGACAGCGAAATGTCGATGGATATGGCCTGGAGATCGCACCAGCAAATATTGTCTCCTGCATCGATAAGGGTGTGAATGTTATCCAGACGGACCTGGACGCAGGTATTAGCGACTTCTTTGATGAAGACAGCTTCGACTATGTCGTGATGACACAAACCCTGCAGGCGATGTACTACCCTGAGAGATTACTTAAAGAGATGATGCGGGTTGGCCGCGAAGGAATAGTGACATTTCCTAACTTTGGACACTGGCGTTGTAGGGCGCAGTTGGCACTCGGCGGGCATATGCCAGTCTCAACCACACTACCAAACAAGTGGTACAACACGCCCAATATTCACCTCTGTACGCTAAAGGACTTCGAATCGCTTTGCCGTAAACTGGGTATTCGAATCCTGCAGCGCAGTGTTGTCGACCATGCACACCGTTACCGCCTGGGCGGTAAGATATTACCCAATCTACTTGGTGAGATTGCCATCTACAGAATCATTCTGGAACGACGATTTAGCTAGTGGATGAAATGTTACGTAATCGAAAACGTAAATAAATATATCTAGTAAAATCCGTATAGCAATAGAAATAGAAAACTACAGCTCAGCCGGGTGTGAAGAGTAGAGCTGCTCCTGTATCGTCTGTAGAAGCTCAGCTGAGTTGACCGGTTTGTGAAGAGTGGCACGAATACCAAAGTGAGGCTGCTGCATGGAATCCAGTGAGGGATGATAACCAGAGCAGATGATCACGGGTAGAGTGGGATTAAAGTCATAAAGAGACTGGGCAAGGTCGAGACCAGATAATTTTGGCATGGTCTGATCCGTGATAAGGAGATCGAAATTCTCGGAGGAGACTTGTAGCAAAGATAGTGCCTTAGTGCTGTCAGTGGTGGTTGTTACAGTATAACCGTGCATGGTTAAAAGATCATAAAGGTAGTCAGCAATGGATCGCTCATCATCGACAACAAGAATATTTCCTCTGGGCGAAGCTTGAACAAGCTGCGACTCTGAAGTGGAATGCGAATCCACCAGTTCTGGAAGCTGATCTGAGATAGGAAAGAGCAGTCTAAAGCTACTACCAGACTTTGAACTCTCCACAAGAATATGACCTCCGTACTTGTGCAATAATCCATGTATCACTGACAACCCCATCCCACTCCCCTTGCCGATAGCCTTTGTGGTGAAAAAAGGGTCAAAAATAAAGGCTAGGTTATCTTCATTGATGCCATGGCCCGAATCATCAACCCTGAGTTCTACAAAGTTGCCTGAAAAGTGATGGCGGCAGGAGTCACAGAAAGTATTATTAATCGTCGTTATGTGTGTAGAGAGAAGGATAGAGCCGGTATCAGCAATGGCATCACGCGCATTGATGCATAGGTTCATCACCATTTGGTGAATCTGGGTAGCATTAGCCGAAATGGCCGGAAGATTCTCAACCAGGCTGGTTTTAAACTCGATAGAGGATGCCGTAGTTTGGCGGAGGAGATGAACGGATTCTGAAATGATAGGAGTAATATCAAGAATTTCTGCATCACTATCAGAGCCACGACAAAAGGTGAGAAGCTGAGAGACCAGAGTTGTGGCACGGTGGCAGGCGGTACCGATCTCACTACTGAAGTGGGCTAACTTATCATTATTGTGCAGATCGGCATGGGCGCGTATAAGGTCATTGAAACCGGATATAATTGCCAGAATATTGTTAAAATCATGGGCGATTCCACCAGTAAGCTGACCCACAGTGGAGAGCCTTTCACGGTGAATTAATTCGTTCTGTGTTTCGATTAGTTCGTTGGTTCTCTCCTCAATAATCTGTTCTAATTTACTGCGATAAGCCGCAAGTTCAAGCTCCTCAGCCTTGCGCTGTGTAATGTTGTTAATCATGAATAGCAGATGGTTTGTGCTGTTCGAATAGATGGGTGTAATCGTACAATCGAGAATAACCCTTTCATTCGCGATATTATTAATCGCCATTTCGAAATGTTGTGTCGTCTGTTCAAGAATCGCACTGCTGACCGCGGTATGAAAGAGATGATCTTTCCAGTTATCAATTTGATTATAATTTAGTGCCAATACACTCGCTTTAGAATCACCCAAAGTACGGCACAGTGCATCATTGACCGTAATACAATTGCCACATTCATCATAAACAGCAATCCCTACAGGGGATGATTCAATGATTCTCTCCCTTAGAGTGATGGCCTCCTGTTTCGATGTGTTAGCTTGTGTTTTATCATCCGCGAGTTTATATAGAGCATCAACCAAAGAGTTAAATTCGCTATAGAGATCGCGCCGCTCTAAAGCAAGTCCGTTACCGCGGGCGAAGTCTCTAACGTCCTGACTAAATCCGTTAAAGGTAGTGAGTAATATCTTGCGTATAAAAATGCCAGACACCAGCATAATCGCAAACATTATGGCGATTATGTTGACCAGATAGGACCAGAGCAAACCTTGTCTCAACTCCTGTAAGTACAAAGTGGAGATAGAGTATTGAATATAACCGACAGGTGTATCCTGATATATGATCTGACTTGACAGGGTGAGTGCTGACGGATCCTCGTTTCTGGTGTGGCTATAAATTATTTCGCCATTACTATCCTGGATAACCAACGTATTGAGATGCATATTTGAGAGATGCGCCTCGGCAATAATTTCCACAGCATGGGTGTCAAAATTCCATAGCGGTTTTTTGAGAACAGTCTTGATCTCATCAAAGTAATCAGATGCCTTGTGTTGTAACTCTTTATTGGCCTGGTGAAGTGCGAAGTTGTAACTGAATAGATAGGCAACAGCAGAGACAAAAAGCAGAGATATAGACAGCACCAGAGAAAAGGTTCTGACAAGTGAGCGCCGATTTGCTGGAGAGTTGTCTGTCATGGATAGATAATCAGATAAAAGATGGCTATGGTGTTACGCCCTGACCCAATATGGAGTACAGACTTCCATCCTGTTTCATCTCGGAAAGCATTTTATTGATATTGTCCAGGTGCAGTGTGGCGTTACCCGATTTCGAAATACCAAAATGAAATTCGGCATTGGTGACAATTCTTTCCGCAGCAATAAGTTTTCCGGCTACCTCAGGATTGGACTTTAAATAGAAATTGGCAGTGCTCTGTGATAAAAGAATTAAGTCTACTCGTCCCGATAGGAGCTTTTTAATATTTTGTGTATCGTTAGCGGCTAGTTCAAAGTTGAGATTCAAATCAGACGCTGCCTGATGAAAGCCACCGTAATCGAAACCACGAACACCTGCAATCGTGTAGCCCTTAAGATCTTCCCAGGATTTCCAGGAAAACTCAGAATAGTGATCTGTTGAGTAGTAGATGAGCTGTGGGTCAGTGGCCGCAACATCTGAGAAGAGCATATATATCTCACGCTCAGGTGTTCGCTTTACCATCAATAGTAGATCGCGCTCACCGCTCTTCATCTGATTGATACATCTCTTGTATGGATAGATTTTTGTTTCAGTAGAGAGCCCTAAACGTCTAAACAGCTCATTACTGAGATCAACTGCAATACCTCCGCTGGCTACGCCACCCTCTTCACCCAATACCCAAGGCTCCCAGGGGTCAGATGAAACTTTGATGAGTTCAGTTGCAACAGCATTGCTGATTGTAAAAAAGGAAAAGACGAGCGTGAGGAGTGTGCTGCGTAAAAGAGCGGAGAGAGGGAGGCGCTTCAATCCGTGCTGGAGAATTAAAACATTCAATTTAAAATTCCTCTCTCATTATCTGTACAGAAGAAGCGAGTGATGGCGGCTAGTGCTTTGTGATCGATGCGTCAACCCATACAAGTATAACGTACTCGTTAGTTATAAGTGTTATACAAGATATAACCTGTCAGAATGAATGGCTAACATAAAGAGAATGTAAAGATGATTTCTCATTCTCTCATGGGGAATGAGGTGCTGCGTTAAGGTAGATTGGATAGTGAGAGAACGATATAGGTGAGGCCCAGTAGAACCACCAGTGCACCAGAAAGGTGCATTATGATTGGTTGACGCAGCAGTGATGAGAGTTTTCCTGCAACCATTCCCATGACCATGAGATTAGGCAGGGTGCCGAGAGCGAAGCTGAGTAGCAGCAGTGCACCATTAATTGCGCTTCCTGATGAGAGAGCCCACAGCAGGGCGGTATAGACGAGGCCACAGGGGAGCCAGCCCCACACTATCCCCATAAGTAGCGCCTGTGAGGGGTGTTTCACCGGGAGTAATTTCCGTCCATAGGGTTCGAGCAGTCGCCAGATCTGCCCCCCTGCCCTCTCGACCCGGGTCAGCCCGTACCACCAGCCGCCCAGATAGAGCCCCATCGCAACCATAAAGAGTCCCGCAACGATCTGCAGTGCAACTTTTACCTCGTGTAGCGTCGTCAGATTGGTGGCAACACCACCAATACCGCCGACCAGCGCACCAGCCACGGTATAGCTGACCAGACGCCCGAGGTTGTAGTTAATAAGGTAAGGGAGTAGTGAGCTAAGTCGACCGCGTACCTGTTCGGGCAAACCAAAGCTCAGGGCACCAATAATCCCACCACACATACCCACACAGTGGACACCGCCAAGTAGTCCGGCAAGAAAGGCGGCAAGATAGGTGACCTCAATCGGCATCTGTAGGCTCGTCCTGTTTCAATAAGCGGCCTGCATACCAGACCAGTAGCAGTACCGGCAGCCCCATCAGTGTGGTAAGGATGAAGAATCCCTCATAGTCAATGGCTTCGACCATGCTGCCCGAGTAGCCCCCCAGCAGCTTTGGAAAAAGCGTCATGAGTGAGCTGAAGATGGCGTATTGCATTGCGGTAAAGGAGATATTGGTGAGGCTTGAGAGAAAGGCGATAAAGGCGGCAACGGCTAGACCTCCACTGATGTTGTCTGCGGCGATGACTATTGTTAATAGCACGATGTCATGCCCGCTGCTGGCCAGTAACAGGAATAGCAGATTGGTTGCGGCAGAGAGTAAGGCACCGACAAAGAGGATAGCGATCACACCAAAG
The DNA here is from genome assembly GCA_029879245.1 of Chromatiales bacterium. Lineage (GTDB taxonomy): Bacteria > Pseudomonadota > Gammaproteobacteria > Thiohalomonadales > Thiohalomonadaceae > JAPHSX01. The sequence goes on along the minus strand of JAOUQQ010000052.1, from coordinate 10,055 downwards.
CGTATTGTGAGCATCCCGCCGAGAAAACTGCCAACAATACTCATTAGCAGACCGAAGGTTTTGGTAACGGCGGCGATCTCATTTTTACTAAAGCCCATGTCCTGATAAAAGAGGTTGGCGATAACCCCCAGCACAATGTCTGAGACGCGGTAGAAGCCGACTAAAAGCAGCAGAAAGAGGGCGATACGCAGACCATAGCGATTAAAGAACTCTAGAACAGGACTGATATAGGTCTCTCCTAATATCTCACGGCGCGTTACTCCAAAGAGAGAAGAAAGATAACCGGTGAAGAGTGCCCCCACTATAGCGAGAAGAAGGTGCAGCACGTTGGCGATAAAGGCAGCAAATATGCCGCCTGAAAGTGCCTCTTGTAATGCTTCCGTGACCGGTTGAGTAATGCTGTAGCTGGAGATCAGACCAACCACCATCAGAGCAAAGAGCAGAAGAAAGCGAAGATAATCACTGGTTTTATGCAGATATCGACTTTCGCCAGGCTTTCCCTCAGGTTCACGGATTAAAAGTGTGGTGATGACACCTACCCCCATCACCCCTGCCATGGTGAGGTAGGTCCACATCCACGCCTGGTACTCATACGTGTCGCTTGTGGAGCCGAGCGCCTGTGCCAGAAAGAGGGCCCCGGCCCCGGCTACCACCATGCCGATACGATAACCGGCAGTATAGGCGGCAGAGAGCATGGCCTGTAATTTGGCCTCGACGATCTCAATGCGGTAGGCGTCGATCACGATGTCCTGGGTGGCAGAGGAGAAGCCGAGCAATACCGCGGCTAGTGCCATCACCGTAAGCGCCTGCTCCGAGTCGGCGGGATTGATGAGCGCCATCCAGCAGATAGCGGTGATCACCATTAACTGTGCCAGCAGCAGCCAGGCGCGGCGACGTCCAAGCATATTAGTGAGCACAGGAAGAGGGAGTTTGTCGACCAGAGGCGCCCAGACAAATTTGAATGAGTAGGCGAGGGCTGCCCAGCTAAAGTAGGTGACCGCGGCGCGGTCAACGCCTGCCTCGCGCAGCCACAGAGAGAGTGAAGAGAAGATCAGCAGGATAGGGAGGCCAGCGGCAAAACCGAGAAAGAGCATGGCGATAGTCTGTGGGCGTGTCCATGCGTACCACACCTCACCCCACCTTCCTCTACGGTCCTCGCCGCCAGTCAGCCTGTCGCTGATCATCAGTAATCTCCTACTTTTGGAGAGTGAGTGTACTGACAGCGCAATTAGAGTACCACCCTTAAGATGGCGTGCCTGTCAGGAAGCCGTGCATTATGATCCGTGGGATGAGATCGCATCAATATCGATACCGCTATAGCTGGGTCATCCCGCTACTGCTACTGACGAGTCTGGGTGGCTACGCCGAGACAGTCTACCGCTGGCAGGATAGTGAGGGTAATCGGCACTATGGTGATATACCGCCAGAGAGTGCACAGCAGATCAGCGAAATTGAGCTGGCACATACTACGGCCCTCTATGTGGTAGAGAAGGTGATCGATGGGGATACCATCAGGGTGCGCGATCTCGGCAAGGTGAGGCTGCTGGGGATTAATGCCCCAGAGATCGCACACCGTGAACGAGCTGGTGAACCATTTGGTGAGCAGGCACACCAGCGACTCAGCGAATTGCTTGGCGGTAGACGCGTCTATCTTCACTTTGATAGCCAACGGCGTGATCGTTTTGACCGCGTACTGGCCTATGTGATGCGAGAAGATGGCCTGCATGTCAATGAGCTACTACTGCAGGAGGGGTTGGCCCGCGCCCTTTTCCTGCAACCCAATATGTTGCAGCTGGAGAATTACTATCGTATCGAACTGGGTGCACAGCAGGCAGGTCGCGGAATATGGTCACTCAGGGAGTATCAGATTCGGCCAGCAGGGCAGGCCGGCAAGTGCATAAAGCAGTTCTGTCGCCTGAGGGGGGTGATCAGACGTGTGGAGGTGAAGCGGGATTATATCTATCTCTATCTGCCAGGGAAGTTGCAGGTTGCCATACACAAGGGGCAGCGGTCGCAATTTGAAGAGGCTGGAATTGAACTTGAGGGACTAACAGGTAGCGAGGTGGCAGTGCGTGGCTGGATCGGCTCTCGTGAGGAGAAGCCCTACTTACGATTACAGCATCCATGGCAAATTGAGGTAAAGCAGTAATAATAAGTTCACACGAATTTGCAACAATAGAAGCAATATGCAACGGAAGCAATGAAGAATAATGTGAGAAATCTCAATTAGCGTGCTTCCACCGATTTTACAAAAGGACTCAAAGGAGTACGTATATGAAGATGGAAGTACCTCGTGCCCGCTTAGCGGCGACCACCATTAGTATCTTAAGCCTCTTGCTTATCAGTCTCAGCGCAAATGCTACCAATATCAAGTGGACAGGTTGCGGGATCTCCAAGCTGGGATTCATGCAGGATGTAGCTAAGGCCTATGAGAAGAAGAGCGGAGTCAGGATTGAGTTGGAGGGGGGCGGAGCTACCAAGGGAATTCGTCAGGTCGCACTGGGAGAGAGTAATCTGGGTGGCAGTTGCCGCATGCCTCTGGTACATGAGGCGGCCGATGGAAGTCTGCAGATCGAATCGTCAGAGCATAGTGTAAAAATGATACCTGTCGGATGGGATGCCCTGGTAGTGATCACCCATGGAGAGAACAAGATGGTGTCAGCGATCACTCGCGACCAACTCAAGAAAGTTCTTACGGGTAAGATCACCAGTTGGGACCAACTTGGAGCACAGAGTAACAAGCCAATCAACCTCTATGTGAGAACAGGTAAGATTTCTGGTGTTGGTCTGACCCTGCGCCAGCAACTGTTTAACAATACAGACCAAAATTTCAGTAAAAGTGCTACCTACCTCCCTTCATCGGGCAAGATCGAGGAGGCGGTAGAGAAGGACCCCTATGGGCTGGCCATTAGCGGCATCAGTAGTAGCCGTCATCGCAGTGTCAACATGCTCAAACTTGAAGAGGTTGAACCTACCATGGCCAATCTGAAGAGCGGAAAGTATATGCTCTATCGGATTCTCTTTCTGGTTACACCACCGGATTACCGTGAGCGACCAGAATTACAGGATTTCGTAGATTTTGCCCTTTCCGTAGAGGGCCAGAAGGTTATCAAACAGGCAGGCACACTCCCCTATCGACACGGGTTTGCCCTGCTAAGTAGTGGTGCCAGCACGCGCTATCTGCAGGCACTGGATGTAATCGAGAAGAGTGGAATCTACACGGCAAGTGGTTATTAACAGATAACTCATTGCACAAAGGGGGGGCGTTGCCCCCTTTTTTAATGTGTGAATGATTTATAGATGTTATTTGACGGATCAAGGGTTATCCCTATCTGGTATTAGCAGGATTCCTAATAGAGTGACGCGGAGATTTATTGATATCTTCTAGACCTGTTACAGATAAAGAACATTCACACCATCGACACGCAGTGAATGTCAACCAGTAGAACAATGGACTTGACAAGGGTTGATGACAAATAGATCGATGGGACCGTCCTGCTCTTAAGGGGTTCACCATGACACACCAAAATAGATTGTTGAAGATATTGCTTATTCTGCCACTTATATCCGGCATGGTACAAATCGTATATGCAAACACCACCCCGAGAAAAGAGCTGCTATGGGTCGGTTGCGGCATCTCAAAACTGGGCTTTATGCAGGATATTGCAAAAGCCTATGAAGCAAAAACAGGTATCAAGATAAGACTTGAGGGTGGCGGTGCCACAAAGGGGATCCGGGAGGTTTCCATGGGCAAGAGTGACCTGGGTGGCAGTTGTCGTTTACCTCTAGTACTCAAGAACAGTGACGGTAGTTTCAATATTGAATCACAAGAGAGAAATATTAAAATTATTCCACTCGGATGGGATTCATTGGTGGCCATTACACATAAGGACAATAAATTAGTTGATGGCATTACACTACAACAACTTCGTGAGGTGCTTACGGGAAAAGTCACAAACTGGAAGGAACTTGGGGGTGAGGATCACCCAATAAACCTCTATGTGCGCACAGGAAAAATATCGGGTGTTGGGGTTACCTTGCGTCAACAACTTTTTGATAATGTAGATCAGGAGTTCAGTAAAGGGGCGACATACTTACCCTCATCTGGGAAGATTGAGAAGGCGGTGGAGGTGGACCCCTATGGGTTTGCAGTAAGTGGCGTTAGCAGCAGCCGCCATCGTGATGTGAAACTGCTCAAACTGAATGGGATAGTGGCAAATATGGAAAATTTAAGCCAGGGAACCTACCCTCTTTACCGGCTACTGTTTCTGGTCGCACCTCACACTCTGTTAGAGCGCAAGGAGATTGTTGATTTTATAGGTTTCGCGCTCTCTCCGCATGGACAGATTGCGATCCGCAAGGCAGGAACCCTCCCCTATCATCAGGGGATTCGGCTGATTTTTAATGGCACCAGCGCAAGCTATCTGCATGCCATAAGTCTGCTCGAGGAGGGTAAAATCTACACCCTGAGCGGTCAGTAACCAGGGAGTCCCTTCAGTTGCAGCGGGAGGTGCTTTGTCCTTTAGCGCCGCTGTTGTGCGGCCAGCCCTCGGCACTGTTACAATAGCCACCCATCATCCATTGACGTTGCTACGGGGTTTACCATGCAGGACTACAAGCGGGAGTTTATTGAATTTGCCATTCAGAATGAGGTCCTGCGTTTTGGCAGCTTTACCCTCAAGTCCGGTCGCATTAGCCCCTACTTCTTCAATGCCGGGCTGTTCAATACCGGCGCCCACCTTACCAGATTGAGCCGCTTTTATGCCGCAGCTATAGTCGATTCCGGTATCGAATTTGACACCCTGTTTGGCCCTGCTTATAAGGGGATCCCGCTCGCGGCGGTTACTGCACTGTCTCTCTACGACCAGCATCAGCGTAACGTTCCCTACTGCTTTAACCGCAAGGAGGCAAAGGACCATGGTGAGGGGGGGAGTATTGTTGGTGCACCACTGGCTGGCAAGGTGCTGATCATCGATGATGTGATCACCGCCGGTACCGCCATTGGTGAGGCGATGGAGATCATCGATGGCGCTGGGGCTATCGCCTCGGGTGTAATTATCGCGCTCGATCGCCAGGAGCGCGGCAAGGGTGAGAGGTCGGCGATTCAGGAGGTGGAGCAGAACTTCGGCATCAAGGTGGCGAGCATCATCACTCTGGCAGACTTGATGGAGTACCTGAAGGACGATCCGAAACTGGGTGAGCACCTGGAGGCGGTGAGCGCCTACCGTGCGGAATATGGCGTATAAGGTGCTGTAGTGGCGACACGTCTACCACCGAAGGATAGCGAGACCAATCTGGTGCGGGAGCACTATGCGGTGATCTACACGCCGAGCAGGAGGCGCAACCGCTTCCCGGAAAATTGCGTCACCACCTATGAGGATGAGCTGGAGGCGATCGATGCTGCAGATGAGGAGAAGGGGTTACACGCCGCTAAGGTGGTTGGTCCCTCCCGCTCATCAGAAGGTTTCATGCTCTACTATCTTGCCCACTGGCTGAGCTAAATAGCGCGGCTACTTAGAGTTCCTTCCACTTTTTGCGTAGCCACGGCAGTAGTAACATGGCCACGCCAATGGCGAACCACCACTGGTTCTCATCCTTGTAATAGTGGCCATACTTATCCGCGGTAAATGCTAGCAGGTTAAACGCGGTTAGCATGCTCCCTACAACATAGATAAGCGCCATGATCCCTTTACGGGCAAGGTTTACAATATCGTCACTACTCATCTTCGCCACAGTAATTCCCCCTTAGTACATGGATTAAATAATTCGACATTATTACGTATTGATGGCCATGCTAATGTGAACGAGTGCAAAACACCCCTAACCAATCAATAACTTAATTCCAACTAGAATTGTCACTACCTCAAAGAGTCGCTTGATGGCTCGATTTCCTTTAACGATGGCCAGGTGGGCCCCGACGTACCCCCCCAGCAGTGAGCCGAGCAGCAGTGCGGGAAGCCAGTTCCACTCAATCTGCCCCAGAATCCCCAGCGTTAGTGCACCACTACCGTTCCAGAACATCCCTACAAGAACCAGGGTATAGGCGACCGCCCTCTTGTAGTCGAGACCGAACCAACGTACCAGCCAGAGGGTGACGAAGAGGCCGGTACCTGAGGTGAGAGAGCCATTGAGGATACCAATTATGAAGAGGACGCCGCCGCCAATCCAAAGCCCAAATCCATCGCGATTCTGTGGGGTGTGTTGCTGCCCCAGCTCACGCTTCAACATGGAGTATAGCCCCAGAGAAAGCGTCAGCAGACCGAGGGCCAGTTCGGCCCAGCGGTCTGGTACCTGCAGGATGATATGGGCCCCTAGCACAACTCCGGGGATGCCGGTCACCAGAATAAAGACGACAAACCGGCGCTCCAGACTCCGCTCACGAAGATGGCGAAGGGTGGCACCGACACCAAGGGCAACGGTGGCCGCCTTATGAGTTGCCACCGCTATGGCGAAGGGGAGTCCGAGGAATATCAGCGCGGGCAACTGCAGCAATCCCGCACCGCCACCGGCAAAGGCCGAAAAGCCATTGGCGATAAAGGCGACGACAAAGAGCAGTAGCTGCTCTAAAAGCGATTCAGGGAACATTTTCGTGGCTGTGAAATCTATATCTACACGCAGTATACTGAAGAGCATGGGGATCCACTAATTAGTCATTAAATGGGAAGTTGTTATGAAATTAAGTCAGCGCGTACTCATCCACACAGCCCTCTTCACCACATTGCTGGTGGCCAGTGCAGCGTCGCAGGCCAAAATAATCTGCTGGAAGAACAGCGATGGGATACGTGAGTGTGGCAATTCAGTACCACCCGAGTACGCGCAGAAACCGAGTGAGGTGCTCAATGAGCGGGGGATGACCACAGAGATCAGGGGGGCGGCCAAGACCCCGGAGGAGTTGAAGGCAGAGAGAGAACAACTGGCGAAGGAGAAAGCGCAGGAGGTCGAGCGCGAGAATTACGATCGGGTGCTACTGGCCACCTACCTCTCGGAGGAGGACATCATCCGCTCCAACACGCGCCAGACTGCAACAGTTGATGCCACCATCGATGTCACCCACAGTGTCATTAAGAAGCTCAACACCCGACTGGAGGAGGAGCAGAAAAAGGCCGATGGCTATGAGAAAAAGGGTAAACCAGTGCCTATCCCCATGCAGCAGGAGATTGATACGTTAAAAGAACAGATAGCTGACAAGACTAATTTTATTGAAACAAAGGAGGATGAGAAGAGGAAACTCAAGGAGAAATTTACTGCAGAAATAAAGCGTTTTCGCGAACTTAAGGGGATAAAAACATCCCAATAAATAGTCAGCTACGAAATGCTCGCCCCAACAACGGGAACGTAAGGGCAAACAGGGTGTTAGGTGTTACTTTCCTGCACCACTATCACTCCGTAAAATAGCCGAGTTATCACAGGAGACTACCAGATGAGACTCGGCACCCCCCTCTCCCCCAGCGCCACTCGCGTCATGCTGCTCGGCAGCGGTGAGCTCGGCAAAGAGGTGATCATCGCTCTGCAGCGCCTCGGTGTGGAGGTGATCGCCGTCGACCGCTATCCCAACGCCCCGGGCCATCAGGTGGCCCACCGCCACCATGTGATCAATATGGCCGATGCGCAGCAGTTGCGTGAGCTGATTGAGCACGAACACCCCGCGCTTATCGTGCCGGAGATCGAGGCGATCGCCACCGATGAGCTGGCTCGCATCGAGGCCGACGGCCTGGCCACGGTGATCCCCACCGCACGGGCCACCCAGTTAACGATGAACCGCGAGGGGATCCGACGCCTTGCTGCCGAGGAGTTGGGGGTGGCCACCTCTCGCTACGCCTTTGCCGAGTCGCGCAGCGAAGTAGAGGCAGCCATTGAGGGAGGTATTGGTTATCCCTGCATCATCAAGCCGGTGATGTCCTCCTCGGGCAAGGGCCAGTCGACCCTCCATAGCGCAGATGACCTCAATAGCGCCTGGGAGTACGCCCGCTCGGGAAGTCGGGTCGACCAGGGGCGGGTGATCGTCGAGCAGATGGTCAATTTTGACTATGAGATCACCCTGCTGACGGTGCGTGCCCGAGGGGCAAACGGTGAGGCAACCACTCACTTCTGTGCCCCCATCGGCCATCGCCAGGAGAAGGGTGACTATGTGGAGAGCTGGCAGCCACAGCCGATGAGTGAGAGGGCACTTGAGCGCTCACGGGAGATCGCCAGAAAGGTCACCGACGCCCTGGGTGGGGTCGGGCTCTTTGGGGTGGAGCTCTTCATCAACGGGGATGAGGTGTGGTTCAGTGAGGTCTCGCCCCGCCCCCACGATACCGGGATGGTGACGATGGCCACCCAGTGGCAGAACGAATTTGAGCTGCACGCCAGGGCGATACTCGGCCTGCCGGTCTCAACAGCGTTGCGCAACGCCGGTGCCAGTGCGGTGATCTACGGCGGGATGGAGGCGCAGGGGATAGCCTTTGAGGGGGTCGACGAGGCGATGGCTGTGCCCGATACGGATCTGCGCCTCTTCGGCAAGCCGGAATCATTCACCCGTCGCCGTATGGGGGTGGCGCTGGCCTACGGTAGCGATAGTGAGGAGTGCCGTCAGAGGGCCACTCAGTGTGCCGCTCTGGTGCGGCCGGTAGAGAGATAAAAGAGAGATAAAAAAATGCGGGCCTAAAGCCCGCAACAGGAGTAGATAGGGAAAAGGGTTTGCGTCAGGCCTGCTTACGGCGCGCCGCCGTCCTGCGGGAGCTACTGCCGCCAAAGTGCTTAAGCAGGCGCACCAGTGAACTCTCGCCACCCACCTCGTGGCCCGGGTTGCTGGAGGTAAGTCGGCAGTCACGAATATCGCAGATAATGCCAGCCTGGTAGAAACGGTCGGCCAGATACTCGGCATCGGCGGTAGAGGCGAAGTGCTTGAGTACCACCTCCCCCTCACGCTCAAACAGCTTAGCGACCTTAGCCTCGGTGAGTCCGGTCATCAGCACCAGATTACCTTTTACTGTATCCAGATCAGCGCCGAGTATCAGCTCTCCGGTAAAGATCACAACGTAGGGTTTATTCATCTGGGGCTCTCCAATCCTGTACAGGCCTGTTACGGCCCTCACTTAAGGATAATAGTGGTAGTTAGACTTATTCTTTTCTGTGACCCAGTGTTCAAAAATCGTGCAAGTGTGAGGTCGGACCACGATCTGTGAGTAAGTTCACAATAGCGGAGTAGAGGGCTAAGAAATAACTATTATCTCGATATTACGATGAGTTAGCGCTATTTGATGGCTGGAAGTCGTTCCATCAGATAGCAGAGGCAGTCCTGGCGGATCACCGACTCATTCTGTGTCAGCATCGAGGGCATCAATGGTGTGCGGGTCGTCAGCACCCCGTTGTCGTGGTTGAAGAAGTGGCTGGCCACATCCCTTCCCGCCTCATCCCGCGCCTCAAGCCGTGCTTCTACGCCGTTAAGCTGGGCAAGAAAGGTACCCGCCGGCAGCTCGCGAAAGTTGAGGTGGTCAAGGTCACGGGAGAAGGTGATATCGCTCTGCCCAGAGGTGGAACTGAAGCTGAAGCTCAATGTCTCCGGCACCTTCACCGTGGCAACGGTATGGAAGAGGTCGTAATCCTGCGGTGCCACCTTGTGGTCGGGAAAGTGATCAAGCTGCAGCGCCGCCTCTACAAACTCCAGTGCATGTTCAGTTGAGTGCTGCGAGCCGACTTTGCCACACTCCACCGTCACCGCCGGGCAGAGGGCGCTAAAGGCCATCGACTGCACGCTATCGGGCTTGATGAAGTAGACCACGGTGCGGCTGAAGAGCAGCGCCAGGTGGAGAAAGCGATGGTCGAGCCGGTTGATGCAGCCGTAGTGGGGGTTGAGCCCCGTATTATTGTGGATGTCGATACTGGCAAAGAGACCGCGCCGGCGCATCGTCTCCATCACCTGCTGCGCCATCGCCTGCTCCGGACTTCCCTCCCCCTGCCAGATACGGTTGTAGTCGGGCTGTCCGTCGAGACGACGCACCCCATGGCGGGCCGCCTCAATATTACCGATAAAGAGCGACAGGGCACGGGGCAGTTCACGCCCCTGATACTTC
>JAOUQQ010000051.1 GCA_029879245.1 Chromatiales bacterium | reverse complement strand
CTTGACCCACCAACTACGCCGCCACAACCTATGTCGGGAAAATCGGGATCGAGAAGAGTTATGAGTCACTACTGCACGGCGAGGTAGGTTATCAGCAGGTAGAGACCAACGCACGCGGGCGGGTACTGCGTACGCTGGAACGTATCTCGCCGACCCCTGGACAGAATCTTCACCTCAATATTGATACGCGACTCCAGCAGGTCGTTCATCACGCCTTCGGCAATGAGCGCGGTGCACTGGTGGCGATTGAACCCAGGACGGGGGCCGTACTCAGCCTGGTCAGTGTCCCAAGCTACGACCCTAACCTCTTTGTCAACGGCATACCACTTCGCACCTATCAGGAACTTCGTGACAACCGCGATCAGCCGCTCTTCAATCGCGCCCTGCAAGGTCAGTATCCACCCGGTTCCACCACCAAACCCTTCGTCGGTCTGGCCGGGCTGGAACTGAACCAGGTCACCACCCTGGACGCCATCACCTGTAAGGGGTGGTACAGCCTGAAGAATGATGACCACCGCTATCGCGACTGGAAAAAACTCGGCCACGGCACCATTGGTCTCAGCCGTGCCATTACCGAGTCGTGTGACGTCTATTTTTACGACCTCTCGCTCAAGCTCGGTATTGATCGCATCTCCAGCTATATGGCGCAATTTGGATTTGGTCAGCGAACCGGGATCGATACGGGCGGTGAGGCACAGGGGCTACTGCCAAGTCGAGAGTGGAAACGTCGAGTACGTAAAGAGCCCTGGTTCCCTGGCGAGACGTTGATCACCGGTATCGGCCAGGGCTTTAATCTCGCCACCCCAGTACAACTGAGCAGCGCGACGGCGACCCTGGCGATGCGTGGCAAGCATATGCGCCCCATAGTGGTTCGCGAGATAGAGGACCCGCAGAATCATCGCCGTCACCCGATTCCGCCCGTAGAGATCGATCAAGTACCGGTGGTCAACGAGGGGAACTGGTGGCGCATAGAGCGGGCCATGAGTCAGGTCATTCATGCCGACAACGGTACCGCCCGGCGTCTGCGCGAGGGCATTCAGTACAAGATGGCCGGGAAAAGTGGCACGGCCCAGGTCTTCTCGATTGCCCAGGATGCGGAGTACGACGCCGATGAGATCACCAAACGGCTACGCGACCACGCCCTCTTTGTTGCCTTTGCCCCGCTCAATGATCCACAGATAGCCGTTGCACTGATCGTCGAAAACGGCGGCAGTGGCGGAGCTGTCGCAGGTCCTATTGCCCGTCGAATTATCGATCAACACCTGCTTGGCGGAACTGCTCCGGAGGGGGTAACACATGCTACTCAGTGATGTCTCGTCCAGCCACGGGCTGTTCCGCCGTCTGCACCTTGACCCTCCCCTGTTGATGGGACTGGTGATTCTAGCTGCGGTGGGGCTAGTGGTCCTCTACAGCGCCGCCAACCAGAGTGAGGCGATGTTATGGCGCCAGATCACACGCCTCGGCGTCTCCTTTGGGGTGATGTTAATTCTGGCACAGATCTCCCCCGACACCCTGATGCGCTGGACCCACTGGATCTTTGCCGCTGGGCTGATCATGCTGATCTCGGTACTGGTCTTCGGTGACACCGGCAAAGGGGCACAGCGCTGGCTCAGTCTTGGTTCGATACGCTTTCAGCCCTCCGAGCTGATGAAACTGGCGGTACCAATGATGGTCGCCTGGTACCTGGCAGAGAAACCCCTCCCACCCCGATTTGGTCATCTCGTTATTGCCATTCTCATCGCCGTTGTGCCAACACTGCTGATCGCAAAACAACCAGACCTGGGCACCGCGCTACTGATCGCCACATCCGGCTTCTTTGTTCTAGTATTTGCCGGTATGCAGTGGCGCATCATCGCCATGGCCTCTGTACTGGCGGTACCTGCCGCGTGGGTGTTGTGGAATTTTGGTATGCGCGAGTATCAACAACAACGGGTACTCACCTTTCTCAACCCGGAGAGCGACCCACTCGGTTCCGGCTACCACATCATTCAGTCGAAGATCGCCATCGGCTCTGGGGGGACTTACGGCAAGGGGTGGCTCAACGGTACCCAGTCACACCTGGAGTTCCTGCCAGAACGCCACACCGACTTTATCTTTGCCGTATTCAGTGAGGAGTTCGGTTTTATCGGTGTGCTCCTCCTGATATCACTCTATCTGTTTATCATCCTGCGCGGCCTCTATATCGCGGCCCAGGCACAGGATTCGTTCTGCCGCCTGCTCGCTGGGGCGCTTACCATGACCTTCCTTATCTACCTCTTCGTCAACATCGGCATGGTTAGTGGCCTGCTGCCGGTGGTGGGGGTACCGCTTCCTCTGATCAGCTATGGAGGCAGCTCAATGGTGACCCTGATGGCTTCATTCGGTATCCTCATGTCGATCCATACACATCGCAAACTGCTCAAGGAGTAACAGCTTGTCCAAAACCCCCTCTCCCCTGCTTCTTCTCACCGCGCTGCTCATCTTCAGTTCGGGCGCGTTGGCACAAAACGTATTCGACAAATTTGATGACAGCCACAGGCTGATCGACGAGATGGTGACTGAACACGATTTTAAGCGGCGCGATCTCGAAAAACTTTTCCGCCAGGTGGAATACCAGCCCTCGATAATCGAGACCATTACCCGCCCGGCCGAAGGCAAACCATGGTATGAGTACCGCCCCATCTTTCTCACCGAGCAACGAATTAAGGGTGGTGTAAAATTCTGGGCTGAAAACGAGGCGCTACTTGCTCGCGCAGAGAAAGAGTATGGCGTTCCGGCCCACATTATCGTTGCCATCGTCGGCGTCGAAACCCTGTATGGAAGACACAAGGGACGCCACAAGGTGATCGAGGCACTAAGCACTCTGGGCTTTGGTTACCCGGAACGTAGCACTTTCTTTCGTGGCCAGATTAAGGAGTTTCTGCTGATGGCACGTGAAGAGCGGCGTGATCCGCTGGAGTTTCTTGGTTCCTATGCCGGTGCAATGGGGATGCCGCAGTTCATCCCCAGCAGCTTTCGCCACTACGCCGTTGACTTTGATGGCGACGGTCGCCGTGATCTTTGGGATAACACAGCGGATATCATCGGCAGTGTGGCCAACTACTTCCATCAGCACAAATGGCGTCATGGCGAACCTGTCACCAGCCGTGCCACCCTCAATGGTACTGCCGCCGAACCGTTTGCCTCCCGAGGGGTCAAACCCGGTGTCCCCCTCGCTGAATTACAGCGTGCAGGGGTCGAAACACAACAACCGCTTGTAGAGCAGGAGGCAAATCTGTTGGTATTACAGAGCGCTGAAGAAGAGCAGGAGTACTGGGTAACGCTACATAATTTCTATGTTATTACTCGATACAACAGAAGCCCCCTCTACGCGATGGCAGTCAACCAGCTAAGTGAGGCGATCCGCACCTCGCGCGCAGCGGAGTTACGCAAGACGGCACGTAAAACAGAATAGAAAGATAATGGTGAAATTTCATACAGTCGATCACCGACTTCTACTTATCACACTATTCAGCGTAGTAGTGAGTGGCTGTAGCTTTTCGCCGCGTGATTCCGGCCCGAAGCAGCCGATGGATTTTTCACATCTTGGGGATGCAACCCCAAAACATGAGAAGCGTACCCGCGCCGGTAATCCACCTACCTATGTGGTACTCGGCAAACGTTACTACGTGATGGAGGAGAGTACCGGCTTTGTTGAGCGAGGCATCGCCTCCTGGTATGGCAAGAAATTTCATGGCCGCAAAACCTCCAACGGCGAAACCTACAACATGTACGCCATGACCGCCGCCCACAAAACACTGCCGATACCCAGCTATCTGCAGGTTACCAATCTGGATAACGGCAAGAGTGTAGTGGTGCGGGTAAATGACCGAGGCCCTTTTCACGAGGGCCGTATTGTCGACCTCTCCTATGCCGCGGCCAGCAAACTGGGAATAGCCCAGAATGGAACCGGTAGAGTAGAGATTCGCGCCATTGAGCCTGGTGAGGGCAAGGATAAAACCACCATTACCGCTACAGCGCCAACACAAAAACCGGCACCAACGCCCCTCCCCTCAAGCACCCCTGAGCCAAATAGCAATCAGCTCTTTCTTCAGCTTGGCTCTTTCATCAGTCAGTACAACGCCGAATCCCTGCGCGCTCAGCTGGCACTGAATAACGTAACTGGCGCCGAAGTACAACGCATTGAGATTGATCGAAAAAATATCTATCGGGTTCGCATTGGTCCCATCACCTCAATTGAAGAGGCAGACAGCCTCGCCACCCGTATTAGTGACCTTGGCATGGGCGTTCCCAGCATCATCATCGACTAACCGCGCTACAATTCCCGCCGTCAAAACGGTAGAATGGCCCGATGGATCTCAGCACTACAGCGCAAAACAACGACTTTTCAGGTATGAACTTACTCAAATTCACCCTCTTTACACTGCTCCTCGGCCTCGTCTCTGCCACCTTCGCCGCCCCTTCAACCATCCCCTCTGCCCCAAAACTGGCTGCCACGGGTTATGTATTGATGGATTATCAGAGTGGACAGATCCTCGCCGAGCACAACGGCAAACAGCGTCTTGAACCCGCCAGTCTCACCAAGATGATGACCGCCTATGTCATTTTTCACGAACTCAAATCGGGCCATATCTCCCTTAGTGACAGGGTACTGGTGAGTGAAAAGGCGTGGCGTATGACCGGCTCACGCATGTTCATCGAGGTGGGCAGTGAGGTCTCGGTCGAACAACTGCTTAAGGGGATGATCATCCAGTCCGGTAACGACGCAAGTGTTGCACTGGCCGAGTACGTAGCGGGTAGTGAGGAGAACTTCGTCCCATTGATGAATACTCAGGCCGAGCAGCTGAAACTCGAGGGGAGTCGCTTCGCCAACAGCACCGGCCTGTCACACCCGGAGCACTACACTACCGCTTACGATATGGCCCTGCTGGCGATGGCAATCATTCGCGACTTTCCTGAGTATTACAGCTGGTACTCCGAAAAGAGCTATAAGTACAACAACATTGAACAGAATAACCGTAACCTGTTGCTGACGCGCGATGAGAGCGTTGATGGTCTTAAGACCGGCCATACCGATGCCGCCGGTTATTGCCTCGTCGCCTCGGCAAAACGCAAGGATATGCGTCTTATCTCGGTCATTATGGGGACCAAAAGTGAAAAGGCGCGGGCCTCAGAGAGTCTCAAACTGATCAATTATGGTTTCCGCTTCTTCGAAACCCACCTCCTCTACAGCGCCGCCCAGCAACTCAAACAGATGCGGATCTGGAAAGGGGAGCGCGAATCTCTCGATCTCGGGCTATCCGAAGAGCTCTACGTCACCGTGCCGCGTGGTCAATACAAAAACCTGAGTGCTACTACTAACATTGATCGCACTATCATCGCCCCTGTCACCCTTGGCCAGCCGTTCGGACAGGTCAACATCCGCCTGGGTGATGAGGTACTGGTTGAACGCCCGTTGGTGGCACTGCAGAGTGTTGCCGAGGGGGGATTGGTACAACTGGTCAAAGACAACGTATTGCTGATGTTTGAGTAGACCGGCGCCTGATGAGTGACAAGAAAGAGACGCTGCTGGAGTTTCCCTGCCAGTTTCCGATCAAGGCGATGGGCAGGAACAGTGACGGCTTCGAGGCAACGATAATCACCCTGGTTCGCAAACACTGCCCCGATCTACACGAGGGTGCCGTCGTCTGCCGTGACTCCAGCGGGGGTAAATACCTCTCGGTCACCGTTACCATAACCGCCACCAGTCGTGAACAGCTCGACAGGATCTACATGGAGCTGACCGCCTGTGAAGAGGTATTGATGGCGCTCTGAGTCAGCGCCTGCGCCTTATCCACAACCATTCCGGGGCACTCTCCATGCCTGGTGGTACCTCAAGAATAACCTCAAACAAATCCAGCGCTAACGTAGCACTCCAGCTCTTGACCAACTCCGCCTCATCCCTTCCCCCGGGGTGGCCGGTGTAGGCCAGTAACGAGATCACGCCACCGGGCGCGAGCAGCCCCAACGCCGCCTGTAGCGCCGCCAGGGTGGTCGATGCGCTGGTGGTACGCCCCTTATCCCCCCCCGGCAGATAGCCCAGATTGAACATCACCGCCCTGACTCGTCCCTGCACCGATGCAGGCACCACAAATCGCATCGTCTCGTGTCCGGCGTGGTAGAGGGAGACAGGGCCCGTCTCCCCCGCCTGCTCCAGCCTTTGCCAGGCGCTGTCGAGCGCCTGCTGCTGGATATCAAAGCCATAGACCTTTCCCCCCGCCCCCACACACCTGGCAAGAAAGAGCGTATCGTGACCATTGCCGACGGTGGCATCGATGGCGATATCACCCGGCTGCAGAAGTCTGGCGAGTAGTTGGTGCACCTGCTGTACCAGAGAGAATCTAGCCATCACCACCCCACACAAAGCGGTGAATATCCGCCGTCTGCGGCAGTGCGCGGCCCTGCAGCAGGTGATCGACAAAACGCGCCACATGCCACGGGATCAACAGCGAGCCTTTGGAACCAAAGCCGTTGCAGATCATCAACTGCGGCTGTTGGGGGTGGGCACCGACAAAGGGGTGTCGATCACTGGTGGTAGGGCGTACCCCCGCCTGTTGCGCCACCACCTCAAACTCCGGGGCTGGCGAGAGAAAGGTGGTCAGGGCGGCGAGTAGCATCTCACGCGCCTCGCCGCTCGGTGACTCATCCAGCTGCTGATGGTCGTAGCTTGCCCCGGCACGGTAGAGCCCGTTACCACGTGGCATCAACCAGCGACCCGAGTTGATGATCAGATCCGGTAACGGTGCATCACTGCGCAGGGTGAGAAACTCCCCCTTAGCGGGCTGGAAGGGGAGCCAGCCGAACCAGGGGTTCTCACGGGCACGGTACCCCTCACAGAAGATAACGCCACAGGCCTCAATCTCACGCCACGCCACGCCGGTACCGGTCAGTCTCAGCTCATCATAGTGAAAATCTCCCTGCAGATAGCCCCCCTGTCCCTCCAGCCAGTCACGCAGGCCATGTAACACCGGCATCGTCCTCAGATAGGCGGTCTGCCGTTGCCATCCGCCACCGTGGCTTGCCACAAGCGGCGCGGGCAGCGCATCGGCCTCAACTATCTCGCCAAGATAGGGGTGGTAACCCGTCTCTTCTCGACGCCGCTGCCACTGTTCACGCTCCTGCTCGGAGTGAAACAGCCGCAGCATCGGCTTATCGAGCAGCAGCTCCTCCCCCAGCAGTTGCCCCAGCTCGCGGTAACATGCGCGCGCCTCGGGCAGATAGTGATCCACCCCCACCGTCTTTGCCAGCCGCTTACCCGTCACCGGGTTGATCAACCCGGCGGCGACGATGGAGGAGGAGTTGCGATAGCCGTTATCAACGACCACGACCCGGCAACCGCGCTGCATCAGACGCCACGCCAGTAGAGAGCCGGCCAGTCCCTGGCCAATGATGAGGTAGTCGAGCTGTGCCATTAGAGAAAGAGGGTCAGTACCCCGGTGTAGCTGTAGAGCCGTCCATTATAGAACTCACCATTGGCGAAAAAACCGGCGAGGGGGAAATCACCCAGCTGTTCGGCGATCAGCTGTAACTCACCACTCTGCTCGCCAAATTGCCTCCGTCCACGCCCGACACAGGAGATGTAGATCCCCCCGCGTATCGTTCGCCCGTTCAACTGCTGCTTCAGGCGTTGCAGCATCGCTACCATGTCATCACGTGCCGCATTACCGTCACGACGACAGAAGCGGAGTCGCTGGTGAGACTCCATCAGATCCCCCACCGCGATTGCCCCCCCCTCCCAGTCGAGCCCCATCAGGTTGCGCACCATATAGTCATCGTCACTGCCGGGCTCGGTCTGCAGACCGATAAAGATGTAGTTGCCAAGACGCTGCGGCTCACGCCACAACACCTCACCGACACTCTCACGCAACACATCAAGGGCCGGTCGACCACTCAGTCGGGAGACCATATTCTGCTGTGCCGCATCTACCGAAAAGTGGTCACTGATGGGGGTACAGCCCTGGGAGTGTGCACTGAGGATGGTCTGCCGCTCGCTGAACAGCACCCCTGAGATCCCCTGCGCCGCGACACCATTATGAATGTGCCGATAGCGCCCCAGACTGGAGCTAAGCCCGCCATTTAGCGACATTTGAGGGGCGTACCGCCTGACCTCATCGGCAAAAGCACCACAGGCCATATATGTGGGAACCGCATGGATCAGTCCGACACCCTGCGGGTGCTCTTCACACCACTGCCGCACCGCTTCGGGTAACGCCACACCAAGGTCATCACGGCTTGAGAGGGTGCAGAAGTGGGGGCGTTCAATATCGGTTAGCAGCAGGGCGATCGCAGGGCCGTCGTAATACTCCACCCCCGCACCACAAATCCCATCGCCACAACAACCCAGCCACTCAACACCGGGGGTCTGGCTACGTAGCTGTTCGAGAAGCCCGGGCAGGCTTTTCAACGTGGCAGTGGTGACATAGATAAAACCGAGTGTCGTCTCAGGGGGTATCTGTCCGAGTTGTTCCAGACAGCATGCCAACGCACTCTCCGCCTCATCCGCTGCTGCATGGGCTGCCCAGAACTGTTGCACCAACTCCCCCCTCATATATTCCTGCGCTAACGCATCGCTTAGTTTACATCAGCCCATCTGGCTATCCGAGGGCGTTTATATGGGTAAAAAATGTGTCATACTTCACACCGATACCGGTAGTAATAGACATACACTGAAGGAGATTCTGATTCAGGGCCGAGTGATGGATGAAAATGAAATAAAAATCAATGCCAGCTTCCACTTTCAGTCCCGTCTAAAGGGGGAGTTGCTGGTCGAGCTATTTAACGACATATACATCAATGTCATAGACCGCCCATTGCAGCGCACTCGCCAGTTCAGGCTCGAAGTCGCCACCCTGAATCCCGAGGCAAAGCACCATTTGAAGCTCCCCTACCACTGGCTTATCGCCGCCCTGATCACTGCCGCCGTTACCGCCTTTATGTTTCACTCCCTGTTCAGTGCCGACCCCATACAAGTCGCCCTGCCAGGTGCCCTGGGTGGAACCGCCATCTGCATCGCCTTTTTCGCCATGTTCATAATCGGCATCGAACGACGCTGGGTGATAGAAACACGCAACGCACTCTATCCACTGATTGTGATCCCATACCTTGGTAGTCAGAAAAAAGAGGCCAAGCTCTTCATTACTGAACTGCAGCAAGCCATTGAGTTTAACGTACAGAGCAAGCGCTACAGCAATGAGGATCTCTTCGCCGGTGAGATGCGCATGCTGCGACGCCTGGCAAAGAACAAGGTGTTAAGCGAGACACTCTACGAGCGGGCGAAAGCACATATGATGAGGGCCCACGGCTCGGTTACATCGGCCTAATCGGGACAGGCAATCCCTGTTCCACCCAGCCCACAATAACCGCCAGGATTCTTTGCCAGATACTGCTGGTGATATGCCTCTGCATAGTAGAATTCAGGGGCCTCAATGATCTCGGTGGTAATCGTCCCCATCCCCGCTCGTAACAGTGCCGGCTGGTACTGCTCCTTCATCGCTTCGGCCTGCTGCTGCTGCGGCTCACCGTAGAAGTAGATCCCGGAGCGATATTGGGTGCCCGTATCGTTACCCTGACGCATCCCCTGTGTTGGATTGTGACCCTCCCAGAAGTTGCACAGCAATTGCCGGTAACTGATCTGCTGCGGGTCAAAGATCACCCGCACCACCTCATTATGACCCGTCATGCCACTGCAGACCTCATCATAATTCGGATTGGGTGTGTAACCGGCGGCATAACCCACCATCGTCGTGTAGACACCCGGAAGTTGCCAGAATTTACGCTCCGCACCCCAGAAGCAACCCATACCAAACATAGCTATCTGCATACCTTCGGGATAAGGGGGTGTAAGGCGATGACCCGAGACAACGTGGAATTCCGGTACGGGCATCAGCTCATCCCTCCCCGGTAGCGACTCTTCAGCAGCGGGCAGGGTAAGCTTGTTATTAATGGCAAACACAGTCTCTATACTGTACTCAGGTCACCGGCATCATCAGGCTCATCAGCTGATCGGAGGTCTTCCGCAGGTTAATGCTGATGTGACGGGCGATACCCCTGAGAATACTGGCCGCAATGCGTGGGTAGTGCTGCAGTATCTCCTCAAAATCGCTCCGTTTGAGAACCACAATCGTCGTCAACAGTGCTGCCTTGACTGTGGCAGAGCGCACCAGGCCATCTACCAGCGCCATCTCACCCACCGACTGCCCATCACCGATAGTGGCGATCTTTACCAGCTTACCATCGCTGGTCGCCTTTAATACCTCCAGCTCTCCGCTAAGCACCAGACACATCGACTCGGCTGCGCTCCCCTGTTTAAAGATCACCTGACCGACATTCGCCTCGGTTATCTTCAGGTATTTTTTAACGATATCGAGCTCCTGCGGAATCAGATCCTTAAAGATATTATGCGTTTGCAGAAATAGTGTTGGTATCTCTTCCATCGATAGATGCTCCCGGCTATATAGCCTACATGACAGCCACTATTATACTTCATGCTCGTAGTTCTGCCCTGCACTCTGTCGCAATTCATAAAAATAACAGATATCACCAACCAGGCCACGTAGCAGCCCCATCGCCTCCCTGCGCCCCGCAAGACTGAGAAGTGAAGCCAGTTCATGCCAGGGACGACGCTGTAATACCTTGGATACCAGCATAGAGTGTTGCAACTTTGTCATCCCCATCTCGCCTCGCGATAGTGCGAATAGCACCACCTCACTCACCCCTAACAGGCAGTTACCATAGTCACGATGGGTGTTGGCAAAGGCGCTGGCATCCTGCCAGCTCTCATCATCCGGCACAGGTATATCACAACTCAGTAACAGCCGTACGACCAGTTCACTCTCCAGCTGAGAGAGGGGCTCGGTCAGTAGCACCGGCAGCTGTCGAGTAAATCTTCTACGGGCCTGGGTAAAGAGTTCATCTCCCGCGCGTGAAAGTGGCCGCATCACCATCACTGCATGGGCGCCACTGCTGGCCTCACGTTTCAGACCAGCCCTTATTGGAAAACACCCCACACGTTGCCAGAAATCGAGCAGTTGGGGTTCTGCACCAAAACTGGCCCCAAAGTAATCGACCCCGCCCTTCTCGGCGCGCTCAACAAGGGCCGTGATCAGCTGCCGGCCCAGACCCTGTCCCTGTAATGCCGGATGGATAACGATACGCATTACCCTGGCCGCCTGGAGTTCAGCGGCCCCCAGAAGTGCCTCATGATTAAGCAACGACTGAGGCATCAGATTACCGCGCAGGCGACGCTCACCAGCAGCTATCTGCCCAGCCAGTTCCGTTTCAATGCCCCCCTCACGCGCCACCATCGCACATCCAACAACCATCTTGTCGTGTTTCAGCAGGGTAATCTCAATATTGGGACCATCTAGCAGATTAAGAAGATCCATCGGTGAGGTGCGGTAGTGGGCCAGCACCAGAAGCGCAAAAATTTGTGACAGTAACGCCTCATCGTCTGCCAGCCGATCTCGGTCAATCGTCTCAATACGATAAGCAGTGGTGGAAATATGATTGAGCGTCTCATCAGCGACAGGCTCCGCATCCAGTATCAGGGCACGAAACACCAGACGCTCCAGTGGATCACCCTCTGCCCAGCGGACAGGCTCACTCATCCGTAACCTGCGCCAGCCTGGTGTCACCTCATCCAGTATCTTGCGAAAACGCAGCTCGAAACCGCGGCCACTCCCCTCATACCCATGTACCGTAGTGGCAAAGGCGATACGTGAATATTTACGCAGTAGTGGTTCCAATAGAGAGATCGGGAGTGCCGCCGCCTCATCGACAAGTAACATGTCACAGTGAATATTTTCATGGACGAGCCTGTCTGGTGGCTCAAAGTGCAGTTCTGCCCCCGGCAACTGCCGAATGGCGTGTAGAAAAACCTGGTCGACCGCCGAACGGCGTGGAGCAGTGATGATGATGCGACTCAACCCATCCTTTAGTAATCGAGCCGCTGCCAATCCTAATGCCGCCGACTTTCCCCTTCCTCGATCAGAGATCAGAACCAGCGGTCGATTACGGTGTCCCCGTGCCACCCTGCACAGCGCATCCACCGCCGCACGTTGATCGGCGGTGGCGCACTCACCACGTTCGGGAGAGAGCGCACCGGGGAAAATATCGGGAAGTGGCGGCAGGGGATGACCCTGCTCGATAATCTGACACCCCTCCGACTCTTGTAACACCCGCACCAGGCGATGCAGATAACGACTGCTCACCTGCTCCGCTGAGTAGGGATAGACTGCAATACGCTCACGTTGCGGATCAGGATAGTCGGGCCACTCATCAAGTGGCGGGGTCAGTAACAGCAACAGCCCCCCTGCACGGATGGTACCGGCTACCGCACCAAAGGCGTCTGGGTCAAAACCGGCGCGGGCGTCATATACCACCCCCGGCCACTCACCGCCCAGCAGGCTGCATGCTCTGTCCGGGGCTATCTCTCCATCCCCTTCACCGATCCAGCACCACTCTCCTGTCAGGGTTGCCGTCACCGTTGCGGCAACACCGCGCACCCAGGCGGTCTCGCCCGCGAGTACCCAGAGATGACGGGGAGGTAAGGTTACGGTTGTCACTGTCTCATCACTTAGCGGTGCACCTCAATACCGCGTTACGACTTCCGAAGGAGGGCATCTTATCTTCGCACGAAAGACCGGCAAAAGAATATCCCTCTCTCGCAACATCTATCACCACAGTCATCCGTCGTTCTGTCTCTTTTGTGCTGCACGGGAGGAGATATTATTCATCACCTCTTCACCAAATCTCACCAGCACCATACCGCTAAATTTATCATCACGATAAACCTCGACCCGATAGAGGGTACCATTGCGGTCGATGGAGAAACGTTTACGAATCTCACCGCGCCGAATAGATTGTGCGGCCTCGTTGCTCAGTCCTGTTCGTGTCCAGCCGATAACATTCACGCGATACCCTTCAGGTGGATGAACACTAAACGCCTCACCCACCGTCGCAATCGTACCAAAAGGCACCTCGCGTCGCTCACCATCAATCTCCATCTCGACTCTGGTAAGACTGTCGTCATACTCCATAAACTGTGGCTTTAATAACGTCATTCTGCGATTTCCGTAACTCACACGTACCCGATCACCATTCGGCACCAGTGCCAGCAACGGATTACTGGAGAGATAACGGATATTATCTTCACGCTGTAACGGAAAATAGTTGATAGTATGACGCGCGCTAGCCACATCAAAGTGAATCCGCTCTTCGAAAAGTGAGAGGCGCAGATCACTATCTATCTGCTCCTTGATCGCCAACGGTTCAAGCTTGAAATCTCGCTCTAATCTCACGCCAATCTCGGCAAGGAAACTCTCCATTAAATGGAGATGGTAGTAAACCCGTTCCCTGGTCGGCAGACTCTTACTCGCCTCCAGCCCTATCGCCGGCTTACCGTTACGAATAGCAAAGTAGGTGAGGGTCTTCTCCATCTCCTCATCACCCTCGGCAGTACGGGTGTTACGCACATGGTAGCGATGCTCCTGATGTAAAAGCCGGGCATTCACCTTCTCTGCCACCGCTCGTGCATAAACACCTACCTTTGAAAAAGGTGAACTACCCAGCTCCTCCTGATCAATGATCACACTCTGACCCCAACGATTAGGGTTGCGCATTTTGTCGATATATTTCTCACGATAAAACCCACTGCCATCATGTAAGTTCAAAATAAAATCGATATCAGGGGATCTAATCAGGGTCTTAATCCGTTCCACTGCCGCATAGTCGGGGTCATCCTCCCCAAGCGCGGCAAATTTACGATTCATATCACCGTTCACACCTCGTGAGCGTCGGATGATACTCTCAAAGTTGAGATTGGGTACCACCCATAGATTACCGCTACTTACCCGATAGTCGGTGACCAGCAGCGAGGCGGCGTGAAAGCCACCGGGTTCATCCCCCTGAATCCCACCTACCACCAGCACCGTTGGTCCAGGCTTACCAGACTCCAGCTTGTGCAGAGAGAACTCCAGTGGACTCTTAGCCTGAACCCCAGTCGCAACAAACAGGGCAGTAATGAACAGCCACCTCATGCCGACACCACCTTGATATGCCACGGCTCATAGCGCACGCCGAGAAGATTATCCTCCGGATAACGCATGGTGATATAACCTAAATCCTGCAGCCGCCTGAAGACATCACTGGAAGCAAACTCAGGGCTAAAGTTACGCTCGGCCCAACCACGCTGCCCCACATCAAAATCACCGATACCGTGGAAGGAGTAACCGGGTGGTGCGAGTGAGCGAGAGGCGAGCGAAAGGTTGCCTCCAAAGGCGACCGTCTTTGAGAGAAATAGATGCATCTGTTTGACCACCCCGCGCACCCCAGAGGTGAGCTCAACCTCACTACCCAGTGCCCTGCTGATCTTCATATAGGCGCTCAGTGCCTCACCCTTAAACAGATACTGACTGGAACCCGACTGACGCTGAAGCGCGCTACGGTCAATACAATCAGTCAACTTACCTAGTGTTTTGGTCCCGTGAAAACCGTAACTACTGGCATCGACGTAGAAGAGCTGCTCCAGTAACGCCTCTTCTTCCTTGCTGAAATGCCCTATAGCAGAATAATTTCGTCCATAGGCCCGCATCTCATCGACTCCAAGCAGGGCAAAATTCCCGTGCCCCACTGTTTTTTGCAGTCGCTCCAGACGCTGCTGCACCGTACGCAGTAGTGGCAACTGCTGCTCCCCGATATGAATATCATCACCATAGTGCTGGTCAGGGTAGCGATTGCGCAACAGTTGATCCTTTACACCCAAATCCTCACCTGCTATCACAACCTCAGAGTGACTCTGCGATTTGCAACCCTGCAATAGTAGTCCAGCAACGGCTAAGCTCTGTAGAAACTCTCTTCTGTACATAACAATCTAACCGGCCACTCAAACATATTCTTAGTGCTATCAGTTTACCTTCGCCCCGCTATGACCGAAAGCAGTAACACCATTCAAATCAACCTGCATGATATTACTAAATCACAAGATTCCAAAAAACTTATTGATTATGGTTGTATCCTGTTTTTTATGTATGATTGAACCAAGTGCACTATGGTTCTAAATAGATGCCAGCACAATCTGCCGTCCTTAGTACATAAGGAGAGAAATCATGTCCTGCAATAAATTCATGAGAATCTGTCTTTCTCTCATCACTCTACACCTTGCTTTCATCTTTTCAGGCAGTAGTGCCGCTGCGGAGTTACAGGCCAACGACCTTGCAAACGACCTTCGCATGCTCTCTCAGCGCATACTCATCTCCTACTCACAACTTGAACAGGGGGTGGAGTATATCGATGCAGGAAAACATCTACAGGAGAGCATTACTGAATATGATCAAACGCTATCTCAGTTAGGGGCAAACGATAACAGCGAAGATGCCCAGCAGGCACTGGCGGAGCTTCGCGAGGCATGGGGTAAATTCCGCCGTATCAGTATGACCCCTCCCACCCCGCAAAATAGCCAGACCCTGTTCGGCCTTGGTGAGCAGTTACAGAGCATGGCATATGAACTTTTCGAAATCTATGAGGATGATGCCGGAGAGGAACACGGAGTGGCCATGGATGAGATTGGACAGATAAAATTCCTCGCCCACCGCATCTCTATGCTCTATACCTATAAGGTTCGTGGCTTCAATACCGACGATTCACTACTTGCCATAACCTTTAAGGATCTGGAAAAGAGCGTAACCGCGTTGCGTAAACACAAGAAGAATAGCGACCATGTCAACAAACAACTGGATGAGACCAGGCAGTCCCTCGCCCTGCTACAGCGCAGTATCTCAATCAGCAACACCGATCTCTCCTTTACCGTAGGGATGACGACAGGTCGTATTATCGATACCGCGGAAAAGCTCACCGAATTCTATATGGAAAAACAGGAAGCGCCTGCTCAGAACTAGCTGAGAACATCTGCCCGTAGCAGGCTAATGGGCCTCTGTTCCTGATGTGGAGTCGAGTGACTGCAGCGGCCTGTCTGATGCCTCCACTGGTGTGATATCGGGCTTGTTGCGTGCGGCACAGGCATCGATAAGGCAACAGCCGCCAAGCGGCAGGAACAATAGCAGTATCACGAACGTTTTCATCTTCTCCTCCCTGGACCATTTATCGCTTAGGAAAATAGCCCCACCAGCTTTTCTCCCGGCTCTTCGGCACGCATGAAGGCCTCGCCGACGAGGAAGGCGTTGACCTTGTTGTCGCGCATCAGCTTCACATCCTCCGGGGTGTGGATCCCCGACTCGGTGACAACGATGCGGTCGTCCGGTATCTGCCCCAGCATCCGCAGGGTGGTATCGAGGCTTACCTCGAAGGTCCGCAGGTTGCGGTTGTTGATCCCCACCAGTGTTTGATTAAGGGGCAGCGAACGGTGCAACTCCTCCTCATCGTGTACCTCGATCAACACGTCCATGCCGAGGGAGTTGGCCAGCTCGGCCAAGGATCGCATCTGCTCATCCTCCAGGCAGGCGGCGATGAGTAAAATACAGTCAGCACCGATCACCCGTGCTTCATAGACCTGGTAGGGGTCGATGATGAAATCCTTGCGAATCACCGGCAGCGTGCATGCGGCGCGCGCCTGTTTAAGATACTCATCACCGCCCTGAAAAAAGTCGATATCGGTCAGCACAGACAAACAGGCCGCCCCGCCCTTCTCATAGCTTTTGGCGATCTGCTCGGGAATAAAATTCTCTCGCATCACCCCCTTCGAGGGTGAGGCCTTCTTGATCTCGGCGATCACACCGGCCTGACCGGCGGCGATCTTCGCCCGAATCGCCTCGACAAAACCTCGCGGCGGCGAGGCGCCATCAAGCTGCACCTTGAGCTCATCAATGCTCACCTTGCTTGAACGCTCGGCGATCTCCTCGACCTTGCGGGCGACGATCTTCTTCAGGATGTCGGGGGTATCACTCATCTATCTATCTCAGAAACTGTTGGAAAGTGCGGCCAGCGCGGCAAGCTTTTCGGCACCGGCCCCGGAGGCGATCACCTGCTGCGCCCGCTTGACCCCCCCGGCCAGCGACTCGGCCAGCCCCGCCGCATAGATCGCTGCACCGGCATTCAGGGCGACGATGTCTGAGGCGGGGCCTACCTCGCCGTTGAGTACCGACTTCACTACCGCCAACGAGGCCTCGGCCCCATCCACCGCGAGGGCGGAGATGGCGGTACGCTGCATGCCGAAGTCCTCGGGCTGGATGGTGTAGGTATCGACCTTACCGTTCTTCAGCTCGGCGACGAAGGTGGGGGCGCCGATGCTGATCTCATCCATGCCATCCTCGGAGTGGACCACCAGCACGTGGTCGCTGCCGAGCTTATTTAGAACATTCGCCAGCGGCTCGACCATCTCCCTGGCGAAGACACCGAGCACCTGGTTGGGAGCACCGGCGGGGTTGGTGAGCGGGCCGAGAACATTAAAGATGGTGCGCACCCCCATCTCCTTGCGCGGGCCGATGGCGTGCTTCATCGCGCTGTGGTGGGCGGGGGCGAACATAAAGCCGACACCGACCTGTTGCACGCACTTGCCTACCTGCTCGGGGGTGATGTTGAGGTTCACCCCGGCCGCCTCCAGCACGTCGGCGCTGCCCGACTTGGAGGAGATGGAGCGGTTGCCGTGCTTGGCAACGGTTCCCCCCGCCGCCGCAACAACAAAAGCGGAGGTGGTGGAGATATTAAAGGTGGAGGCGGCATCACCACCGGTGCCGCAGGTATCGACCACATGGTCGCCTGCCACCTTCACCCCGGAGGCCAGTTCACGCATCACCCCGGCGGCGGCGGCGATCTCATCCACCGTCTCACCCTTCATCCGCAGGCCGATGAGGAAGCCACCGATCTGCGCCGGGGTCGCCTCACCGGTCATGATGGCGCGCATCACCTGCTGCATCTCATCCGCGCTCAGGTCGCGCCGCTCGGTCACCGCCTTGATGGCGCCCTGCATATCCATAGTCACTCCCCACTCACTTTGATTCAGACTGTTAAGGGGCTCAATTCTCCCTATCCCCCCTCGCAGGGTCAAGGCGCATACCCCACCACAACAGCAACGCAGCACCACTGAGTATCAGCATTGTCACCGCCAGGGCGGTGATGGAGCCCGCTACCCACGGTACAACCAGCCCCACCACCAGCGCCGTTAACCCCATCTGGCTAAAGCTTTGCAGGGCCGAG
>JAOUQQ010000125.1 GCA_029879245.1 Chromatiales bacterium | reverse complement strand
ACCTCATCGACGGCGAGGCGCACGTTTTCATAAACGGTTAGCCACGGCAGTAACGAGTGGTTCTGGAACACCACGGCGCGATCCGGCCCCGGTTCGGTCACCTCCTTATTCTCCACCAGTACACCACCGGTGGTGGCATTGAGCAGGCCAGCGACGATATTCAGCACGGTCGACTTGCCGCAACCGGAGTGGCCGATCAGGGAGATGAACTCCCCCTTTTCGATCTTCAGCGACACATCGTTAAGCACATTCAACGGTCCGTTGTCGGTGTCGAATGTGATGCTCATATTTTCCAGACTTAAGTAACTGTTCATTTTTATTGTCCTCTAGCGCAGTACGGCGCTTTTGTCCCAACTGACTTTTTTCTGCAGCAGTAGCATCATGCGATCAAGCAAAAATCCGATAAAACCAATCGCCAGTACCGCGACCATGATACGGGCCAGTGAATTGGAACTACCGTTCTGGAATTCATCCCATACAAATTTACCGAGGCCGGGATTTTGCGCTAGCATCTCGGCGGCGATGAGTACCATCCAGCCGATACCGAGCGACAGACGCAGGCCGGTGAACATCATCGGGATCGAGGAGGGGAGGATGATCTTCACGATCCTGGTGAACCAGCCGAGGCGCAGCACGCGGCTGACGTTAATCAGGTCCTTGTCCACCGAGGAGACGCCGACGGTGGTGTTGATGATGGTCGGCCACAGGCTGCAGAGGGTGACGGTGATCGCCGAGTTCAAAAAGGCCTTGTCGAACATCGGGTCGTCACTGACATAGACCGCGCTCACCACCATGGTGACCAGCGGCAGCCATGCCAGCGGAGAGACCGGTTTGAAGATCTGTATTAGTGGATTGAGACCACGATAGAGGGTGGTGCTCATGCCGGTGACGATGCCGATGGGGATGGCAATCAGTGAACCGATAAGAAAACCGATGCCGACGGTGTAGAGGCTGGTGAAGATCTGATCGATAAAGGTCGGATTGCCTGTGTAGGGGCGGATTTTTACCTCGGCGTCTGGATCTGCTTCCAGTTTTTTGGCGTTACGCTTCTCCTGGCGCTCGTAGAAAGAGGACTCTTTCTCACGTTCAGCCTTATGTTCGTCCCACAGGGTTCCTGCCTGATCCCATACCTGGACCGGGCCAGGCAGCTGTCCCAGTGAGGTTTGGATGTTCTTTGCCGCGGTGCTCCAGGCACCGAGGAAGATGATGATGGCGAACAGGGGAATGAACAGCGTCTTGCTGATACCTGCGGTCATCTTCACAAAGCCGTCGCCCTGTAGTTTTGACTGCATATTATCCAGCCAGGTGACAGAGAAACTTTTGTTCGGGTCGAGTAGTGTGGTGCTCATAGCATTAATCTCGCTGTTTGAGACGGCCCGGGCACCATGCCCGGGCTGTTCGTGGGCTTAGATCTTCTCCTTACCCTTCAGACCGATATTGAATTTATTCAAATAGTCGTTGGGCTTCTTGCCGTCGTAGGTGATGTTGTCGATGAAGTGGGTCTGCGGGGCGCGGAAGCCATCTTCACTGGCAAAGTCGGGGAACTCGCTGGCGGCGATCTTGCCCTCGGCGATCAGCTCTTTCGCGGCGACCTCATAGATGTCGGGACGGTAGACCTTTTTGGCGATATCCATGTACCAGGAGTCTGACTTCTGCTCGCTGATCTGACCCCAGCGACGCATCTGGGTGAGGTACCAGATGGCGTCGGAGTAGTAGGGGTAGGTGGCGTTGTAGCGGAAGAAGACGTTGAAGTCGGGCACCTCGCGCTTGTCACCCTTTTCGTACTCGAAGGTGCCGGTCATGGAGTTGGCGATCACATCGTAATCGGCCCCCACGTAGTTGGGCTGAGAGAGGATCTTCACCGCCTCGGGGCGGTTTGCATTGTTGTTATCGTCGAGCCACTTCGCCGCACGAATCATCGCCTTCACCACGCGGATGTGGGTGTTGGGATTCTCCTCGGCCCACTTTTTCGAGACCCCGAATACCTTCTCCGGGTTGTCCTTCCAGATCTCGTAGTCGGTGATCACCGGTACGCCGATCCCCTTGAACACCGCCTGCTGGTTCCAGGGCTCACCCACGCAGTAACCGTGGATGGTGCCGGCCTCCATGGTGGAGGGCATCTGCGGTGGCGGGGTGACGGAGAGAAGGGCATCGGCCTTCAGGGTACCGCTGGTGTCGCCCTTGTGCGGGGCGTAGTAACCGGGGTGGATGCCACCGGCGGCGAGCCAGTAGCGCAGCTCGTAGTTGTGGGTGGAGACGGGGAAGACCATGCCCATTTTAAATGGCTTTCCTTCATCCTTAAATTTGTCGACCACCGGCTTGAGGTAATCTGCCTTAATCGGGTGTACTGGTTTTCCGTTCTTGTGTGGTACGTGCTTTTTCATCTCCTTCCAGATGTCATTGGAGACGGTGATGCCGTTTCCGTTCAAATCCATAGAGAAGGCGGTGATCACATCGGCCTTGGTGCCAAAGCCGATGGTAGCGCCCAGCGGCTGACCTGCCAGCATGTGGGCACCGTCCAGCTCACCATCGATCACACGATCCAGCAGCACCTTCCAGTTGGCCTGTGCCTCCAGGGTGACGTAGAGACCTTCATCTTCGAAGTAGCCTTTTTCGTAGGCAATCGCAAGAGGAGCCATATCGGTGAGTTTGATGAAGCCGAACTTCAGATCCTCCTTTTCCGGGGCATCTACCGCGGCCACGGCGGCGGCACTCATCAGGGTGCCTCCAATCATCAATCCGGCCGCCATGGTCGCAAGAACAGTCTGCCTAATAAAGGTACGGCGAGGTGCCGTACTCACTTCACTGGTTAGCCTCGTTTTCATCGTTTACTCCTAAATGCTGAAGCAAAAAAAAGCGCCCATCCTCCGAATGCACGATGCACCGGGTGGATGGACGCCGTTGTCCAATCAAATAACCTAAATCACACTGCAACATAAGTATGGTTCGCCATTGAACCTGTTGCTGTCGATGTTACTGCACGGGGTGTGCCAACATTAATTGCAATGGGGTTTTGTTTTATCTATTCAATAAGTTACATAGCTTGTCGTTGATCGCTGTTGGGGTGCGATAGTCTGTTGCTGCATTATTTCGGTGCGACTGCATCAAGAGAGAACACTTTACGGCTGCAGAAGATCAATGACGGCAATTACGCTGCGAGCTACCTCAACAAGCTTTTTGCCCTGATCCATCGCCAGTTTGCGTAGCGCCTGGTGGGCCTGCTCTTCACTCATTCCCTGACGCTTAATCAGCAATGCCTTGGCGCGATCGATCAGTTTACGCTCTTCGAGTGAATCTTTTGCCTGTGCCAGTTCATCACGCAGGGCCTGGTACTCGCGAAAGCGGGCGATGGCGACCTCCATCACAGGCTTGACGCGGTTAGCTGCCAGTCCATCGACGATATAGGCGCTTACCCCTGCCTTGATCGCCTGATTGATGGTGCCGCTATCGTCATCCTCGGCGAACATGACGATGGGGCGGGGTTGATCACGGCTGATGGTGTGCATCTGCTCAAGGGTGTCGCGGTCTGGGGTATCGAGATCGATGATGATCACATCGGGTTGGTGCAGTGCTACCTGGGTGACAAGTTGATCACCACTGCTGAGTTTGGCGATGACACGACAGCCACCGTCTTTCAGTGCCTGCTCCAGTATGGCGGAACGGCCCGGATCCTCATCGACGATGAGAACACTCAACACGTTCTGGTTGCCATTTTCGGCCATGAAAGGTTTTCCGGATAGTGGTAAAGGGTGAGCGGTTCCCATAGCCGCTGTCTTATAGAGAAACTGAGCAAGTGGTGTGCCAGCGAAAAACGCTGGAAAGTGGTGCATTTGAGGCGAGTTGCTGCATGGTAATGCACCAGACTGGAGAGTTTGGTGCCATTTTGGTGCAGAGGCTAGTTCAATCCCGGAATCTTACTGACGTCGATACTGTCGATCTGATCGGTGGAGAGAAAGTTCTCGGCGTACTGCTGGTAGAGCCCTTCGGTGATGAAGAGCTGGAACAGATCGGGGTCGATGTGGTTATCCTGTTTCATCAGCCCGAGGATGCGCAGCGCCTCGGAGAGCTTCTTACCCTCCTTGTAGGGGCGATCCTTGGCGGTGAGGGCCTCGAAGATATCGGCGATGGCCATGATACGTGCCTGCACCGACATCTGCTCTGCGGTAAGACCACGGGGGTAACCAGTACCATCCATCTTCTCGTGATGCCCTCCAGCAAACTCGGGGATGCGCCGCAGCTTTTTCGGGAAGGGGAGTGCCTCCAGCATCTTGATGGTGACGACGATGTGGTTGTTGATCACCTCGCGCTCCTCCTCGGTGAGGGTGCCCCTGGCGATGGTGAGATTGTAGCGTTCGTTATCATCGAGCAGGGGGCGCTCTTCATCGCGCTGACGCCAGAGCCGTGCGCCAATCTCATGTACCCGCTGCTGAACATCCTCTGCCATGTATTCACCACCGATGTTGTGGCGCTGCAGGAAGGCGAGCTCCTCATCCAGCTGCTCGATCTCACGCTGATAGTCACTGTGTGCCGCGGCCCGCTCTTCATCACTCGGGCACTCAAGCTGACGCCTGAGCATGGTGATCTCCGCATCGCGCTTTAGCACCTCATAACGTGTGGCGATGGTCTCGATACGGTCGTAGATGGTGGAGAGTTTGGTCGCCTTGTCGACCACATATTCGGGAGTGGCGATCTTGCCGCAATCGTGCAGCCATGCTGCCATGCGCAGCTCATAACGGTCATCCTCAGTCATGCGGAAAGTCTTGAACGGCTCATCCTCGCTGGCGTGGGCCGCCTCGGCCAGCGCCATGGTCAGCTCGGGTACCCGCTTGCAGTGCCCGCCGGTATAGGGGGATTTTTCGTCGATGGCGGTGGCGATGAGCTGGATCAGGGACTCCAGCAGCTCCTTCAGATCATTAATCAGGTGACGGTTGGTGAGTGCGATGGCCGCCTGCGAGGCGAGCGACTCGGTGAGCCGTTGCGCGGCGCTACTAAAGGGGATGATCTCGCCACTCTGCTCATCCTGAGCGTTGAGTAGTTGCAGCACCCCGATGATCTCCCCCTCATGATCCTTCATCGGTACGGTGAGGAAGGAGGTGGAGCGGTAGCCGGTATTGGTGTCGAACGCCTTGGTGCCGGAGAAGTCGAAGCCCTCGGCATCGTAGGCGTCGGGGATGTTGACGGTACAGTCGTTAAGTACCGCGTGTGTGACTACCATCTGGTGGTTACCCTGGCCCTGCTCATCGTAGAGCGGGATCGGTTCGAAGGGGATCGGCTTGCCGGTGGTGCCACCCATGGCAAAATCGAGCGAATTGGTGCGCACGATCTCCATCTTTACCGTGCCATCCTCCTGTACCGAGTAGAGGGTACCGCCATCGGCATTGGTTAGACCCTTTGCCCCAATCAGTATCGTCTCCAGCAGTTTGGAGGTATCGCGTTCTGCTGAGAGAGCGGTGCCGATCTCGGTCAGTTTTTCGATACGTTGCAGCAGGTAACTGGTCTCGGCCATGAGGGGGCTCCACATTCCGCTCTGACAATCCAAGGTCGGATGAGTATAACCCCACTTCGCCGGTTTATGTGTGATCGTTATCCCTATATAATCGCTCTGATTTGCAATAAGCTGCTGATGATAAGGGCGAGACACAGGGAGCTCCATGTATAGAACTGTCGTAACGGCACTAACGGCTACATTGATGATAATGGTGGGTACAGCCCACGCCGATCTTGACCGCGCAGCGGGTCTGATAGCCGCGGAGCACTATCAGGCGGCGCTTGATTCCCTGGCGACAGTGCCGGCCTCTCGCCACAGTCGACTGCTGCGGGCCAATGCGCTGTCTGGCCTCAAGCGTAGTGACGAGGCGGAGCGGCTCTATCGTGCCCTGATCAAGGAGTCTCCCCAGGACCCTACTCCCTATAACAACCTTGCCACCCTCTATGCCGCCTCTG
>JAOUQQ010000050.1 GCA_029879245.1 Chromatiales bacterium | reverse complement strand
CGGTCAATACATCATCCACATCCGAATCATTGCTCAACACATTCCCAACAGCAGGAGTATCTTCTGCCACGGTGTTGGTGTCGGGTGCCAGGATACTCGGATCGTTAACCGGACTAACGGTGATATCCAGGGTCGAGGTCGAACCGGTATTGGTGGTGTAGCTGACCTGGGGCACGGTGCCGTTCCAGTTCGTAGTGGGGGTAAAGGTGTAACTGCCATCAGCATTTAAAGTGAGTGAGCCACCGGTGATGGCGACGGTGTCACCACCGTTATAGGTCGATGGATCACCGCTTACTGTGAAGGTGGCAACAGTGAGGACGTCGTCTACGTCACTATCATTGGCGAGTACATTACCACTGGCGACACTGTCCTCGATCACGGCGTGGGTGTCGGGTGTGAGGGTTGTGGGTGAGTTTGTGTTTTGTGGCAGGGGAGTTAATGCTACAGGTGTCGTGAAGGTGCTTTGCGCTTCATCGTAGCTGTACTGGGTGTTTCCAGTCTCTACCTCGCCCTCATTACCAACGCGCTCATAGATAGAGCTATGTTTCAAAGAACGGGTAGTATCTAACTGTGCGGGACCGGCAGAGGGGGCTTCAAGGTCGGCAAGGTCTGCTCCATTGGCAATAGCAAGCTGCATGGTTTCGACATCACTAATCATCTCGCTGATGTCGTAGCTGGTGGTGCGATGTACGCTTTCGTCCAGCAGCACCTCTGTATTGGAGCCAACCTCTACCTTGGCGCCACTATAAAAGGTGATAATTATACTGGTGGTGTCATTGGTTATGAGAATTTCGCCCTCATATACCTTATCACCTACAGCAAGTACCCGAATGGTACCTTCAACACCGCGCACCTGAGCAGAGCCCACGAGCTGCTCAACGGCACCAATAGCATTAGTGCTAGTCATTTATTATTCCCCCTATTCCCCAAGGTACTTATAACCCGAGTAGATACAGGGTAATACTGTACCAAGGTACTAGAGGAATGGCGCGGGTGCTATGGCTCTATTTTCGGTGTGTTTGAGACGTTTTTCTCCGCGATTGGGAGCGTGGTGTCGGTGAGTCTCCGGGTTGCCAGGCGGGCACCAGGTGGCGCTTACCGTTGCCAATGAGGTCGGCACGGCCCATCTTTTTCAGCGCCTCGCGCAGCATCGGCCAGTTAGCCGCATCGTGGTAGCGCAGGAATGCCTTGTGCAGGCGGCGGGCACGGTCGCCCTTCGGCGTTACCACATCGCCCCCTTCATGGTGCACCCTTTTTAGCGGATTTTTGCCGCTGTGGTACATCGCTGAGGCGATGGCCATGGGAGAGGGGAGGAAGTTCTGTACCTGGTCGAGACGGAAGTTGTGCTGCTTCAGCCACAAGGCGAGGTTGAGCATATCCTCATCGGTTGTGCCGGGGTGCGAGGCGATAAAGTAGGGGATGAGGTACTGCTCCTTGCCCGCCTCCTTTGAGTATTTCTCGAACATCTCTTTGAAACGGTCATAGCTGCCCATGCCCGGCTTCATCATATGGCTGAGGGGGCCGCTCTCGGTGTGTTCGGGGGCGATCTTGAGGTAGCCCCCAACATGGTGGGTGACCAGCTCCTTCACATACTCGGGGGTGCGTACCGCAAGGTCGTAGCGCAGACCAGAGGCGATAAAGACCCGTTTTACCCCCGGAACGCTACGGGCGCGACGGTAGAGCTGTACCAGTGGCTTCTGGTCGGTGTGCAGATTGGTGCAGATATCGGGGAAGACACAGGAGAGCCTGCGGCATGCCGATTCGATCTTCTCATCCTTGCAGTGGAGCTGCCACATATTGGCGGTGGGGCCGCCGAGATCGGAGATATTGCCGGTAAAGCCGGGGGTGAGGTCGCGGATCGCCTCCACCTCGCGGATGATGGAGTCCTCCGAGCGGTTCTGGATGATGCGCCCCTCGTGCTCGGTGATCGAACAGAAGGTACAGCCGCCAAAGCAGCCGCGCATAATATTGATGGAGAAGCGGATCATCTCGTAGGCGGGGATGCGCGCCTTGCCGTAACCCGGATGCGGCTTGCGGGTATAGGGGAGCTCAAAGATACGGTCCAGCTCTTTGGTGGTAAGGGGGATCGGTGGCGGGTTGAGCCACACCTCGCGATTGCCGTGAGCCTGCACCAGCGGACGTGCGTTGCCGGGGTTGGTCTCCATGTGGAAGACGCGTGAGGCATGGGCGTAGAGCACCGCATCGTCGCGCACCTGCTCGTAGGAGGGCATGCGTACCACCACCTTGTGGCGCAGCTCGCGGGGTACCTCTCGAATGTTATGAACCACGTGCCCTTTATCACCACATCCGGGTTCCATCGCGTAGGGATCGGGATGGCGGCTCAACTCCCCCGGCTCATCCAGTTCGGTGGAGTCGAGCTCCACCCAGTCACTCGGGGTCTGTTTCAGCAGGAAGGCGCTGCCGCGTATGTCACGCATCTCGCTAATATTCTTCCCTGCTGCCAGGCGGTGGGCGACCTCGACAATGGCCCGCTCGGCATTGCCGTAAAGCAGCAGGTCCGCCTTGGCATCCATCAGCGCCGAGCGGCGCACCTTGTCGGACCAGTAGTCATAGTGGGCGAGGCGGCGCAGGCTCGCCTCGATACCGCCGATGATCAGCGGTACATCCTTGTAGGCCTCACGACAGCGCTGGGAGTAGACCACTACGGATCGATCAGGTCGGGTGCCCCCTTTGCCATCGGGGGAGTAGGCGTCATCTGAGCGAATACGCCGGTCTGCTGTGTAGCGATTGACCATCGAGTCCATATTGCCGGCGGTCACCCCCCAGAAGAGGTTGGGCCGACCGAGCGCCTTGAAGGGCTCCGCCGAGGTCCAGTCGGGCTGGGCGATGATGCCGACGCGAAAGCCCTGCGCCTCCAGCAGACGGCCAATCAACGCCATACCAAAGCTGGGGTGATCCACATAAGCATCACCGGTCACCAGCACCACATCGCAACTGTCCCAGCCCAGCGCATCCATTTCGGCACGGCTGGTGGGCAGCACCGGGGTGGGTAGTAGACGTTTGGCCCAGTAGGGGCGGTAGGAGAAGATGCTGGGGGGTGTGGACATGGAGGCCGCGTCTGTAACCGGTTGAGTGCAAAACGGAATTTTAGCACGAAAAAGGGAAAACTCCGTTTCTCATCCCCACTATTGTCGTCTAAAATCCTCATACGAAAAAAGGAATAGCACCCAACTATGGTCTACGTCGAATCCCACCTGCCTTCACCCGGTCATGAGAGTGACGACATCAAGTCGGTCTGGCTAGCCTCAGTGGCTGAGGGGCGCAAGCCTGAGGAGATGGCGCTGATCCGCACCGCGGTGGATTTTGCCGACAAGGCTCACCTCACCCAGACCCGTGCATCGGGCGAGCCCTACCTCAACCATTCTCTGGCGGTGGCAGACATCGTGACCGGCCTGCGGCTCGACTCTGAAAGTATCGCCGCCTCCATCCTTCACGATGTGGTGGAGGATACCGATATCACCCTTGAGCAGGTAGCTGAGTTGTGCGGCCCCGGTGTGGCCAAGCTGGTGGATGGGGTGACCAAGATGAGCTCGATCGGCGAGTACCACACGAAGGACGGGCGCAAGGAGAATGTCAAGGCGGAGAGTCTGCGTAAGCTGCTCCTCGCGATGGCCGAGGATGTGCGGGTGGTGATGATCAAACTGGCCGATCGCCTGCACAACATGCGTACCCTCAAATATCTGAGTGAGGAGAAGCAGCGTCGTATCGCCCGCGAGACGATGGATATCTATGCACCACTGGCCAATCGTCTGGGGATCTGGCAGGTAAAGTGGGAGCTGGAGGACCTGAGCTTCCGCTACATGGACCCGACTACCTACAAGCAGGTGGCAAAGTTTCTCGATGAGCGGCGCGTCGATCGCCAGCGCTATATCGATGAGGTGATCGCGATCCTGCAACAGAACCTCGACAGTGCGGGGGTAAAGGCCGACATCAAGGGGCGTGCCAAACACATCTACAGCATCTGGAAGAAGATGAAGCGCAAGGGGTTGAGCATTCATGACCTCTACGACCTGCGTGCGGTGCGGGTGCTGGTCGACTCGGTGGCCGACTGCTACCACGTCCTCGGCACGGTGCACTCGTTGTGGCCCCACATTCCCCGGGAGTTCGATGACTATATCGCCACCCCCAAGGAGAACAACTATCAGTCGATTCACACCGCGGTGATCGGCCCCGGTGGCAAGACCCTGGAGGTGCAGATCCGTACTGCCGAGATGGACAAACACGCTGAGCTCGGCGTGGCGGCCCACTGGCGTTACAAGGAGGGTGGCAAGTCCGACAAGGGGTTCGAGCAGAAGATCGCCTGGCTACGTCAGCTGCTCGACTGGAAGGATGAGGAGGGCGATGCCGATGATTTTATCGACCGTTTCAAATCCGAAGTGTTTCAGGACCGCGTCTATGTCCTCACGCCCGGTGGCGAGGTGTTTGACCTGCCGCAGGGGGCAACGCCACTCGACTTTGCCTACTACGTCCACACCGAGGTGGGCAACCGTTGCCGCGGCGCCAAGGTGAACGGGCGCATCGTGCCGCTCACCTACGAGCTGCAGTCGGGTGAACAGGTAGAAATTCTCACCACCAAACAGGGCGGTCCCAGTCGCGACTGGCTCAATCCCAATCTCGGTTACCTTACCACCTCACGCGCACGCTCCAAGGCGGGCACCTGGTTCAAACAGCAGGACCACGAACTGAACATCAGCGATGGACGCTCACTGCTTGAGCGTGAGCTCAGGCGCCTCGGTGTGCGCGACCTGGGGTTCGACAGGATCACCGACTACTTCCGCTACGGCTCTACCGATGAGATGCTGATCGCCATCGGTCGGGGTGATATCAACCCGGCGCAGATTGCCGGGGCGGTCAACAAACTGGTGGAGCGTCCGAATAAACCTCAACCCCGATTAGCGGGGCGTAAGCCC
This sequence comes from Chromatiales bacterium, assembly GCA_029879245.1. Taxonomy (GTDB): domain Bacteria; phylum Pseudomonadota; class Gammaproteobacteria; order Thiohalomonadales; family Thiohalomonadaceae; genus JAPHSX01. The sequence goes on along the minus strand of JAOUQQ010000050.1, from coordinate 13,547 downwards.
CGCAAGGTTGATGAGGGAGATATCCAGATCCGCGGCGTCGGTAATCTGCTCACCAACATGGCCCGCTGCTGTAAACCGGCAATGGGCGACCCCATTATCGGCTTTATCACTCAGGGAAGGGGTGTGACCGTTCATCGCAGCGACTGCAAGAATATCCTCAACCTGCCGGAGTCCAAGCGTACCCGTCTGATTGAGGTGGAGTGGGGTGGCTTTGGCAGTGAGACCGCCTATCCGGTCGACATCGAGATCGAGGCGATCGACCGCCAGGGGCTGCTGATCGACATCTACACCGTCCTCTCCAACGAGAAGATCAACGTCCTCGCCAGCAATACACTCAGTGACCCCAAGGCCCACACCGCGCGCATCGACGTGACGCTGGAGATCACCGATATCGATCAGCTCAGCCGCGTACTGGGACGCATCAATCAGATCCCCAATGTAATGGAGGTTCGAAGAAAGATATAGGCCTCGGTTTAACCCCTTGTCTGTCTCGACAAAAGGGGTATCCTTGAACCCCTTGATGGAATAACAAAAGAATAAGGGGTTTACAATGAAGCACTCCCGCCTGTTGCAGCCGATCGTAATGCTGCTCTCCCTCTCCCTCCTTGGTGCCTGTAGTGGCCCTGATGAAGATGGCGCCACTAAGGGGGCGTCGAGTAAACCGGCCGACCCCTGGAGCGAATATGTCAGCTCCCATACCCGCCACGAGGTCTCCAGGCGCGAGAAGATTCGCATTCGCTTTGTCCACCCCGTTATTGACGACACCAGGGTCGGTGAGAGCGCCGGCGATTTTCTCACCATCGAGCCCGCGGTAACCGGCTCCGTTACCTTTAGCAATAGCCGCGAGATCCTGCTTATCCCCGACGAGCCGCTAAAGAGTGGCACCGAATTTCTGGTGACGGTTAAGCGTGAGGGGCTCAAGGGGATCCCGGCAACACTGGATGATTACCACTTTAAGTTTCGTGTAAAAAAGCAGGACCTGCAGGTGGCGATACGCGGCCTTAAGGCCGACCCTTCCGATAAAAACATCTACCAGTTTAGCGCCGAATTAATCACCGCGGATGAAGAGCTGCCGGAGCTGATCACTCAGACGATCACGGTGCGTGTTAATGGCAAGGAGGTGGCACCGACCTGGGTCCATAACGAGGATGGTCGTCACCACCTCTTCTCGCTCAACGATATCCCCCGCGGCACCGAGGAGGGGAGCCTGGTAGTGGCCTGGAACGGCTCACCGATCAAGGTCGAGAACAGCGGTGAGCAGCGTATCGAGATCCCCGCCCAGGGGGTCTTTAACGTGACCGGTGTGCGGGTGGTGCAGGGGGAGCAGCGTTACATTAGCGTCAACTTCTCCGACACCCTCAATAAGGGGCAGAACCTCAACGGCATGGTGCGCCTGAGCGATACCGACTTTACCACCGCCATCGACGGCAGCACCCTTAAGGTCTATCCGCAGAGCGAGGTGAGCGGCGAGCTGCAGCTGACCATCGAACCGGGCATCAAGGGGAGTGGCGGCGGCAAGCTGGTCACCGCCTATACCCAGAATGTGGTCTTTGCCGCGCAGAAGCCGGGGGTCCGTTTTGCCGGCCAGGGGGTGATACTCCCCGCCAACGAGAAGCTGACGGTACCGGTGGAGGCGATCAACGTCCACTCCTTCCAGGTCACCGCCTTTGAGGTCTTTGAGGATAATCTGGGACAGTTCCTGCAGAGCAACAAACTCGACGGCGAGGAGGAGCTCTATCGTGTCGGTCGCTACCTGTGGCGCAAGACTATCCACATGGAGAGCAGTGAGTCGAACAAGTGGAACCGCTACGCCCTCGATGTGAGTGAGTTGATGGCAAAGCATCCGGGCAGCCTGTTCCGCCTCACCCTCTCCATCGACCGCGGCAACTCCCTCTACGCCTGTAGCGAGGAGGAGAGTGCGGTGCCGTTGCCAAAGGCGCGTGAGCTGCAAAATCGTGACGATATCTCCCGCTACGATGACAGTAGCTGGGACTACGCCGATGAGTACTACAACCCCGGCGGCTACAAGTGGAGTGACCGGCAGAACCCCTGTAAGGACGCCTACTTCGCCCACGACAGCAACGCCCGTGCCGAACGCAACTTCCTCGCCTCCAACATCGGCCTGCTGGCCAAACGGGGCGAGGCGGGCGAGATGCTGGTAGTCGCCACCGACCTGCGCGAGGCGCAGCCGCTCTCCGGCGTCTCTCTCAGGGTGATGAACTTCCAGGACCGCATGATGGCCGAGGCGACGACCGATGGCGAAGGCTTCTCCCGCATCAGGCTCGACGATACCCCCTTCTATCTCATCGCCGAGAAGGATGGCGAGCGCGGCTACCTCAAGCTGAATAAGGGGAGTGCTCTGCCGACCAGCCACTTCGATGTGGGCGGTCAGCGGGTCACCAAAGGGCTGAAGGGTCACATCTACGGCGAGCGCGGTGTCTGGCGTCCCGGCGACAAACTCCACCTCACCTTTGTGCTGCAGGACCGGCAGAACACCATCCCCGATAACCATCCGGTAACGATGGAGCTCTACAACCCCAAGGGGGTGCTAGTACAGAGCGTCACCAACAGCGAGCCGGTGGGCGATTTCTACGCCTTCACCCTGCGTACCGATGAGGAGGCCCCCACCGGCAACTGGCAGGTGAAGGCGACACTGGGGGGGAGTGTCTTCAGCCGCAGCGTGAAGATAGAGACGGTGGTTCCCAATCGCCTCAAGATGGCCCTCGATTTTGGTGACGAGGTGCTCTATCACACCGGCCAGGCACAGTCGGGCAAACTCACCTCACAGTGGCTACACGGGGCCAAGGCCTCGGGGCTGAAGGCCGACGTGGCGCTGCGTCTCAACGCACGTCCGACCAAATTCGAGCGCTTTACCGATCTCATCTTTGACGACCCGGCACGCCAGTTCAGCGGCGAGCGTCAGATGCTCTTCGAGGGCAAGCTCGACGGCGACGGGGTGGCGGCGTTCAGTAGCCGTATACAGGTTGATCGCAACATCGCCCCCGGCATGCTGCGTGCCACCTTCTTCTCCCGCGTCTTCGAGCAGGGGGGCGCCTTCAGCTCCGCCAGCCAGGGCATGGACTACCACCCCTTCGAACGTTATGTCGGCATCAAGACCCCCAGGGGGGATGAAATGCGCGGCATGCTGCTTACCGATGTCGACCACGAGGTCAATATCGGCACCCTCAGCGCCAAGGGGGAGCCGGTCGCGGTCGGCAAGATCGAGATGAGCCTCTACAAGGTCGACTGGAAGTGGTGGTGGGACAAGTCGGGTGACTCGCTGGCGCGCTATGCACAGTCATCCCACCACAATCGCATCGCCCACGGCACCGTCGAGACCGGTGAGGATGGCATGGGCAGCTGGAGCTTCCAGGTGAAATACCCCGCCTGGGGTCGCTACCTGCTGCGCGCCTGTGACACCGATGGCGGCCACTGCACCGGTAAGCTCTTCTACATCGACTGGCCCGGCTGGGCGGGTCGTGCCCAGGAGGAGGGGAGCAGCGGTGCCAACGTGCTCAACTTCTTTGCCGATAAGTCGACCTACGAGGTGGGCGAAGAGGCGATCGTCACCCTCCCCGAGGGGGCTAAAGGTCGCGCCCTGCTGACGGTAGAGAGCGGTAGCGCCATCATCGAGCAGCGCTGGCTGCAACTCTCAGCCGGTGAAGCGGGCAAGGCACCCCAGGTGCGCCTGCCGATCACCGAGGCGATGGCACCCAATGTCTATGTCAGTGTCACCCTGCTGCAGCCGCACCGGGAGAAACAGAACGACCGGCCGATCCGCCTCTACGGGGTGACCGCCATTAAGGTCAACGACCCGGCCACCCGTCTCACGCCGCTGATTGAGGCGGAGGAGGAGATCCGCCCCAACGCCACCACCACCGTCAAGGTGAGTGAGCAGAATGGCCGCGCCATGACCTACACCCTGGCGCTGGTCGATGAGGGGCTGCTGGGGCTGACCAACTTCAAGACTCCCAACCTGCACAAGCAGTTCTACCGCAAGGAGGCGCTGGGGGTCACCACCTGGGATCTGTTTGACTATGTCGCCGGTGCCTACGGCGGCGAGCTGGAGACCCTGCTCGCCCTCGGCGGTAGTGACGACGCCGACGATGAGGAGGGGGCCAAAAAGCGCCGCTTCCCGCCGGTGGTCCGCTTCCTCGGCCCGTTCCAGCTTGAGGCGGGCGAAAGCGCCAGCCATGAGGTCGATGTCCCGCACTACGTCGGTGCCCTGCGTACCATGGTGGTGGCGGGCGAGCAGGGGGCCTACGGCCTGGCAGAGAAGGAGGTGATCGTACGCGAGCCTCTCTCCATGCTCTCCACCCTGCCGCGGGTGCTGCGTGCCGGGGAGGAGCTGCAGGTGCCGGTCTCGCTCTTCGCCTACCACCCCGATATCCGCGAGGTGGAGCTTGCCATCAAGGCCGATGACCACTTCGAGGTGGTGGGTGAGCCAACGGTGAGGGTTGCCTTCGACGGCCCCGGCGAGAAGCTCGGCTTCCTGCGCCTCAAGGTCAAGCAGAAGCTGGGCAAGGGCCACGTGCAGTTTGTCGCAAAGGCCGGCAAGTTTGAGTCGAGCTCCGAGGTCTATATCGACATCCTCAGCGCCAACCCGGTCACCACCCGCTACCAGCGTGAGGTGATCGAGCCGGGCGATGAGTGGGAGACGACGATCAAACCCCACGGTATCGAGGGGACCAACCGCAGCGTGCTGGAGATCTCCACCGCGCCGCCGCTCGACCTCGACCGCCGCCTGCGCTACCTCATCCGCTATCCCCACGGTTGTGTCGAGCAGACCACCTCGGCGGTCTTCCCGCAGCTCTCGTTGCCGACCCTGGTAAAGCTCGACAAGGCGCAGCGCGATGAGCTGGACCACAACATTGAGCGTGGTATCGAGAAGCTGCGCGGCTTCCAGACCTCTGAGGGGGGCTTCAGCTACTGGGCCGGCAGCAGTGCCGGTGCCGATGACTGGGGCAGCACCTACGCCGGCAACTTCCTGCTTGAGGCGAAGAAGGCGGGCTACCTGGTACCGCCCGAGATGCTGGCCGACTGGGTCGGCTACCAGCAGCGCAACGCCCAGAGCTGGGTCACCGGCGGCAACCGCTCGATGCTGGGGCAGAGCTATCGCCTCTACACCCTGGCGCTGGCAGGCAAGCCGGAGATGGGGGCGATGAACCGCATGCGTGAGCAGAGCAACCTCGACTCGGTCAGCGCACGTATGCTCGCCTCCGCGTATCAGCTCTCCGGCCTCTCCGGTGCGGCGACCGATCTCATCGACTCGCCGCTCTCCCTGTTCGACTACGAGGTGGAGGGGAGCACCTACGGCTCACGCCTGCGTGATCGTGCCATCGCACTCGACGCCCTCACCCTCGCCGGTGAGGGGGTCAAGGCGAAGGCACTGGCCGATGAGATCGCAAAAGATCTCTCCTCAGAGAAGTGGCACAGCACCCAGTCGCTCGCCTTCTCGCTCAACGCCATGGCGCGCTTTGTCGGCAACGACGAGCAGAAGTCCTACCGCTTCAGCTACCAGGTCGGTGAAGGTAGCGAGGTGGAGGGGGAGAACGACTCCGCCTACTACAGCCAGGACCTGCAGGGCATCGCCATCGAGGGGAGTGAGTTCAAGGTAGAGAACCGCTCCGAGCGCGTGCTCTACGCCGCCATCGTCAGCGAGGGTGCAGCCCCCGCCGGTGAGGAGCAGGAGAGCATGAACGAGCTCACCCTGCGCGTCAGCTACAGCGACCCGAAGGGCAACCGCCTCGACATCTCGCGCCTCACCCAGGGCACCGATCTTAAGGCGACCATCAAGGTTACCAACAACACCCGCCGCAAACTGGAGAACCTGGCACTCAGCCACATCGTCCCGGCAGGGTGGGAGATCCACAACGCCCGTCTCACCGGCGACGGCGAGGCGGCCAGCGGAATCGATCATCAGGATATCCGCGATGACCGTATCTACACCTACTTCTCGCTGGAAGAGGGCAAGAGCAAGGAGTTCAGCGTACTGCTCAACGCCGCCTACCTGGGGCGATTCTACCAGCCTGCGATCGGTGTTGAGGCGATGTACGATGCGACGCGTCATGCGCGGGTTAAGGGGGAGTGGGTTGAGGTGGTGAAGGAGTAGTGAAGTATACGAGTAATTTTGTACTGCTTATCTCACTGCTAACTCTTTGTCGCGCAGTGAATGCTGATGGAGAACAACGGTATTTCTTTGATAGAAAGCCGTTTGTTCACCCAGCAATTATTGAAGACCTCAGTGCGAATGTTAATGATGAAGGTGATCAAGTTGTTGCCATCAATATTGATGATTCTAATAACTCAAATCGATATTTTGGTAACTTTGATGTCGTCGAGACGGAGCATGAAAATCTACAGATGTATCATAATTCCGGGAATCCTTACGTAGTATTACGACGCAAAGATGTGTGTTCAAAAAAGCACCCAGTTAATGCTCCTGTGATTGGGTATGACTTAATAGGGAAGATTGATCAGGTATATGTTATCCATTCATCAGAATCAACTTGCGGGATGGGCGTGTGGCATAGACTTTTGTTCTTAACTTTGGAGAGCGATTGTGGTCTTGTTTATGAATCAGGCGATAGCGCAATTAGATGTCAGCGGAAACGCAGTATCGTGCGAAAATTGGGTGAAATTCCCTTGGGTGATAGATATGAAGGATTTGTAACAATCGATAGTGATAAAATTGTTATTAAGGCTGATAAAAGAAAGTCTGCCATTCACAAGGAAGATGTATCTATTCGGTTGGTACCGTAGAGCCGTAGGGTGGGTTAGCGAAGCGTAACCCACCGCAATCCCAACAATTCCGCGATTGTTTCAAAGGGAGTGAGACAGATGTCAGAGATAATCAAGGTAGATGAAAAGGAGGGGTCGATCTTCATCGATAACCGCTTCATCGCCGCGGTGATCCTGCTGTTTCTATTAACTGTGTGGTTAACCTGTTACTCCTCCGCCGATGTGGAGGGGCGGATTGTTGATGCCGAAACCGGCGAGCCGATAGCGGGGGCGGTGGTGGTGGGCATCTGGCAGTTGGAGTCGCAGGGATTTGAGCATGTTTATGGCAAGGCGATTCACGTAGTGGAGTCGGTGAGTGATGCGGAGGGCAACTACCATCTGGAGGGGTTTTTTTTGAAATTTGTCGGTCACCTTTCCGGCAAGCTCCGAACTTCTGATCCTCACATCACAGTTTTTGCTGAGGGGTACAGCCCAGGCAATGCTGGAAGCCCGGCCATACTCAAGCATGACAAAGGTTTTCGACGTTACTCTCCTTATAACGGAATGGAGATTGTGATGAAGCGGGTGGCATTGGATGACCGATTTGTCGCTAGAGCATGGGAAAGCAGCATACGGATGCTTGTAAATAATGCAGGCTGTTCTGCGAGCACACTTACTGCCCTCAACTCACTACTAGAGAGTGTTGAGCCGCGATGTGACGAAATTTTGATGAAAGGATATGGAAGTCACTGTTATCATTTTAATGAAGTAAGAAAAAGATGTGTGGAGATGTAAAGTCATGAAATGGAGATTTATCAGCGCGTAGGGTGGGTTAGCGTAGCGTAACCCACCAAACCTAACACCCAAACCCCAATCCCCCGTGACAAAAAAAACAACCATAATCCCCCACCTAAAACCCCACCGCTGGCAGCTCCTCTCCCTGCTGGTGGTGCTGGGCGTCTGGTTTTACTTTTCCCTGCCATCCCCCCTCTTCACCACCACCTATTCCTCTCTGCTCGAAGACCGCAATGGCACTCTGTTAGGCGCTCGCATTTCAGAAGACGAGCAGTGGCGTTTCCCGCTCACCACCGAGGTGCCGGATAAATTCAAGCAGTGCCTGATTCACTTTGAGGATAAGCGTTTTTACAGCCATCCCGGTGTTGATCCGCTGGCGCTGGGGCGTGCCCTTCAATTGAATATGCAGCAGGGCAGGGTGGTGAGTGGTGGCAGTACCCTGACGATGCAGGTGATTCGTCTGTCGCGCGGTAATCCTTCACGTACCTATTTTGAGAAGTTGAAGGAGGCGTTGCTGGCGCTGCGGCTGGAGTTCTCCTACAGCAAGGATGAGATCCTTGCCCTCTACGCGGCGCATGCACCCTTTGGCGGCAATGTGGTGGGGCTGGAGGCGGCGGCGTGGCGCTATTTTGGACGCGCTCCCTCGGCGCTGAGCTGGGCGGAGTCGTGCATGCTGGCGGTGTTGCCGAACAACCCGGCGTTGATCCATCCGGGGCGCAACCGTGAGGCGCTAAAGGCGAAGCGTGATCAGTTGCTGGGACGCCTGCATGGTCTGGGGCTGCTTGCGCCGCTCGACTATGAGCTGGCGCTGCACGAGCCGCTGCCGCAGCGCCCCGAGGCGATGCCGCGTGTTGCCCCGCACCTGCTGGAGACGCTGGTGCAGCGCCATGGCAACTCGCGCCGTTTTGTCACCACCCTCGATAGCGGGTTACAGCGGCGCATCACCACGCTGGTGCAGCAGCACGGCAGGCGGCTCTACGAGAAGCGGATCGGCAATGTGGCGGCGGTGGTGATCGACAACCGCCGCTTTGAGGTGGTCGCCTACGTGGGCAACGGCAGCGCCGGCAGCGGCGATGAGTCGGGGCAGGCGATTGACCTCGTCCAACGCCCGCGCAGCAGCGGCAGTATCCTCAAGCCGTTCCTCTTCGCGGCGATGCTCGATGCCGGGGAGATCACCCCCACCATGCTGGTGCCCGATCTGCCGACCCAGTATGGCGGCTATATCCCGGAGAATTACGACAAAACCTATCGCGGGGCGGTGGAGGCGCGCGAGGCGTTGAGTCGCTCGCTCAACGTGCCGGCGGTGCGGATGTTGCGTCGTCACGGTGTGGCGCGCTTTTACGACACGCTGCAGCGGCTGGGGGTGACGACCCTGTTCCGCTCCCCCGATGAGTATGGTCTCTCGCTGATTCTGGGTGGGGCGGAGGTGACGCTGTGGGAGATGGCCAGCGCCTACGCCAACCTGGCGGCACAGGTGCGCGCCGGGGATGACCGCTCTCGCACCCCCCGGTGGCTGATGGAGCAGGGGGCGACATCCACCGCGGAGGGTGCGATCTCTCCCGGCGCGGCGTGGCTGACACAAAAGGCGTTGCTGGAGGTGAACCGACCCGAGGCGGAGGCGGGGTGGCGGCAGTTTAGCAGTGCCCGGCGCATCGCCTGGAAGACCGGTACCAGTTATGGCCTGCGCGACGCCTGGGCCATCGGCAGCAACGATGGCTATACCGTGGCGGTGTGGGCAGGCAACGCCAGCGGCGAGGGGGTGGCGGAGCTGACCGGCACCAGCGCGGCGGCACCGCTGTTGTTCGAGATCTTCGGCCTGCTGGGGGGGGAGTGGTTCGCCCCGCCTTACTGGCGGATGAAGGAGGTGACCACCTGCCGTGCTGATGGCTATCTTGCCATCAACGGTTGCGAGGGCGAAGCGCAGTGGCTGCCCGACAACAGCCACTTTGAGGTGGTGAGCCCCTATCACCAGCCGGTGAGCCTGGACCGCAGCGGTGGCTGGCGGGTACACAGCGGCTGTGAGGCGGTGTCACAGATGCGCCACGTGAGCTGGTTTACCCTGCCGCCGGGGCAGGCCCACTTCTACCGCAAGCGCTTCCCCAACTACCGTCCGCTGCCGCCGTTTCGCCCCGATTGTGTGAAACAGGCCGCGGAGGGGCAGAGCCCCATCGAGCTGCTCTACCCGACCGAGGGGACACGCCTCTATGTGCCTGTGGACCTGGACGGTGCACCGAGCCGCGTCGTCTTCGAGGCGGTACACCGCGAGGGGGAGACGACCCTCTTCTGGCACCTGGATGATGAGTACCTGGGCACCACCCGCACCTTCCACCAGCAGGCGCTGCTGCCGCTGCCGGGGCAGCATATACTCACATTGGTAGACGGGCAGGGGAACCGGCTGGTGCGCCGCTTTGAGGTGCTGGCGAAGGAGGGTGGTAAGTGACGTGGGTCATGTAGCAATTTGTAAATTTTATGTTACATTTTAATCGCACTTAACCCTGAAAACGTGAGAAGGATATTGCAAAAGAAGGGGCTATAAACAAATAAAAAAGTGAGAGCAAGATGGCGCAAATTGAATGGCAATCGGGATATGACACAGGCATTGAGGCCATTGATTCGCAGCACAGGGAGATCGTTACACTCATTAATCGTCTTGAGGTGGCGACGCACGGTAGTGACCATGCAGAGGTGACGGAGATTTTGCGGCGCATTCAGGACTATGTGACTAACCACTTTAGTTATGAAGAGTCATTACTGGAACAGGCAGGATTCAAGTTTGCTGAATCTCATGTTCGTACCCATCATCGATTTACACAACGTTTAGACTCTTTGCAGCAGCGTTTTGATGCGGGGGGGTATGTGACAAAGGAGTTGTTGAACTTTTTACAGCGCTGGTTGATTAGTCACATCGCCCATGAGGATCAAATGTACGTAAGCGTAGTGAAAAAGACACTTAATGAAGTGTGACGACCTACGCGATGGACATGGGTGAATAGTTAGATGCGAACTCCTCACTGACTGCCGCGATCGCCTTGAATTCCAGATGGTTCTTCTCAAACAGGCCAATAATATAGGGGTCGAAGGAGGCACCGCTCTGACCACAGATGTAACTGACAGCCTCTTCATGCGGCATTGCATCTTTGTAGGCGCGCTCTGATACCAGGGCATCATAAACATCGGCAATCGCCATGATTCTGGCAGAGAGGGGGATCTCATCACCCACCAGACCATGGGGGTAGCCGTTGCCATCCCACCGTTCATGATGAGAGCAGCAGATCTCCCGGGCATATTTAAGGAAGCTGCTCTGTGTGTCAGGGTAGAGGCTTTCAGCGTGACTCAGAGCGTTGAAGCCGATCAGGGGATGGGTCTTGATCACCTCAATCTCATCGGCAGTTAGTGCGGCGGGTTTACTGAGGATCTCATCGGGTATTCCTACCTTACCGATGTCGTGTAGGGGGGCGCTCTTGTACATCAGGTAGATGTCGCGCTCTGTCAAGGTCTCACAATACCGCTCGCTTTGGCGTAGTAACTGTGCCAGAACCTTTACATACTCCTGTGTGCGCCAGATGTGATCACCGGTCTCTGCGTTGCGCACCTCGGTGAGTGTGGCGAGTGCCATGATGGTGACATCCTGTACTACCTGCAACTCCTGAATGGTGTCGGTCAGTTGGTTGTTCAGTAGCTTGTTGCGCTTATAGAGCGCACTATTTTTCTGATGGTTGCGAATATGGTTATCGACTTTACGTTTAAGGATGCCTGCCTGAATCGGCTTGATCAGGTAGTCGACCGCACCCAGTCCGAGAGTCTGCTCCTGCAGGGATGGGTCGCTCTCGGAGGTGACAAAGATGAAAGGGATGTGGCGAATTTTGGGGTTATCCTTTAAGGCATAGATCAGTTCGCGGCCATCTGCTCCTGGCATATTAAAATCAAGAAGGATAATTTCAGGTTGTAACTCGCCCTCGGAGAGTGAGTCAATCGCCTCGCTGACCGAGTGGATACAGTGAACGTGGTAGTGCTCTTTGAGTGAGCTCTCCATGAAACGGCAGTGGATCAGGTCATCGTCGACCACCAGTACCGATACAATATGGCTATTTGACATCCGCTCCCCCGTTCCGGTATCCATAAAGATGCAGCCGAGACGATTCTGTGATCGTTTCCCCAAATAGTAGTCCGCTATTTATCTCTCTTAATGTGAACTGCTGGGCATATTTCGATAGATATCTGCAAATTTACTGCGTGTGTATAATGAAATTCTTATCAATACCGTTACTTAGCCACTTAAATGATCATGCTCCCCCCACTACAGCCCGCTACGCTGATTCGTCGCTACAAGCGATTCCTTGGCGATGTCACCCTGCCAACGGGTGAGGAGATCACCGTCCACACCCCCAACACCGGGGCGATGACCGGCTGCGCCGAGCCCGGCTCTACCGTCTATCTGCGTGATGTGGCAAATCCCAAACGCAAATACCGCTACAGTTGGGAGGTGACCGAGAACCTGCAGGGGGTGATGGTGGGGGTCCATACAGGGATCACCAATGGACTGGTGCGCGAGGCGATTGAGGGCGGTGTGGTGAGCGAACTGCAGGGTTACTCATCGATTCGTCAGGAGGTGAGGTATGGGGAGGAGGGGAGCCGTATCGATCTGCTCCTTTCTGGCCATGCCGATGGCCGTGACTGCTATGTGGAGATCAAGAATGTCACTACCTGCGATGAGCAGGGCTACGGCTACTTCCCCGATGCGGTAAGCAGCCGCGCCACCAAACACCTGCGAGAGCTGATGGGGGTAGTGGCGCAAGGGGGCCGCGGGGTGATCTTCTTCTGTGTGCAGCGGGGTGATGTTGAGGCGGTGCGCCCTGCCGACGAGATTGACCCGCTCTATGGTGAGACTCTTCGCCTGGCCATTGAAGCGGGGGTGGAGGCAATCGCCTGCCGGGCTAACGTCACGCCTTCGCAGATTGTGCTTGAGCAGATGGTACCGGTTGCTGTTCACAAAACGCCCATCAAGAGACCTTGATTTTGCCCCGCACGGGCGCCACATATTGTATTAAATTCTATGGGGGATTGAGTGGTGTATAAGATGGGGCGTGAAAGTTTGCTGATTTTTCCAGTCACACTCCTCATTCTCATGTTGCTCTCGTACTGGGGAAAATCGGTCATGGACAGGCGGGCCGCGCAGGAGGGGCAGATGTTTCTTCAACACGAGGTACAGCATCTGCAACACCAGCTTGGACGTTCCCTGTTCGCCCCCTATGCCCTCGCCACACTGGTACGTCAGGGGTCATTTGATCTCAATCGGTTTGAGGTGGTCGCCGAAGATATTATCCATAGTGTGGGTGGTATCGATAATCTGCAACTAGCCCCCGATGGTGTCGTGACCTACATCTATCCTCTACCGGGTAATGAGAAGGCGATAGGCCACAATCTGTTTACCGACAGGAGCCGAGAAAAGGGGGCGCGTGCCGCTATTGAACGACGTGAGATGGTGCTGGTCGGTCCGCTCGATTTGATTCAGGGTGGGCGGGGCCTCATCGGGAGGGTGCCGATATTCATACCAGAGGAGGATGGTGAGAGGTTCTGGGGTTTTGCCACTGTTCTTATCCGGATGGAGACGCTAGTTGAGACGCTCCATATGTCTGCGGTTCATGAAAGAGGTTTTGAGTATCAGATCGTTGCGCTGGAGACGGAGTGGAGCGATGAGGGTGTGGTGATGGAGACCGAACACTTTTCGCAGACAGCGGCATCGGAGTTTCATGAAGATGTCATGCTCTCCTATGCCATCGAGGTGCCTGGTAATAGCTGGCTACTGCGTGCCTATCTGAAGGCGCCGATCAGCGATACGACCTGGTTGGTGGGAAGCATGCTAATTAATGTCGCGATCTCTCTGTTAGTGGTTTATGTCTATTCAGTTGTCTACCGGGAGAGGCGACAGACAATCAGGGTTCAACAACAACTGCGGCATGCTCAACGGATGACGGCCCTTGGAACACTGGCAGGCGGTGTGGCGCATGAATTTAACAATATACTGGCCGCCA
>JAOUQQ010000124.1 GCA_029879245.1 Chromatiales bacterium | reverse complement strand
TCTGAGATCGGTGTTGCCGGCATGACCGCCACCGAGGTGAAGGGCTTTGGCCGTCAGAAGGGACATACCGAACTCTATCGCGGTGCCGAGTATGTGGTCGACTTCCTGCCCAAGGTGAAGATTGAGTTGGTGGTAGCTGCCGATATGGTAGAGCAGTGTATTGAGGCGATCGTCGGCGTGGCACGTACCGGCAAGATTGGTGATGGCAAGATCTTCGTCTCCGATGTGGAGCGGGTGATCCGCATCCGTACCGGCGAAGAGGGGCCGGAGGCGATTTAGGTTATAACTTAGTCACCACCTCGTCGAGATGTCGGCGGGGTGTCTCTTCTGGCAGTTCTGCCGGATATCCCACACAGAGGATCGCCACGGGCGTCAGCTCTGCCGCGATCCCCAGTGACTCCTTCACCTTCTCCTCATTGAAGTGACCCACCCAGGTCGAACCCAGTCCGGCGGCGACGATCGCCAGTTGCGCATAAGCTGCGGCGATGGTGGCGTCCTGCAGGGCGTAGAGGGTCTCACCCCGTTCCCCGTATTTGTGACCGGCACGCAACCGGTCACTGCAGAAGACGAGAGAGAGTGGTGCCTCTGCAATAAACGGCTGGTTATTGGCTGCCGCGTTGAGCTGTTCGCGCCTGACAGCATCCTGCACAGCGTAGATGTGGTAGGACTGAAGGTCTCCCGCCGAAGGGGCGGCGCAGGCCATCTCCAGAATGGCGTGAAGCTTCTCCACCTCAACCGGTAGATCGGTACGAAATTTACGTACCGAATGGCGGTGGCGAACTGTTTCGAAGAAGTCCCACATGGTGATCACCCCCTGTCAGTTATGGTGCCGATCTCTCCTGTTGCAACTCGGTAAGCCCCGGGTGTGACGGGTGGTTGAGCTGCAGTACCCGCAGGGCATCGGCGGCCAGGTCATTAAGTTCCAGTTTGCGATAGGCCTTGACCATGACGACCAGGGCATTGGGGATCGCCTCGGCCTTCTGGTAGTTCTCCAGCACATATTTGGCCCGGTTGGCGGCGGCCAGATAGGTACCGCGCTTTAGATAGTACTCGGCAGCGTGTACCTCATGTTGGGCCAGCGTGTTGCGCAGCGAGGTCATGCGTTTCATCGCATCGGGGGTGTAGCGGCTATTGGGAAAGCGGGTGACCAGCTCTTTGAAGTGGTTAAAAGACTCACGCACCCCGGCCGGGTCGCGTTTTGCGGGGTCCATATCGAAGAAGCCGGTAAGAAACCCTCTGGTCTGATCATAGGTGGCCAGGCCGCGCAGGTAGTAGGCGTAGTCCACACTGGGATGTCGCGGGTGCATCTTGATGAAGCGGTCGGAAGCAGCCACGGCGGAACTCACCTGATCAGCGCGATAGTGGGCGTAGATGGTCTCCAGTTGCGCCTGCTGGGCGTAGCGACCATAGGGATAGCGCGACTCCAGCTTGGTATAGCCGCTAATGGCGCGTTCATAATCACCGCTATCCAGCGCCTCCTTGGCCTCTTGATAGAGCTGTTCGGCACTCCAGTCTGCCTGCGGGTCTTCATTGATGGCAGAGCAGCCGAATAGCAGTGCTAACAGGGAAATAATGGACAGGTGTTTGATTAAACGCATAGGATCCAGCTCTTCTATGATTGATCAGGTATTATCCTGAGAAAGTGCAAGTATACCCATGGCTCCCTCCGGAATAAACGACAGTAACGACAATGGCGAGAATGAGGTGCTGAACCTCAGCGCCGAGATACCGCCTGAACTGGCCGGTAAACGCCTCGATCAGGTGCTGGCCGAGTTGTTCGCCGACTACTCACGCTCGCGCCTCAGCGCCTGGCTGAAAGATGGCAAGGTGCTGGTGGATGGTGTCCAGCGCAAGCCGCGAGACAAGGTGATTGGTGGCGAGCGGATCACCCTGAATGTGGAGCTGGAGCGCGATGAGCGCTTTGAGCCCGAGCCGATCGCCCTGGATATCGTCTATGAGGATGAGGCGATTATCGTTATCAACAAACCGGCGGGGCTGGTGGTCCACCCCGCAGCGGGCAACTGGCAGGGGACCCTCCTCAACGCGCTGCTGCATCACGACCCCAACCTCGCCGCGGTGCCGCGCGCGGGTATCGTTCACCGCCTCGATAAGCTCACCTCCGGCCTGCTGGTGGTGGCACGTACCCTGGAGGCACAGACCAGCCTGGTAGAGCAGCTACAGGAGCGCTCCCTCACCCGTGAGTACGATGCGGTGGTTAACGGTATCTTTACCGGCGGCGGGCGGGTGAATGAGCCGATTGACCGCCACCCGGTGGATCGCAAGCGGATGGCGGTGGTACGCGGTGGCAAGGAGGCGATCACTCACTACCGGGTGGCGGAGCGCTTTCGTGCCCACACCCACATCAAGGTGAAGCTGGAGACGGGGCGCACCCACCAGATCCGTGTTCACATGGCCCACATGAAATATCCGCTGGTGGGTGACCCGGTTTATGGCGGCCGCCTGCGCATCCCACCCGCCAGCGGCGAGCAGTTGCAGGAGACCCTGCGCCGCTTCCCGCGCCAGGCGCTGCACGCCTCACGCCTGGGTCTACTCCACCCATCCAGTGGCGAATATATGGAGTGGCAGGTGCCGCTTCCGGAGGATATAGAAGAGCTGCTGGCGGTGTTGCGCCAGGACCTCAAGGAGTCTGAGGCAAGATGACTATTTCCGTCATCACCCCCAATTGGCCGGCTCCTTCAGGTGTGCGTGCATTTACCACCACGCGGCGGGGCGGAGTGAGTCTTCCCCCCTACGAGAGCCTCAATCTCGGTGACCATGTGGGGGACGATCCCGCCGCAGTGAGCGAGAATCGCAGTCGCCTTTGTCTGGAATTGAACCTCCCCGCCGAGCCGCGCTGGCTCAGTCAGGTGCACGGCATCCGCTGCTGTGATGCCTCTAAGGTTGATGCCCCCATCGAGGCCGATGCGCAGTTTACCGATCAAACCGGCGTGGTCTGCGCGGTACTCACCGCCGACTGCCTGCCGCTGCTGCTGTGCGATGCGGCGGGGACTCGGGTGGCGGCGGCGCATGCCGGGTGGCGTGGGTTACTGAACGGAGTGATCGAGAGTAGCGTCCAGGCGATGGGGAGTGGTAGTGAGCTGATGGCATGGCTTGGGCCTGCCATCGGCCCAACAGCCTTTGAGGTGGGGGAGGAGGTGCGTGAGGCCTTTGTCTCGCACGACGCGGCGGCGAACGCCGCCTTTGTTCCAGAGGGAGAGGGGAAGTGGCTGGCCGATATCTACCGGCTGGCGCGCCAGCGTCTCGCCGCCTGCGGGGTTAATCGGGTCTATGGCGGAGAGCTCTGTACCTACAGTGACCCGGAGCGCTTCTACTCCTACCGCCGTGACGGGGAGACCGGGCGCCTCGCTTCACTCATCTGGCTGGAATAATAATCTTGAAGAGCGGGCTGCCATTTGCGGTATCATGCCCGCCCTGATCACAGAATAAGCTTCATTCATGGAACATCTGCACAGCGATCATTTCGAGCTCCTTACGCTAGTCGTTATCTTCAGCCTGTTGGGCGGAGTGTTGAGCGTGCTTGCCGCCTCGCTCTTTCTGCTCGTCCCCGACCACTGGCGTGAGCGGATGCTCCCGCACCTGGTCAGCTTCGCCATCGGCGCCCTGCTGGCGGCCGCCTTTCTGGCGCTGCTACCCCACGCTATCAACTTCTCCGAGGGGGATGTGCACGACATTACCTTCACCGTGCTGCTCGGCCTGATGGCCTTCTTCCTGCTGGAGAAGATGGTGCTGTGGCGCCACTGCCACTCCACAAGCTGTGAGGCCCACACCCCGGAGGCGGCGCTGGAGGAGCACCACCACCATCATCATCACAGTGATGGCAAGGGGAGCACCGGTGCGATGGTGCTCATTGGGGATGGCCTGCACAACTTCGTAGACGGGGTGCTGATCGCCGCCGCCTTTCTGGTCGACACCCATCTGGGTATCGTCACCGCACTGGCGGTGGCGGCCCACGAGATCCCGCAGGAGGTGGGTGACTTCGCCATCCTGCTGCACAGCGGCTTTAGCCGTGCCCGCGCCTTCGCCTATAACATTATCGCCAGCCTGGCGACCCTGGTGGGTGCGCTGCTCGCCTTCTACAGTCTGGATGAGGCGCAGCACCTGCTCCCCTACGTGCTGGCGATAGCCGCCTCCAGTTTCATCTACATCGCGGTGGCCGATCTCATCCCCGGCCTGCACAAGCGCAGCCAGCTGACCGCTACCACCCAGCAGATGGTGTTGATCGCCCTGGGCATTGGTGTCATCTACCTGGCCCA
Organism: Chromatiales bacterium; assembly: GCA_029879245.1. Taxonomy (GTDB): domain Bacteria; phylum Pseudomonadota; class Gammaproteobacteria; order Thiohalomonadales; family Thiohalomonadaceae; genus JAPHSX01. The sequence goes on along the minus strand of JAOUQQ010000124.1, from coordinate 1,821 downwards.
CTCAACCCTGCACTAAAGGAGCCCCGCCATGAGCCACTGGTACATGTTGACCCTGGTCGGAAAGGATCGCCCCGGCATCGTTGCCCATGTGAGCGCCGCCCTGTTCGACGGCGGTTGCAACCTTGGTGAGGCGAGCATGATGCGCCTGGGGGGCAACTTCACCATCATGCTGATGGTGGAGTATGAGGGGAATAAAAAGGGGCTCGACGATATGCTGGAGCCGGTGGCCGACTCGATGGGGCTGCACCGCCACATCGATCGTATCGACGCAGAGCTGCACCACCACCTGGAACCCGACGTGCGCATCACCGTCTACGGCGCTGACCGTGCCGGTATCGTCGCCCGCATCACCGGCGCCCTGGCTGAGGCGGGTCTGCACATCCTCGACATGGAGAGCAGCGTCGCCGGCACTGAGCAGAAACCGATCTACATCATGCAGATCGAAGGTCACGCCGCCGAAGGTATAGAGGCGCTGCAGTCGGCCCTCGATATCGTCACCAGTGACGGCATCGAGGCACAGCTGGAGTCGATCGAAACCCTGATCGGGTAGGTGACATGGCGGTACTGGAGATCCTTACCTATCCCGATGAGCGTCTGAAGCAGGAGGCAACGCCGGTCGGGGCTATAGACGACGAAGTGCGCACCTTTATCGCGGACCTTGAAGAGACGATGGATGCCGGACCCGGCGGGGTCGGCATCGCCGCACCGCAGGTGGGGCGCTTTCAGCGCATTGTGATTGTCGACTGCTCGAAGACACGCAAGCCGGTGCCTAACCACGGCAGACTTTTTCTCATCAATCCCGAGATCACCCAATGGGACGGCATGGTAGTGGGGCGCGAGGGGTGCATGTCGGTACCCGACTATACCGGCAATGTGATCCGCGCCGAGGCGGTCACCCTGAAGGCGCTGGACCTCGACGGCAATGAACAGGAGTATCACTGCGAAGGCTTCGAGGCGCGTGCCATACAGCACGAGATGGATCACCTTGATGGAATGCTCTTTCTTGATCGATTAGTTAGCCGTCGCAACGACCTCTTTAAGCGCAAGGTCTACCAGAAAAAGTAACCGGGGAGAGGCGACGATATGGATGGCACACTGATCACACTCCTTGTCACTACCGCTATCCTGCTGTCTCTCACCTGGTGGTTGCTGCGTCTCTTTGAGCGGGCTGCAGAGGCCGACTGGGGTAGTCGCTGGGTCAACCGCATTGACGGTTTTGGTCGTATCTTCTGTTACCGTTACCACCGACTTAAAAGCAGTAGGTTACAATTGCCCGAGAGCGGCCCGGCCATCATCGTCGCCAATCATATCTCCGGCATCGACCCCTTTTTGTTGATCGCCTCCAGCAGACGTCCGATCCGCTTTATCGTTGCCAGCGAACAGTACTACCGCTTCGGTCTGCAATGGATGTTCCGCGTCTCCGGTTGCATCCCGGTCGACCGATCAGGAAAACCCGAACGCGCCTTTCGTGAGGCACTCAAGGCGCTGCAGGCGGGCGAGGTAGTCGGCATCTTTCCTCACGGCACCATTCACCTGGAGAGCGACCCGCCGCGCAAGATGAAGTCGGGTGCGGTCAAACTGGCGCAGCTGGCTGGGTGTGAAATTTATCCCGCCCGCATCGACGGCGTACGTGCAGAGGGCGATGTTTTCCTACCTGCCCTGTTAAGGGGTAACGCCACAGTAGAGAGCTTCGCACCGATCAGTTGTGAGGGACGGGAGGTTCGGGAGTGTTTGGGAGAGATTGAGAGGGTGGTGGTGAGGGAGACGGGGTAGTGCATTGCACCCATCTACCAGGTGCAATGCGTTGATGCTATCACTAGT
>JAOUQQ010000049.1 GCA_029879245.1 Chromatiales bacterium | reverse complement strand
TTGGAGAGCAGGTTGACGAAGACCTGGATCAATCGCTGGCGATCACCACTCACCTCCAATGGTGCAGGGCAATCGATGCGGCTCTCCAACTGCTTACCGCTATGGCTAAGGCGTACCAGTTGCAGCGCCTCCTCAACGCAGCCGCACAACTCGACCGGTTCGGGGGTGTGGTCGTGCAGGGTGCCGCCATGGCTGAAGCCGACCAGCGACTGTACGATGTTGCTGATCCGTCTGGTCTGCTCCAGGATCTGCTCCAGCCCCTGCTGCCTGAACTCCCCCTCCTCCGGCTCCTGCAACAGATCCTGCGCCAGACAGGCGATGCCGGTGACCGGGTTACCGATCTCGTGGGCCACCCCGGCGGCCAGTCGCCCGATGGAGGCAAGGCGTTCACTGTGGGTCAGCTCCTCCTCCAGGGTGTGTAATTCAGTAAGATCCTCAATCAGAATAACGCTACCGCTATCCTGCAGGGCGCGACCGGCCGGGTCATCGATAGCCGATTTATGGAGATTAAGTACACGGGTCTCCCCTCCCAGCTGCAGGCGAAGATGGCGTAGCTGTGGCTCATCACTCTGCAAGAAGCGACTCAGTAGCCCGCTCCATGGTTCTGGCAGGTCGGCGAGGGGCACCCCTGGTAACTTATCACCGGCGAGGCCGGAGAGTCGGGCCATCGCACTATTCCAGCTCACCAGATGGCGTCCCGGCCCCACTGAACAGACCCCCAACGGGAGGTCCTGCAGCACCTGACGGTGGTAACGGCGCAGGTTGTCGAGCTCGGCGGCGAGGCCTCGCAGACGGATATTGGAGGCCTCCAGCCGCTGTTCGACAAACTGCACCGTATCGGAGAGGGCGTGGCGCGCCTGCGGGTCGAGCTGCAGCCGCTCATCGACGATCATCCGTGCCAGCATTGGCCCGACCAGGCCCGACAGGTTACGCTCGATCTGCTGACGTAGTCGGGCGAGATCGGCACCGGGGGTATCGGGACGCAATTCGGTATGCAGCAACCCCAGATCGGCACGGGCACGGTCCACCTCCTGCTGCGCCATCTCGGGGCCGATGAGCTGTGATAGCTGCTCCTCAATCTGCTGAATCGACACCGCTACCGGTCGACCACCTGGCGGGGTGAGGCTCTCCTTGCAACAGGCATTAGCTACCTCCTGCTCCGCCTCACTGGGGCGGGTGAGCAATGAGACCACGACAAACAGCAAGGTGTTGACCGAGAGCGACCAGAGGGTACTGCTCTGCCACGGCTCATCACTGTTAAAGCCGATACCGTGATCAAAACCAAAGGCGATAAGACCGGAGCGCTCCAGCAGTGGCAGCAGCAGTGCACCAGCCCAGACGCCGCCGCCGCCCAGTAGCCCAACGATAAAACCGGCGCGGGTAGCGCGGCGCCAGTAGAGTAGCCCGGCAATACCGGGGAGGAACTGCGCCACCGCGACGAACGAGATCAGCCCCAGTTGCACCAGCCCCTGATTGTGCTCCAGCACCAGGTAGAAGGCGTATCCGGCGCCAATGATAAGGGTGATCAACAGACGCTTGCCCCATAGCAGCCAGCTATAGATATTGGTCTCGGGTCTGAGCATCGGCGGAAAGCTGGCTGGCAGTACCAGGTGATTCATGCACATGGAGGCAAGCGCCAGGGTGGTGACGATGATCATCGCACTGGCCGCCGAGAGACCGCCCACAAAGGTGAGTATGGGAAGCAGATTTGAGCCGCCACCCAGGGTAATACCGAGGACATAGAAGTCGGGGGAGGTGTCCACCTCTAGGTAATTACCCGCCCAGAGGATCGGCGGGATCGCCAGATTGAGCAGCAACAGAAAGAGGGGAAAGCCCCAGCTAGCACTACCGAGTGCACGCTCATCCAGATTCTCGGTGAAGGTCATATGGAACTGCCGCGGTAACAGAAATGCCGCAGAAAAGGCGAGCAGTAGTAGCGTGCCCCAGGAGCCCTCGCGCACCGGCCGGTAGAGAGACTCGAGGGCCTCGGGGTGTGCATCCAGCCACCGCTCCATCCCCCCCAGGCCACCAAATACGCCGAACAGGGCAAAGGCACCCACCGCCAGCAGCGCCAGCAGCTTGACCAACGACTCAAAGGCGATCGCCAGCACCAGCCCCTCGTGCTTCTCGCGCGCCGTAATATGGCGGGCACCAAACAGCATCGCAAAGAGGGTAACGCTCAGGCAGAACCCTAATGCCAGCAGTGCGGGGGCCTCCTCCAGGGTCAACACCTGTATCGACTCGGTGACCGCACGCACCTGCAATGCGATATAGGGAAGGGTACCGGCCAGCATAAAGAGGGTGACCAGCACCCCGGCAAGCTGACTCTGATAGCGATAGGCGAAGAGGTCGGCCAGCGAGGAGAGCTGATGTTCACGGGTAAGACGCAGGATCGGCTGCAGCAATACGGGCGCCAGCATGAAGGCGAGGGTGACGCCAAGGTAGATGGTAAGAAAGTTGTAGCCCTGGCTCGCTGCAAAACCGACGCTACCGTAGAAACTCCAGGAGGTGGCGTAAACCCCCAGCGAAAGCACATAGGTTATCGGGTGACGTACCCAGTGAGCCGGTAACTTACCGGTATCGGCGGCATAGGCGATGAGGAACAACAGCAGCAGGTAGCCGATACCCACCAGAAAGAGCTGCCACAACTCAATCGTCACGCTGTTCTGCCTCCGCCTTGCGGGTGAGATGGCGGCGCACCATATAGGTCAGTGCAATCAGTAGTGCCCAGACAAGGTAAGGGGCGTACCACGGGCTGTCGTCTGCCGCCCACCAGGCGAGGAGCGGTGAGAGCAGCAAAAACAGGGCAAACAGCAGCAGCAGGATCACCCTGTCATGGCCAGGCTCGTGTCTTGAATCGTCTCTCATCACGCAAGAATAGCAGTTTTGTTACGTAACGTAACACTTGATAAGCAGTCAATAGTGAAGCACACTCGCAGCGATAACTGCTTCTCTCCATGGATGTTTAATGATGAAACTCACTCGCTTAATCGGCAATCTCCTCCTCATCCTCCTGTTGCCGCAACTGACCATTGCCAGCTCACTCGAAATCTCCCCCGAACGGCGCAAGGATCAGTTTCCAGAAGAGAACGGCTATCTGCTGGTGCCCCTCCCCTACAGCATTCCCGGAGTCGGGGAGGGATTCTTTCTGATGGGCTACCTGACCAACATCTTCAACTCCACCACTGACGCCTTCATCACACGGGTAGAGGGGGATGCCGAGGGGTGGGTTGGTCAGGTAGATGAGTTCCCGCTCTACAAGCGTATGATCTTTCTCAACGCCATGGATCAGCGCATCACCAAGGCAGCGGTCAACAACTACAAAATTCGCGGCATGAACAGCGGCAAGGATGAGTACAACATCGTCGAGGTCTCCCAGGCCGACGAGCAACGCCTGGGACTCACCCTGTCGCTCTATGATCGTCGTCTGGAGTTCCATACCTCTCACAACAACTCCGAATTTGCCCTCACCACCATCCGCGACAAAAATGGCAAAATCATCAGCAGCTTCTCCCCCCCCTACGGTCAGGAGTCGAGCAGTTGGGTCCACGACATTACCCTGGATCTGACCGACGACTACCTCGACCCACGCAACGGCCTGCGGGCAAAGCTGGCCTACCGCAGCAACCCGGCGCAAACCGACCGGGACCCCGATTTCTTTACTATCGACTCCTCGGCGGAGCTCTATCTACCGATGCGCGCACACGACACCCTGGCGCTTAACTACTACCAGTCCAACGCCTTTGTCACCTCAGAGGGGGTCACCGACCCGACCGCGATCCGGGCCGAACTGGGCTTTAACTGCCCCCCCCTCGACACCGCCTGTCTGCAGGCCGAGCAGGAGCTGGTCGATACCTTCATCGATCAGCGCAGCAACGGTACCGCCACCAGCCTGGGCGGCAACAACCGCCTGCGTTCCTATCCGATGAACCGCTTTCAGGGGGCCCACATGGCCTATTTCGGGGCGGAGTACCGGATGAACTTTATTAGTGACGCCGAGCCGTTCGACTACTTCATCTGGAAGGATGTCACCACCTCAGTGCAACTCGCCTTTTTTGCCGAGACCGCCACCGTTGCCGAGAGCCGTAACAATCTGTGGGACGAAAGGCGCACCAGTTACGGTATCGGTGCACGCATGCTTACCGCCTCGGGCAGTGTCTATCGTGCCGACTACGCCATGGGGGATGAGGGCAACGAGGTGACCCTCTTCTTCTACTATCCGTGGAAATAGTCGACTAACTGCTACGTGAAGCGCGCTCGATAATCTTCTGCAGCACACGCGACACCGCAACAAAACCGAAGGTTGCGGTAACAAAGGTGGCGGAGCCGTAACCGAAGTTACAATCCAGCGTCGCCCCCTTCACCCCCGGCTTGCGCTGGCAGACGGTGCCGTCAGCCTTCGGATAGCGATGCTGCTCGGTGGAGAAGACGCAGTCGATGCCAAAGCGTCGCTGCGGATTCTTGCTAAAGCCATAATCACTGCGCAGGCGATGACGCACCTTGGCGGCGAGCGGGTCGTTGTGGGTGCGGCTCAGATCGGTGATCTCGATACGCGTCGGGTCGGTGATCCCCCCCGCCCCGCCAGTGGTGATGATCGCCACCTTGTTGCGTCGGCAGTAGTAGATCAGAGCCGCCTTGTGGCGAATTGAGTCGATGGCATCAATCACATAATCAAAGTCGAGCGAAATATATTTTTCGATATTGTTCTCGCTCAACAGGTCATCGATTGCATTCACATGACACTCCGGATTGATCGCCCGCACCCGCTCGGCCATCACCTCCGATTTGGATCGCTCATAGGTATCGACCAGGGTGTGCAACTGGCGATTGGTATTACTGGCGGCAATGTCATCGTGATCAATAAAGGTAATGGCACCGACGCCGCTGCGCGCCAGCGCCTCCACTACCCACGAGCCGACCCCGCCGATGCCGACCACGCAGATATGCGCGCTGCGGATCGCCTCCGCCCCTGCTGTGCCGTAGAGTCGCTGGATGCCGCCGAAGCGCTGATGATAGTCGTTGTCGGACATTGGGCTGTTATCAGAACCTTAAATTGTCGATTCTACCATGGTGAGGTTTCTCCCCGTGACGCGGCTGACAGAACTCCTCGTCACATTGTCATATACTTAAATACGAACCAGCAATAACGACAAGGCCCCGTGTAATGCTCCGCGATGAGATGAACAGCCCCGACCTTAAACTACCTGAGCTCTACATCAATAGAGAGCTGAGCCTGCTCGCCTTTAACCTGCGGGTGCTGGCGCAGGCCATGGATGAGTCCATACCCCTACTCGAGCGGCTGCGTTATCTCTGCATCTCCAGCTCTAATCTCGATGAGTTTTTCGAGATCCGCGTCGCCGGACTGATCCAGCGGGCGGCACTCGATTCGGTACAGGCGGGACCGGACAACCTCACCCCGCAGGAGCAGCTCTCACGGATCAGCATCGAGGCACACGAGCTGGTGGCGGAACAGTACCGGGTCCTTAACGAGGTACTACTGCCCGAACTGGAGCGCGAGGGGATCCGTTTCATCAAGCGTCAGGAGTGGAACGAGGAGCAGGCGAGCTGGATCAAGGAGTACTTCGAGCAGGAGCTCTCCCCCATCCTCAGCCCGATGGGGCTCGACCCGGCCCACCCCTTCCCGCGCATCCTCAACAAGAGCCTCAACTTCATCGTCCAGCTCAAGGGCAAAGACGCCTTCGGCCGCACCAGCGGCATGGCGGTGGTACAGGCACCGCGCGCCCTGCCACGCCTGATCAAGTTGCCGGGAGAGGGTAACGACTTTGTCTTTCTCTCCTCCATCATCCACGCCCATGTGGACGACCTCTTCCCCGGTATGAAGGTACTGGGCTGCTACCAGTTTCGCGTCACCCGCAACTCCGACCTATTTGTAGACGAGGAGGAGGTGGATGACCTGCTACGCGCCGTGGAGGGGGAGCTCGGCTCACGCCGCTTTGGCGACGAGGTGCGCCTGGAGGTGGCCGACAACTGCCCCGACGAGCTGAGCGGCTTCCTGCTCGATCAGTTTGAACTTGAGGCCGATGCCCTCTACACCGTCAACGGCCCGGTCAATCTCAACCGACTGATGAGCCTGCCGGATCGGGTCAATCGCCCTGACCTCAACTTTACCGCCTTCACCCCCGGGATGCCCTCTCGTCTCTCCCATGCCGCCGATATCTTCCAGGTGCTGCGCAAGGGTGACCTGCTGCTGCACCACCCATTCGAGTCCTTCGTCCCGGTGATCGACTTCCTGCGCCAGGCCGCCGCCGACCCCAGAGTACTGGCGATCAAGCAGACCCTCTACCGCACCGGGCCCGGCTCGGCGGTGGTCGACGCCCTGGTCAATGCCGCCCGCGCCGGCAAGGAGGTGACGGTGGTAGTGGAGCTGCGCGCCCGCTTCGATGAGGAGGAGAACATCGCCCTGGCCAACCGCCTGCAGGAGGCCGGGGCCCATGTGGTCTACGGTGTGGTGGGCTACAAGACCCACGCCAAGATGATCCTGGTGGTGCGGCGCGAGGAGGAGAAGTTGCGCCACTACGTCCATCTGGGTACCGGCAACTACCACGCCCGCACCGCCCGCCTCTATACCGATTACGGCCTGCTCAGCGCCGACCCCGATCTGGGCGAAGATGTACACAAGATGTTCCTGCAGCTGACCAGCCTGGGGCGTGGCAGCAAGCTCAATAAAATGTTGCAGTCCCCATTCACTCTCTTCAACGGCATGCTGGAGCGCATCGAGCGGGAGACCGAGAGCGCCCGTGCCGGCAAACCGGCCCGCATCATCGCCAAGATGAATGCCCTGGTGGATGCGCAGATCATCCGCGCCCTCTACGTCGCCTCTCAGGCCGGGGTGGAGATCGACCTCATCCTGCGCGGCACCTGCTGCCTGCGTCCCGGCATCCCCGGCGTCTCGGAGAATATTCGCGTGCGCTCCATCATCGGGCGCTTTCTTGAGCATACCCGCATCTACTACTTCCAGAACGAGGGGGGCAAGGCCGAGCTCTTCTGTTCCAGCGCCGACTGGATGGAACGCAATCTGCACCACCGGGTGGAGAGCTGTTTCCCTGTTGAGGAGAAAAAACTGCGCGAACGGGTGATCAAGGAGCTCGACTACTACCTGCAGGACAACCAGCAGGCGTGGGCATTGCAGAGTGATGGTAGCTACCAGCGTATCGCGCAGGGCGAGGCCGAACCGCTATCGGCACAGCTCACCCTGTTGCAACAGATGAGTGAGGCAGAGTAACGGGCTACGCCCCCTCTCCCACCGTCAGCCGATACCCCTCTCTCTGCATCCACCCCTGCTCCAGCTCCAGATCGGCGGCCGTGAGAGGGTGCTCCTCGATCCATCCCCCGGGAAAGGAGAGCGCCGTTCCCTGCTCCGCAGCGGTTACCTCCACTATCGGCAACGGCTCATCGCTATGGCTGCGATGGAGTAGAACAGCCAGCCGCAACAGCAATGAGAGGCGAATCGCACGCGCACCGTCTTCTTCCGGTAGCTGAGCAAATTCCGCCATCGGTAGTTTGCGACGATGTGCCCGCACCAGGATAGCGAGGAGTTGTTGCTCACGGCGGGTAAAGCCGGGCAGATCGGAGTTGGCCAGCAGATAGGCACCATGTTTATGGTACTGGCTATGGACAATCGCGAGTCCAATCTCGTGCAGGCGGGCGGCCCAGCTCAATAGCTGCCGTGCCGACTCATCCTCAAGAGACCACTCCGCTGCCACCCCATCCAGCAGTTGCAGTGCCGTCTGCTCCACCCGCGCCGCCTGTGCGGTATCGAGCTGATAACGCTCACTCAGTGCGTTGATAGTACGCTCACGCACATCTTCATGGCGCAGACGCCCCAACATGTCGTAGAGCAGACCCTCACGCAACGCCTGCTCAGAGACAGCCATACGCTCTATCTGTAATCCTTCAAACAGCGCCAGCAACACCGCCACGCCGCCACAGATCACCGGCATGCGCTCCTCCTTCAGACCCTGCAGCGAGACCCTGTCGATGTGCCCTGCTGCCACCAGTTCATCGGCCAGCCGTCGCAGCGAGTCGTAGGTGATCCCCTCATCACTCCACCCATTCGCCCGCACCACATCACGCACCGCCTTGATGGTGCCCGATGCCCCGACCGCCTGCCCCCAGCCGATGTCACGATATTCACGCTCTATCCCCAGCACCTCCTGACGCGCCGCGATCACCGCCTTTCTCATCGCCACCGCATTAATTGCACCATCGGGAAAGAAGCGCCGGGTAAAACTGACGCACCCCATGTAGAGGCTCTCCTTCTCCAGCGCCTCGAAGCGGCGCCCCAGGATCACCTCAGTACTACCGCCGCCGATATCGGCCACCAGGCGGATATCATCACTATCGGAGAGGGTATGGGCGACCCCAAGATAGATCAGACGCGCCTCCTCCACCCCGGCGATGATCTCGATAGGGTGACCGAGCGCCTGGCGCGCCTGTTTAAGAAAATCGTTGCTGCGGGCCCGCCGCAGGGTGTTGGTGCCGACGGCACGTACCGACCCCGGGGGGAAATCAACCAGGCGCTGACCAAAGCGTTGCAGGCAGGCCAGTGCCCGCTGACGCGATGCCTCATCCAGATTGCCCTGCTCATCCAGCCCGCCGGCCAGACGCACCATCTCGCGCAGACGATCGACAATACGAAGCTCCCCATCAACCAGTTCGGCCACGATCATGTGAAAACTGTTCGACCCCAGATCAACTGCTGCCAGAAATTGCGATGCCATTTATCCGTCACTTATGCAAAAGCGTAACCTATCCTATCGAACTCACCGCTGCGATGGAAATTCCCCTACATAATCAGCGATATCTAATGGCTACATTAAATAGACTACGCTTTTGCTAATGTAAAATTTGTGATATCAATGCCGCTAACAAGAACAACAAAAAGCTGATAAGCAGCGACTCACTGACAAAAATCACCTTGGAGGATTACACAGATGGCAATGGTAGAGTGGGATAACGCCTATAGCGTTGAGATCCAGGAGATCGATGAGCAGCATAAACGCCTCATCGACATCATGAACGAGTTGTATGGAGCGCTTGCCAGCAAATCACATCGTGATGATATCGGTATCGTACTTGATGAACTGGTGGAGTACACCAAAATCCACTTTGCTGTAGAAGAGACCCTGATGCGTATCTTCCACTACGAGGGGTATGATCAACACAAACAGATCCACGACAACATCGTGCGCCGTGTGCTTGAGTATCAGGAGAAGTTCCGTTCAGGTGATAACAAGGTCGGTATGGAGCTACTGATGTTCCTCAAGGACTGGCTCTTTGACCACATCAACAAGATCGACAAGGCCTACGTCGAGACCTTCATCAAGGGTGGGGCGAAAAAGACCTGGATGAAAAAGTTCTGGTAATCTCTCCCCGTTACGGGGGAGTACCTTCCCCCGTTACTCTCACCACTTAAAACACCCCTCTTTCCACTTTAATAATAGGGTTATTCATGGTAACTTTAGCCCCCGCATGTGTGTGCAAAATATAAGAGCAATATATAGCGGGAGGTAACAGATGGGCATGGTAGAGTGGAAAGAGGAGTATAGCGTCGATATTCAGGAGATTGATGAGCAGCACAAGTGCCTTATCAATATCATGAACGAGCTCTACACGGCACTGGCAAGTAAGTCGAACCGTGATCTTTTAGGCGATATAATCAATAAACTAGTTGAATATACGAAGATACACTTTGCGGTGGAGGAGACCATGATGCGCATCTTCCACTACGAGGGATACGAAAAGCATAAAGAGATCCACGATAACATCGTCAGGCGTGTGGGAGAGTATCAGGCCAAATTTCTAGCGGGTGACGACAAGGTCGGCATGGAGCTGCTGATGTTCCTCAAGGAGTGGCTGTTCGATCACATTCAGAAGGTCGATAAAGAGTACGTCAATACATTTGTTAAAGCCGGCGCACAACGCACCTGGCTGAAGAAGTTCTTCTAACTGGCCGATGGCACATTTAACAAGCGGGGCAATTGCCCCGCTTTTCTATTTTAAACACTCAAATTCTCTTCGAGAAAACGCTGATAGTTATCGGCGTTTATCAACTGCGTGCCATCGCAGTTAAACTGTAGTCGCACAATCCCCTGCACCATACTAATCGTCGCATTACGCAGGTAGTAGTCGGGCATATCACGCAGCGCCTTCAGACTCCCGATCACCTTGGCGATACTTGCCATATCCATCGGCCTCCACTCGTTGTGACGGCGGGTAAAGATCCGCTTCCAGTGATCCGGCAGTTGCTCGAAGAGACGACTGTGCATCAGATAGTCGTACATCTCTCGCATCCCCTGTACCTTCTCCTCGTAGGAGATGGCAGGAAAGTGTCGCGCCAGGTAGTCATCCTCCAGCATCCGCTCGGCGGCATGGGTCTCTTCGCGTAAAGGGTCGAAGACCGACTGGGTACGGATCTCCCCGCTGTTAAAACCGATATAGAGACTAAACGGGCTGCGCTCACACAGCAGCTCCACCAGATGCTCCTCCAGCTGTGGATAGATCTCATCAAGGATGGTGTGGTAGCGGGGGCGCAGGATCGCCGTCTCGCGTAGCGAGGGGTCCCCTTTCAACCCCACCTGCAGAAAATCGGCACTCAGGCCGGTGGCGCTGACAATACTCTCCTTCAATACCAGCTCTTCCAGATCCATGGTCACTTAACCTCGTTTGTTAACATCTACTTCTCATGCCCCTCTTTGGGATCGCGACGGCGCGGGCCACCCGGGCGATTCTTTTGCTCATCACTAAAGACGAAACGACCTGCCAGGATGCACCCCTTCATACCGGGGTCACAGGGGCGCTGCTTCACCTTGTCACACTTGCCCAGCACCTCGTGGGGACAGCCCCATCCACCCATGCCACACCTCAACGATTAAACCAGCGCCCTAGTATAGCGACAGATTGTGACACAACGTGGTGAAAAACTTGCCTGACTTCTCCTTTTCGCTACCATAACCACACTTTTTTAATCTATGCCCATCTGAGGAGTCGCCAACCATGGCCCGCGTAACCGTTTACAGTACCGGCACCTGCCCCATCTGCGACAAGACAAAGAGTCTGCTGACCAAGTGGCAGATCCCCTACCAGGAGGTGAGAGTTGATCTGGATCGCACCGCACTCAAGGAGATGCTGGAGCTCACCAACCACGCCCGCACCGTGCCACAACTGGCGATAGACGACAGGTGGATTGGGGGCTTTAATGAGTTGACAGAGATGCACATGGAGGGGGAGCTGGACGCCCTGATGGAGGGGTAGCCACGACCCTACCGACAACAAAAAAGGGCGACCCGAGGGCCGCCCTTTTTGCTACAGCTTGCGCTGTTAGTGATTACTTCTCTGCCTGAGCAGGAGCAGCCGGAGCGACAGGGGCACCGTAGGGGGCGTAACCGTAGGGGGCGCCGTAAGGGGCGTAGCCGTAGGGAGCACCGTAACCGTTGTAGCCGTTGTAGCCATTCCAGCCGTTGTTCCAGGCGTTGTTGCCGTAACCGTAGCCATTGCCACGACCGCGACCGCTGAAGCTCATGCTGAAATCGGTGTCACCCATCATGTCACCCCAGCCGTTACCCCAGCCGTTGTTGTTCCAGTTGTTGTAGTTGTTGTTACCCCAACCGTTGTTGTTCCACGGACCCCACCAGGCATTGGCGGTAGAAACAGACAGGGCAGAAGCACCGATGATTGCTGCAGCGGCAGCGGCTTTAACAAATTTGTTCATGATAGATACTCTCCAAGTAATAGATTTTTTGTTGAATGTGCCTGAAACGACTCAACAGACCGTATTAGTATTTTACTGTATGGTGATATTGTCAATAAATCAGTTCCTAAAAATTTTCTATATTTAATAAAATCTTTTTATAGTTTTCAATGACTTGCGATCAAACTGACTCTTTCCGAACAGCAATCCCCTATCATATTGCCTTTTTTTTCAGTGGGTTATTGATGTGACGCAGCGCACATTTCACCACGGCAGCGGCAGACGGAAGAGCCAGCGGAGCAGACGACCCAGGCCCCACAAAAAGAGCAACGGCAGAAGGATCGTCTGCAAAACAAAGATCACGATAAGCTGGATCAGCTGCTCACTCACCTCCGTCGCAGCCTGCTGATAGCGCTTCAGGTTAGCTTCCAGATCGATGCTGTCGAACCAGTCGCCGGCACGCTCCAGCAGCGAGGGGGCCTGGCCGAAACCACCCGCCCGGCTCCCCTGGTTGATGCGCCCAATCTCATCACGCGTCAGCTCAATCCCCTGGGTGGAGGCCTCGTACTGCGGTTGCAGGAAGGTGGTAAAGAGTAGCTCACTCCCCAGCGCCATCACCGGCACCGCAAAGCGCAGCACCAGCAGCAGCAGGGTGCTACGAAAGAAGAGGCGCCCCAGCGCCTCCCAGCCCAGGCGTGCCTGCCACATCAGCAGCAACGCCCCAACCATCGCCACCCCCAGCAGCAGCGTAAACTGGGGGGAGGCAAAGATCTGCAGCAACAGCCGTTGCAGCCCCAGTGAGGTGGTGCTGGCCAGCATCACCCAGGAGAAGCGTTCGATCAGGTCGTTAATCGGGTCGAGTATCTGCCCCGGGGTAAAGTTGATGCCGATCCCCGCAGGCTGCACCGCCACCTCGGTCCCCTGTGCCACCGAGATCACCCCGTTAAGGCTACGCGCCACGGCAAAGGTGATCAGGGCACGGGAGAAACCGCTCTCGGTATAGTGCATACCGAAGCGATCGACGATCCCCTGCTGCGCCAGCAATAGCAGAGCTCCCGCCAGCAGCGTTAAACCAATCTTTGCCTTTTTACTCATCATCCACCCCCTGACACATAAGCAAGTCTAGCAAGCCGCCGGGGGCGCCCCAACTCGTCACGTCACACTTTGCAGGATAGAATGTTCACCCTTTTCTCTGCCGGTTCAGCCATGAGTACGATCAAATTTCACCACCTGCAGATAGGCGAGCAGTTTGAGTTTCGCGGAGATCACTACACCAAGGTCTCCCCCCTGCTCGCCAGCAACAACAGCAACGGCCAGCAGAAGATGATCCCCCGCTCGGCGCTGGTGGAGGTGGCGGCGGCAAAACATGGACGGGACTCTTCCCCGGCAGCCAACCCATCACCGGCGCTGGCCGTGCTGGAGCGCTATCACCAGACCATGCTGGCTGAGCTGCAATCACTATCGGATGATGAGGAGAGGCTCGGTGCCGTGCGTAACCGGCTCGAGGGGTTGAGAGTGGAGCTGGCCGCGGCGATCAAGCAGGGATAAATAAGCCGCAGCGCCGGAAGGGGCGCCGCGGTCCGTTAGATCAATTTAGATATCAAGCGCCAGCGTCTGCTCCTTCTTCTCTACCTGCGCCATACTCTCGCCGATGGCATACCAGTCGATGCGACGGGTCACTACCATCACCAGCGTGAGCACCGCAAAGATTAGCAATGAACCCATCAGCAGTGCATTGTCCTCCGACTGCAGAATGGCAAAGAGCATCCCATAGAGCAGTAGCAGCGCCGCCGACATCACCCCACCACTGCGCAGTGATTGGAGCACCCCGCTGAGATAGAAGCCGATCACACCCGTCGAGGCGAGGGCCGCCGCAAGGTAGGCCAGGGCGAATGCGATGTGCTCCGAGAGCGAAACCAGCAACAGATAGAAGAGACTCAGACCCAATCCCACCAGCAGGTACTGCATCGGGTGGAGGCGCAACCCCTTCATCACCTCGAAGAGGAAGAAGGTGATAAAGGTGAGGCCGATAAACAGCATCGCATACTTTACCGAACGCTCGCTCTGCTGATAGATATCGACCGAATTAAACAGCGTCACCCCGAAGGTATCACTCAGCAGCGCCTGGCAATCTCCCCCCTCGCACTCCTGCAACAGTTGCGGCATGCCGCTGGAGAAGGAGGAGAGATTCCATCGCGCCGTAAACTTCTCGGCATCAATCTTATGATCTTCAGGCAGATACCGGCCGATGAAGCTCGGGTGGGGCCAGTCGGCACTCAGGCGCACCTCGGTACTCTTACCGATGGGTGAGAACTGCAGCCGCTCCATACCGCGCAGCGGCAGCGTGAAAGAGAAATCAAAACGCGGTTGCGCCACATCGACCCTGCCCAGTCCCGCATGCATACCACTCCTCGCCCCCGGCAGCTCAGAGCCCGGCAGAAACTCCATCTCACCACCGTGCCAGCCCAGTAGCGGTGTAGTAGTAACGCCCCGCACATCGCTAATCAGTACCGAAAGGTGGGCCGACTCCCACTCAATCTTGTGGCTGGTCGACTGCAGCAACTCCTGCAACCGTTTATTGCTGTAGTGGCCGGAGAGGGTTAGCTCAGACTTGTAGACCGGAATAGAGTAGATGCCGCGGTTACGCTCTGTGGTGACCACATCACCCACCACCGTCAACTGCTCCGGGGCGATATAGAGCTGCTTCTTCCAGTGGTGCTTCTCGGTACGATACTGTTTTAGCTCCTTATCCCACACCCGCTTGCTGTAATACTCCTTGTAAGGCACCACCAGCAGCGGCCCCACCACACTCTGCTCCCCGGTCCAGCTCTGGGAAATATCGTGCTTCACCTGATAGCGGTAACTGCTACGCTCATTCACCACCCCCTTGATCATCATCAACGGGATCATTAACAGGGTGATCAGCAGCGCGATCACCACCATCTTCTTTGTCATGGAACGTTTCATGGGTTTGCTCCCTGATTGTTGGATTCAGGGACAGAATAGCGAGCGGATGTGTGGGGATGATGTGGGGAGTGTGTGGTAAGAATATATCTGGCTAACTGATCGGCAAATAGAGCGTTGCCACCACACCACTCTCACCATTCAACAGTTTCACTTCACCACCGTGCAACAGCGCCACCTCTTTCACAAAACTCAGCCCCAGGCCGCTGCTTCGGGCACTACCATCGGGGCGTGGCAGGGAGTAGAAGCGGTCAAACACCCGCTCTCTGGCATAGTCAGGGATACCGGGCCCCTGGTCGGTGATGGTGATTTCGCACCGGTTACCCATAATCTGTGTAGTAAGGCTGATCTCCCCACCCTGCGGACTGAAGGCGATGGCATTATCGATAAGGTTACTAAGTGCCTGCTGGATCAGAAACCGCTCACCCGCTATCACGGCACTCTGTGCAAAATCTGTTTCGAACTTTATCCCCTTTGGCTGCAGCATCGCTGTTTTGTCCTCACACAGCTGCCGTAAAAGTTTGCTGATATCGATCGCCTCAACCTGTTCCAGCCCCTGGCGCTTCTCCAGTGCGGCGAGGCCCAACAGCTGTTCAACCACCTGCTGCAGTCGCTCCGATTCATTGCGAATGTTAGCGACAAAGCGGCGACGATCCTCCAGCGCCATCTCTTCATCGAGCAGCTCCGCCGCACCCCGGATTGCGGCCAGCGGGCTCTTCAGTTCGTGGGTCAGGGTATGGAGGTAGTGCTCAACATAGTCCTTCCCCTCCAGTTCGCTGCGCATCGCCTCCATCGCACCGGCCAGTTGCGCCAGCTCCTTTTCCCGCAACCTTGGCACCGCCACCCGCTTACCACTACGCACCGCCTGGGCATAGTCGGTGAGTTTGCGGATAGAGAAGGTGAGCCAGTAGGTGATAAAAAATCCGACGGTGATCGCCCCCAGTAGCAGCAAGATCCCCTTCTCTTCGATGTTACGACGTGCCCGCTCAACGAAGGGCTGCACCGTCACACTCGGTTTGGCCACCGTCACCACACCGATGATCTCACCAGCGTGACGTATCGGTGCCGCCACATACATCACACTACTGTAGGGGTCGTTTTCATCATCGCGGGTGGTGCGGGCACCATACTCCCCATGCAGGGTGAGATAGACATCATTCCAGCGCGAATAATCACTCCCCAGATCGCGTCCACGCGAATCGTAGATGACGATGCCGTTTTTATCGGTGATGTAGACGATAAGATTGGGGTCGCGCTTCTTCAGAAACCAGATGCGTGCCTCCAGGTGACGATCCACAAACGCCTCCATCGCGCCGGCAAAACGGCCATCGGCAATCTCCCCTGCCGCCACCTCATCACGCACAATCTCGGCGATCAGATTGGCGCTATCGACCAGCACCTCCTCAAGCGACTGGCGCATCCCCGGCACCAGCTCGGCATTGAAGGTACGCATCACAAACCAGACCGCCAGCCCCAGCAGCAGAAAATAGCCGAGAAAGATGCGAACGCTAAGATTCATCTACCGTCCCGCTAATGCTGTAACCCATACCGCGATGGGTCTTGATAGGGTCGCCCTCATCACGCACCGCACGCAACTTGGCGCGCAGGGTCTTGATGTGGGTATCGACGGCGCGCTCCAGAGACTCCTCCGGCTCGCTCCACACCTGATCCATAATCTGACCACGCGAGAAGATCCGCTCGGGCTGACCGAGCAGGGTCTTCAGCAGCAGATATTCGTAGCGAGTGAGATCAAGCAGCGTGCCGTGGTAGTGGATACGCGCCCGTGCATCATCGATAACAAAGTCACTCTCGCCGGGTGTCGTGCTCGCACCATTTGTGGCCGTACGTTTGAGGATCGCCTTCACCCGTGCCGCCAGCTCACGCGGACTGAAGGGCTTGCCAACGTAGTCATCGGCACCAATCTCCAGTCCGACAATACGATCCACCTCCTCGTTACGGGCGGTGAGAAAGATGATGGGAATATCGGAGAAGCGACGAATCGTCTTGCAGAACTCAAAGCCGTTGCCATCGGGCAGGCCGACATCGAGGATCAGCAGCGCGGTATCGGGGTGATGCTGCAGCCACACCACCCCCTCCCCGCCCAGCGAAAACCATTGTGTCGCAAAGCCCTCGCTCTTCAGTGCATAGAGGACGGTGTCGGCGATCGCCTGTTCATCCTCAATGAGTAGTATGGTCTGCACGTCCTGTTAACCCTGTTCGCTATTGTTCGTTTAGATATCTATTTACTGCATCGACCACGGAGATCTTACCGGCCTGCACCGCCGCCAGATATTTTCTGCGCCACGGCCCCACATGCACCCGCGCCTCGACAAACTCACGAAAGATCACCCGCGTTAGCGCCCCCCCCTCATCGAGAAAGCCGCTGCTCTCAAAATCCTTAATAGCCCGTTCGCGATCGTAGGCGACGCGCACACTCTCCACCTGCCAGCCTCCGCCCAAGAAGGTCAGTCGTACATAGGCAGAACGCTCGTCGTGGTCAAAGGGCTGCCCCACCGAGCCGGTATTTACCACCTGATTGCCGTTGTGCAGTCGACGAAAGGCACGATGGGTGTGTGAGCCGACGAAGAGGTCACGCGGATCGCCGAGTCGCTCAATCAACTCCTCCCCCTCGGTCTCCGGTGAGATACCGTGGCGATCCCCCTTGCGCGAGCCGTGCGTGATATGCAGGCTCCCCCCCTCCAGGTCGGTAAGGTCGAGGTAATCCTCCCACAGGGCGATCTCCTCAATCTTTTTACCAAGCTGCTTCAACGCCAGGTGGGCAAAACGGTCGATCTCATAGGTGGGGCTGTCAAAATCGGGGGCCATACTGGAGGCACGCACCAGCCAGTTTTCATGGTTGCCGCGCATAAAACGCGCTGCAGGCCGTTCACGCTGTAGCAGCTCAAACACATCGAGGCTGAGCGGGCCACGATTGACCAGGTCACCATTGACGATCACCTCGTCGGGCTGCCAGCGGGCGATATCCTCCAGCACCGCCTCAAGGGCGGGGAGGTTGCCGTGAATATCGGAGAGGACGGCAATCTTCACTACCGCTTACCCCGCCGTTGTCTCTCGTTGATTATCACTATTCTCGCTACCGTTACTCTCTTGCCAGTGTGCGCAACAAGCCAACCACCTCGTCAGAGTCCCACTTCAATGCACCATAGTAACCGTAGCGCAATCGCCCCTGACGGTCGACGACATAGGAGGTGGGAAAGGCACGTAACTTCCACGGCTGGGTGGTTGTTCCGTGCGGGTCGAGCAGCACCGGAAACTGTGCCGGCACCCGTTTAAGAAACGCCGCTACCCGTTCTGCCTCCTCCCCCACATCGACACTGATCAGGCGAAACGGCTCACCGGCCAACTTTTTCTTCAGCCGCCCCAGCGAGGGGATCTCCTCCACACAGGGGGGGCACCAGGTAGTCCAGAAGTTGATCAACACCACCTCACCCCGCAACTCATCCAGCCGCCACGATTTACCGGCAATATCTGAAAGCTGAAGCGGCAGTGCAGCGGGACGCCCCGCGATCGGTTGCAGCCCCGCAATCGGCTCTACCTCGGCCAGCACTTTCGTTTCGCGCAGTGGTGCCCGTTGCTGGCGCGGTTTATGGTTGTACACCCTCAACAGCCGCATCGCATTGTGCACCATAGCGGGGAGCTGCTCTCTTACCTGCAGCTCATACTCAGTCGCATCATCACGCACCTGAAAGCCGTCACTGACATTGGGCATGGGCCGATAGTAAACATCGCTTCCCCCCTGCTCCAGTCTCGCCACCAGCTCCTGCAGATACCAGCGCTTGGCAGAGTTGAGCGGCTGAAAGATAAAGAGCGGCAGATTGGTGGCATCGACGATGGGGAGCGGTTGCGCCTCTTCACCTGCCCTGGCGGCACCGGCCATCAGATTGGGGTGCAGCAGGATCGCGCCGCCCAGTGGCCTCTTC
>JAOUQQ010000109.1 GCA_029879245.1 Chromatiales bacterium | reverse complement strand
CAGGCGGAGCAGGCGCGAAATGAGGGATATCCCGATATGGCAGCAATGCACTTTCGTCGAGTTGGCGAGTTGGCCCCTGGATCAAAGATTCAAACTACCTCAGAGTATGATGCCGCTGCCGCGTTGATAGCAGCAGAGCAGTGGGATGATGCCATACGGCAGCTTCTAAAATTCAGAAGAAACCACCCCAAGTCTCCTCTTATGACAGATATCAGAGACAAGCTGGCAGTCTCATACATGAAATCTGGCCGTACTGATGAGGCTGCCAGGGAGTTTGAATCACTCTCTGAGGTCAAGAGCGAGCAGAAAGATAAGCGCGAGATGTTGTGGCTTGCGGCAGAGTTGTATGAAAAGCTTGAAGATAGACGGGCTAGATTGCGAGTCTATCATCGTTACATTAAATATTTCTCTGTGCCACTGGAGCCTGCAATGGAGATCCGCTGGAAGCTGGCAAAACTCTATGAGGAAGAAAGTGACTATTCTCAGCGCGACCACTGGTATCGTCTGCTTATCGAGGCTAACGACAAGGCGGGTGGTGACTCCACGCCACGCACGCGTTTTCTTGCTGCCACTGCGCAGCTTGATATGGGTGATGACCTGTTGGAGGAGTTCAACAATATCAATTTGGTAGAGCCGTTACAGGAAAATATGCGAAAGAAACAGCAGATAATGGAGAGGTTGATGACGCTCTATGCCAGTGTGCTGGATAAGCAGGTGGCCGAGACGACAACAAATGCTGCATATCACATTGCTGAGTTGCAACGTCGCTTCGGTAAGGCCCTGTTGGAGTCGCAACGACCCGCTGGACTAAATGGTGACGAGATGGAGCAGTATGAAATGTTGCTTGAGGAGCAGGCTTATCCGTTTGAGGAGAATGCACTGGATATACACGAGTCTAATGTGAGCAGGATACGTGCGGGTGTATATGATATGTGGACGCAGCGAAGTCTTGATTCCCTGTCAATGTTGCAACCTGCGCGCTATTACAAACCAGAGTTGGCTGAGGAGATGTTTGATGGTCGCTGATTGGCTGCGGCAATCTCCCCTGATCCTACTGTTTTTGCTCACAGCATGTACAGGTGATGGTGGGGTGAAATCTTCTTTGAATGATGGCGCTGCCGACACTAATGCATCACAAGCTGTGGCTGGATATGATGCGGCATCGTCTCTGAGTGAGACGCAACGCGCGGCGCTAGATGGGTTGTTGGTGGTGATGAAAAATAGGGAGTGGCGTGCCGCCGAGGAGCTTGTGCAGTCACTACTTGTTGATTATCCGGAGATGGCAGAGCTGTACGCCAATCTCGGGACTATCTATTTTAATCTCAATGAGCATGACAGTGCTGAACAGGCCTGGCTAAAAGCGCTTCAGATACGTAATTCTTGGCCATCGGTCTCTAATCGCCTCGGTGTTTACTATCGCCAGCAGGGGCGTCTGGATGATGCATTTATGTTGTATCAGCAGGCGTTGGAGCAGGATGCTCAATATTCCATGGCACATCGCAATGTCGCTATTTTGTATGAGATCTATCGGGGGGATTATGACAAAGCTTATCAGCACTATCAGCGCTATGCAGAGCTCGTGACAGATGATAAAGATAAGGAGACGGTAAAGATGTGGATCGCCGACCTGGAACGACGGATGACGAGGAAGGAAAATGAGTAGACACTTAATGCCTCTGGTGTTGTTGGTACTTTCCGTTTTTTCGCTGTCGGTACACGCTGGGGAGTTGTTGCCGGGGACTGCGATTAGAGGGGTAGAGGCTAATCCGCGTGTTACCTTTATTGTTCCATGGCAGCGCAGTGGCATGAGAGAGTTTCCCCTTATGCCATCGCATAGTGCGCTCGATGATTTTTATAATCCATTAAGTTCTGTTCAGTTGGAGCTGGATTTAAAAATAGATAATCTACCGGTCGCGATAACTAAGTGAACATTTAACAGTTTATGCATGTTGAAGCAGTTTGGAGGATTCAATGGAGATCTTTAATAGCTTGATCAAGTTCTTTCAGGATGGTGGACTTTTTATGTACCCCATTCTATTTATCTTCGCTGCCGGTGTTGCTGTTGCCGTCGAGCGCTATCTCTTCCTCACTATGGAGCGGGTGCGCAACCACAGGGAGTGGCAGAGGATCGTGCCACATCTCTACAAGGGATCATTCGGTGATGCCCTGCTGCAGGCAAAAAAATCGCATGCGGCGATTGGTAACATACTGGTCTATGGCCTGGAGCGGGTACAGCGTAAACAGGATCAGGCAAAGGTGGAGATGGCGATGGCGCAGGGGATGATGGAGATCATTCCGCGGCTGGAGAAGCGTACCCACTACCTGAGCACACTGGCTAATGTCGCCACACTACTCGGGCTCCTTGGCACCATTATTGGTCTGATCCAGGCCTTTACCGCGGTAGCGCAGGCTGACCCGGCACAGAAGGCCGACCTGCTATCTGCCAGCATTTCGGTGGCGATGAATACCACGGCATTTGGCCTGATTGCTGCGATTCCACTGCTTATTCTCTACTCCTACCTGCAGACCAAGACCAGTGAGGTCGTCGATAGTCTGGAGATGGCCTCGGTACAGTGCATTAATCTGGTGAGTGCCCCGCGCGGAGACTTTGAGGAGGAGGGAGAGGCGGCATGATCCAGGGCTTTCGCCGCCGTCCAAAAGAGACGGAACTTAATATCACCACATTTATGAATTTGATGGTGATTCTGGTACCGTTTCTGTTGATTACAGCGGTCTTCTCCGAGATCACTACCCTGCAGCTCAATCTTCCCCAGCCCGGTGCATTCGCAGACGAGCCGCAAAAACCAAAGTTACAGCTGGAGCTGATCATTCGGGGTAACGATCTGTTGATTAATAATGCTGTGGGCAAGGCGATCGAGAGGGTGGCGGGTAGTGGTGGCGAGATGGATCTTAAGGCACTCTCTGCGGCGCTCTACAAGGTCAAGCTGAGTAACCCGGATCATACCGAGATCACCCTGTTGCTAGAGCAGAATACAAAATATGAGCGTCTTGTCGCTTTGATGGACACGGTACGCAGTAAGATGATTGCCAGTGGCATTACTACAGAGGAGGTTGTGATGTTCCCCGATATCTCCATTGGTGACGCCCCTGATGATGAGGAGGTTGAGAGATGAATATGCCACGCTTTGCAGGGCGTGCAGCCTCTATTCGTAAGCATGGCAGGGGCGTCGGTCTCAATCTTGTTTCGCTGATGGATATCTTTACCATCCTGGTCTTTTTCCTCCTGGTTAACTCCTCCAATGTACAGCAGATGCCTAATAGCAAATCGGTGAAGTTGCCACAGTCGACCTCTGATCGCTTACCAGAGGAGACGCTACTGTTGCTGGTCAATCAGGAGCATATTCTGGTGCAGGGACAGCCGGTGGTGAGACTTGCCGAACTGGAGGGAGGAGAGGAGGTTCTTATCGAACCACTGCTAAAAGAGCTGCAGCACCATGCGGAGCGTAACGGTCTGATGCAGGTGGGTGCAGCTCCAGGTGAAGTGACTATTATGGGTGACCGGGAGATCGAGTACCGACTGCTGAAACGCATTGTTGCCACCTGCTCGCTAGCCAACTACAGCAGTGTCTCACTGGCGGTGATCCGCAAGGCCAGGGAGAAGGTGTAGGAGATGACGCCAGTCCTGTTTGAGCGCGGTTATCTGCCCTGGGATCGTAATGCAGGAGAGGAGAGGTTATTTCTCAGAATTCTGCTGATCGCTATGGTTGTGGCACTGCTGCTTGGTTTGCTGGTTCCGCTGTTTGATGTTCCTCTCCCGGATCGCGACAAAGTGGCAAAAGTTCCGCCAAGGGTTGCCAAATTTCTACTGGAAAAGCAGCGCAAAAAGCCTCAGCGTAAGGTAGAGGAGAAGCGTGAAGAGAAGAAACTGGATGAGAAAAAACCGGAAGAGAAGAAGGAGCGAACCAAAGAGCAGAATGTGGCGCGTGAGAAGGCACGCAATTCGGGCGTGTTCAAAGGCGTGGACCTGAGTTCGCTGCAGAGTAGTAGTGTATTAAGCAAGGTACGACAGGGCGGTGCATTAATAGCTGGAGGGGCTCAGGCCACACGCTTGGGTGACGATGTGATTGCCGCTGCATCCACGGGGAGTGATGGTATCGATACCAGTGATTATAGTCGTGAAACCGGTAGCGGTGGAGAGCTTGGCGAACACGTAGTGAGTAAGGCCGAGGCGGATAATCCCTCTCTGGTGGCAATGAAAGAGGAGGAGTTCAAGCGCAAGAGCCAGCCGAAAAAGCGTGATCAGGAGAATGTGCTGCGTGTGCTTGATGCTAATAAGGGGCGCATCTATGCGATCTATAATCGTGCCCTGCGTAGTAATCCGTTGCTTGCAGGTAAACTGGTACTGGAGCTGACTATCGAACCATCCGGTAAGGTCAGTCAGTGTCGTGTGGTTGCCAGTGACTTGGGCGATGCCAAACTGGAGGCAAAATTGATGGCACGGATCAAAATGCTCGATTTTGGTGCTGAGAAGGTGCCCGTTTATAGCTTCAGATACCCGATAGAATTCCTGCCATCGTGATAATCATACGTCATGCAAAGCCACTGATAATGATATTTCTCTTGTGTAATCAGTCTGTTATGGTAATAATCTATAATAGCTGTGAGAGGTGATTTCAACCTAATAATAGTGCGTGATTAAATGATCGCGCCGATTTGGGATGAAAGTTTCAAAGACGGGTTGTAACGATACTCCTCACTTCGTTATAACTCGTTGATTATTTATGGTATTGATTTAGATTCGTCTGCTCGTATTCGAGTTGATACCCTGTGATGTTGTATCGGTACGGCGATAATATCTTACTAAATAAGGGTGGATTTGAGCCGAATTGTGGTCAAATCGACGGTTTAACTGCGGTTCCTATGGTTAGATAGCCGCCAAGATTCGGGTAATTACCAGGTATGAATATGTTACAGGTAGTGACTGTCACACTGGCTCTGATTGTGGCCCTTGCAGTTCAGAGCGCAGCGGCCGAAGAGGTCTCCAGAGAGCAGATCAAGGGACTGGATGAACAGGTACAGGAGATTAAGGCGGATGTGTTGGGGATCTCCTCAGAACTCAACTTGCTGGAAGAGAAGCTGCTCTACCCCTCCAATACACAGGTCTCCTTTTTTGTCTCTCTCAAGGCGGATGATGGTTTCCGTCTAGATTCGGTAGAGCTGGAGCTGGATGGAAAGAGTGTGGTTCATTACATCTACTCTTTTAAGGAGTTGGAGGCGCTACAGTCAGGCGGCATGCAGCGGATCTATACCGGTAATATACGCAGTGGTGTCCACCAGCTGAAGGTGGGGGTCAGGGGCAAGACCAGCACGGGTAATGACTACCACAAGACTGAATCACACCAGTTTAACAAAGATGTCGCTCCGGGCCTGGTTGAGATCAGCGTTGCAGGACCTGGGGTAAGGAGCAACACCGTAGAGTTTAAAGACTGGTAGGCGATGCGCTCTTCTCTTCTCGCAACGACCCTGTTGCTGGTGTCGGCCCCTCTGGCAGGTGCCGACACGGCTCCATTGCAGGACCCCTACTTTGCCGAGGCACTCTATTTTGCAAGGCAGGGCGACTATTTTGACGCCATTTCACGTCTTGATACCGAACTGATTCAACACTACGGTGTTGACGAGCCGCAGCTCGACTCCCTCCATATCCATATCAACGAGGCCGAGTTTTCGGTCGGTGATATTGAGCTCTCTTATCGCATGCACCATCGTGCAGGTCGAGCGATTAAGGCGGTAATTGAGGGTAATGTTGCGCCAGAGGTGCGTAACGAGGCGATCTATCGCCTGGCACGGATCTACTTCCAGAAGCAGCAGAGCATGAATGCCCTGCATACCATTGAGCGGATCGAAGGAAAGATTCCCCCCCGCATTGTCAATGATGTCACCTTTCTTAAGGGGCAGATCTATCTTGCTGTTGGTCGTTTTGCCGAGGCAGAGGGGCTCTTCGCCTCGCTGCAGGGGGAGAAGAGCCATATCGGTTTTGCCGGCTATAATCTTGGGGTTTCGCAGTTCTCGCAGGGCAAAGAGGAGGAGGGGATTGAGAGCCTTGCTCGGGCGGGACAGGTAGAGAGTGATGACCGAGCAACCCTGGCGATCCGTGACAAGGCCAACCTTACCCTCGCCAGCCACCTGCTCGATTCAGGGCGTCTGGATCAGGCCCGTATCTATTTTTCCCGGGTACGTCTTGATGGCCCATACTCCAACCGCTCACTGCTCGGCTATGGCTGGACCTATATCAAGCAGGAAAAATATGACAAGGCGCTGGTGCCATGGAGTCTGTTGTTAGACAGGAATGTTACAGATCCTGCTGTGCAGGACGCCTTACTAGGAGCTCCTTTTGCCTATGGCAAGCTGGAGCTCTATGGCAAATCGGCACTGCTCTATAACCGTGCCCTTGACTCAATCGGTATCGAGCTGGATAGGCTGGATAGCTCGGTAAAGAGTATTAAGCAGGGCAATTTCCTGAAGGCACTGGTGCGTGAGGAGATCAAGCAGGACCCAGGCTGGATGGTCAAACTCAGAAAGCTGGAAGATGCCCCAGAGACCTACTACCTGATGGAGCTGATGGCATCACACGATTTTCAGTCCTCGCTGCAGAACTTTCTCGATCTGGAATCACTGCGCCGCAAGCTAGAGTCGTGGGATGAGTATTACAACTCGTTTGAAGAGATCATCGAAATTCGTCGTCAATATTATGAGCCGCTGCTCCCCACCATTGATGATCAGTTCCGCA
Source organism: Chromatiales bacterium (assembly GCA_029879245.1). Lineage (GTDB taxonomy): Bacteria > Pseudomonadota > Gammaproteobacteria > Thiohalomonadales > Thiohalomonadaceae > JAPHSX01. The sequence goes on along the minus strand of JAOUQQ010000109.1, from coordinate 1,171 downwards.
AGCTCGACTCACGTATTCGACTGCGTGTTGAGCAGCGAGATCGTATCGACAGTCGCCTGCAGACTATGTTGGTCTCGCCACGCCCCGAGTATCTGATCACAGCGGAAGAGCGCATTACCAGGAATCGGCTCGATGCAATGGCAAAGCGTATGGGTACACGGATGGAGGAGGTGGGTGATCCGACGGTCCACCGAATTCGGCGACTCAGGGGACTTCAGCTGTGGAATATCGCCACAGAGTATGATGAACGGCTCACCATTACCTTTAAACATCTTACGGCGTTGAATCTTGATATTGATAAGATGAAAAAGATCTACGCCTCGTTTGTTCGTACCCGCCAGGCGGCGACTCAGAGCTATCAGGGGTATGACGATCAGATCCGTCGACTGCGCAATAAAACCCGTGATGCGATGACCAAGGTGAAACAGTTAATGGCGCGTCAGGGCAATATGCTGGAGGTGATGGCAGTTCATGAGTTAGAGAAACGGCGTACTGCGTTGGAGCAGGCGCAGGTCAAGGCGCGTTTTGCCATGGCCGAAAGTTATGACCGTGCCACCATGAAACAACAGACACCTCAGCCGGAACAACAGCTGGAACAACAGCCGGAACAACAGCCGGAACAACAGCCGGAACAACAGCCGGAACAGCAGCCGGATGCGGCTGAGTCGACAGGGTCTGATGCGCAATGAAAGTTCGTTATCTTGCGTTGTTAATGTCATTGACGCTAGCTGGTTGTGCCACAACCAGTGAACGCGGCACGCTGGCTGAACTGGAGGATGTCAAACTGGTTCTCAAGGACGAGAAGATTGATGATGGCCTTGAGAAGGCGATGCAAAGTTATCGTCAGTTCCTCAAGGAGACCCCCAAGAGCGCACTCACCCCAGAGGCGATAAGACGCATCGCCGATCTCAGCATTGAAAAAGAGTATGGCTACGTGGCAGATGGGGATGCGGGCCAAAAGCCTGCGGTCGAGGCCGAAAGGGGAGGGGTCTCTGCACCAGAACTGGACAAACCGATGACCTCTTCGGTAGTGGCTGGGGCGGTAGATGATGCCTCCTCTGAGGCTATCAAGGCAGGAAAAATTGCAACTGTTGGTGGTGGAGAGTCTGAGAAGGAGTTTGAGAGACGTGCGGCACAGGGGGAGAGGATTCCCGCGAGGGAGACAGGCAAG
>JAOUQQ010000089.1 GCA_029879245.1 Chromatiales bacterium | reverse complement strand
ACCTGGTGGTACCGATCTGGAGAACGCAAACGCCAAGCAGGCTATCGAATTGTATAAAAAGCTGCTTAGAGAGTACCCGATGTATGATCGAAATGATCAGGTGCTCTATCAGATGTCTCGCGCCTATGAGGAGGTGGGTGAGGTAGAAGAGGCGATGAAGGTGATGAATACTTTTATCGCAAGCTATCCCACCTCAAAGTACATGGATGAGGTACAGTTCCGTCGTGCCGAGTACTACTTTACCCGTAAAAAGTTTCTTGATGCTGAGGAGGCCTATCAATCGATTGTGACGATGGGCTCTGTCTCATCCTATTATGAGCTGGCCCTGTACAAGCTTGGATGGAGTTTCTATAAGCAGGAGATGTATGAAGAGGCACTGCAGAACTATTTTCAACTGTTTGATTACAAACTCTCGAAGGGTTATGACTTCGAACAAACTGAGGATAAAGGGGCGGCCAAGCGAATTGAGGATACCTTCCGTGTCATCAGCCTAAGCTTCTCTAACCTTGGGGGTTCCGAATCGGTTGTTGACTATTTTAATCGCCATGGTAACAGAACCTATGAAGATAAGGTCTATAGTCAGCTAGGCGAGTATTACCTGACAAAGCGTCGTTATAGTGATGCGGCGTCATCCTACAACACCTTTGTAAAACTGTATGCATTCCATGAGGTTTCGCCTCACTTTCAGATGAGGGTTATCGAGATCTATAAGAAAGGTGGTTTCGCCAAACTTGTAGTCGATGCCAAGAAAGAGTTTTCCTCAACCTATGCACTCGACTCGGAGTACTGGCACTATTTTGATATCGCCGCGCGTCCCGATGTGGTTGGATTCCTTAAGTCAAATCTCAAGGACCTGGCGAACCACTACCATGCCCTGTATCAGGATAATCGCTACGCAAAAAATAAGGTGGAAAACTATCAGGAGGCGTTGCTGTGGTATCGCAACTTCCTCTCATCCTTCCCACAGGATGAAGAGTCGCCGGTCATTAATTATCAGATGGCAGACCTGATGCTTGAAAATCGTGATTTTGGTGATGCGGCATTGGCATATGAAAATACCGCTTATAACTACCCGGTACATGAGAAATCTTCAGCAGCGGGATACGCTGCGGTTTACGCACATCGCGAGCATCTCAAGGTGGCGCAGCAGGGCAGGAGAGAAGAGGTAAAGCAGCGCATCATCCAGAGCTCACTAAAGTTTGCGGATACCTATCCCGAGCATGAAAAGGTGACCGTGGTTCTGGGTGCGGCAGCGGATGACCTCTATGAGATGAAGAATTTCGAACTGGCGGTGAAGACAGCTCGTAAACTGATCGACAACTATCCCAATGCAGAGAAAGATCTACAGCGCTCGGCCTGGCTGGTGGTGGCGCATGGTTCGTTTGACCTAAAGGTTTATCCAGATGCGGAGGCTGGATATCTGAGAGTACTGGAACTGACGGCGGCTGATCACAACTCACGCACGGGGTTATACGATAATCTGGCTGCGGCAATATACAAGCAAGGTGAAGAGGCCAATTCGCTGCCCGATTATCGTGCTGCAGCAGATCATTTTCTGCGTGTTGGTATGTTGGCACCGCACTCCAGGATACGTCCTACTGCTGAGTATGATGCCGCCTCAGCGCTGATCAAACTTGAAGATTGGGAGCATGCCGGTACGGTATTAAACGCCTTCCGGGAGAATTTCCCCAGTCATGAGTTGCAGCCTGAGGTTACAAAAAAGGTCGCCTTCGTTTACCGTTCGGCCGGCAAACTTGAGCTGGCGGCAGCGGAGTATGAACGTATTGAGCGTGAATCCTCCGATGAGAAGGTTCGGCGCGGAGCGTTGGTGATGGCTGCAGAGCTCTATCATGAGATTGGAGCTAACAGAAAGGAGCTGGCAGTCTATAAACGTTATGTTGGCTTCTTCCCCAGGCCGATAGAACAATCTCTGGAGCTGCACCACAAGATGGCCGGTGTTTACCAGCTACTGGGTGAGCAGGGCAACTACCTGGCCATGTTGAACAAGATCGTCTCAATGGATAACTCGGCTGGCAGTGAGCGTAGTGATCGTACTCGCTACCTCGCTTCACAAGCCTCCCTGGTGTTGACCGAGCCACTGTATGAGGATTTCACTGCAATTAAGCTGGTTAATCCCCTTAAGCCAAATCTATTGAAGAAAAAAGCCGCGATGAAAACAGCCGTCAATGGTTTTACCAAACTGGTTGAGTATCAGGTGGCAGATGTGACGGCGGCTTCTACCTACTACATCGCAGAGATCTATTACCACTTCAGTCGTGCTCTGATGCAGTCAGAGCGCCCGACAAATCTTGATGACCTGGAGATGGAACAGTACGAGTTGGCAATTGAGGAACAGGTCTACCCGTTTGAGGAGAAGGCGATTGATGTTCACAAGAAAAATCTGGAGCTTCTCTATAGCGGACTTCACAGCATATGGATTGACCGCAGTATTGGAAAGCTGGCGGCGGTCTTCCCGGCTAACTATGCAAGAGCCGAGGAGAGTACAGGGCCTGTTACCAGTTTTAGCTCTTATCGTTATAGCCCTAAAGTGATCGAACCACCTTCGGATGAGAAAACAGATGGTGGGACAGAGGTATCAGGTGAACAACCAGCTGTGACTGAAGCTGCTCAATCCGCAAGCGCTACGGATGTGCAGCCGACTTCAGCACCAGCGGAGGGTGAATGATGATGCTGGTGTGGGCACGGGATAGATTCGATTATTTCGATACAAGACCGCATAAAAAGTATGTGTTAACGCTGCTGATATACATCTTGCTGCTAGGGGGGTGTGTCTCATCCCCTGAACGGGGGAGTGGCGCTGCACAGGAGATACTGGTTATGGAGAACCAGAGTATCGATATGGCGGTACGGCGTGAATTTGATGATGCGCTGCAACTGATGCAGCAGGAGCGGTACAAGGAGGCGATAGTGCTTTTGCAGAAAGTGCTACAAGCCTCACATAAAAACTCTGCCCCTTACATTAACATAGCAATCGCGTATGGAAAGGTGGGTGAGCAGGAGAAGGCCGAGGAGCAGTTCATGAGTGCACTGCAAATCAACCCTTCACACCCGGTCACCCTGAATGAGTACGCCTTGCTACTGCGCCGTACTGGGCGCTATAAAGAGGCCAGAGAGCAATATGAGAAGCTGCTTAAGTTCTACCCGGGCTTCATGCCTGCACGCAGGAATCTGGGGATCTTATGTGAGCTCTATCTCAGAGATGCCAACTGTGCAATTGCACAATATGAGGTCTATAGCAAGGCAAACCCGAATGATGGGGATGTTAAACTATGGCTGACAACGCTCAAACAGTAGGAAACAAGCAGCTCACCAAGGCTTTTTTGGGGACGATGTTACTGTTCACAGCATCTATTCTTCAGGTGGCTCAGGCTGCTAGTGAGCCAAAAATGCTCTCCGGTATCTCTATCGTTGGCAATGATGAAGCCCCAAAGTCTCTCTTTATCGTACCCTGGAAGAGTTCAGAGATCGGTTTTGAAACCAATTTGAATTCAGACATGATGGATGGCAATATGCGTCCCGTAGATCGGGATGTCTTTATGCGAGAAATTGACTTCCACGCCATCCGTCAGACCGACGGACGTATGTAACGTATTTGTCGGATAAACTTTAGGGTATTATCCTGATTTGACGACTGAAAATCCCACTCCCCGGCGTGAACCAGGGAGTGGGTGTTTTTTGGTGTGTGAAAAATAGTGAGTTGTTGAGGAATAAGCAATGGGTGTGATCGACAAGATAGTTGCGTTTTTTGTTGAAGGCGGGTTCTGGATGTATCCGATCCTGATGGTAATGGCTATCGGCATTGCCATTGGCATTGAACGTTATATCAAATTGACTCTGGTTGAGCGTGCGAACAGAAAGGTGTGGGACGAACTTCACCCGGTGCTGATGGATGGTGATTTTGACCAGGCGAGAACGATGACGCGGGAAGGTGATGCCACGATATGCCAGCTGCTTGAAGTAGGACTGGAGCGCCAGGGCACTGTACGTCGCCGTGAAGACATCGAGATCGCCATGGAGGAGGGGATGATGGAGATCATCCCGCAACTGGAGAAGCGTATCCCCTATATTGCCCTGTTTGCCAATCTGGCAACGCTGCTTGGTCTGCTCGGTACCATTATCGGTCTGATTGCCGCGTTTAACGCGGTGGCCAACGCGAACCCAGCCGAGAAGGCAGACCTCCTTTCGGCCAGTATCTCGGTTGCGATGAACACCACGGCGTTCGGTCTTATTGCCGCAATCCCACTGTTGATTGTCCACACTTTCCTCAATTCCAAGTCGGGTGCCATTGTCGATAGCCTGGAGATGGCATCTGTGAAAACCCTCAACATCATTACGGGCAAGGCCAAACGCGGTCAGCAGTAAGCGACTGAAAAATGGCTAGAAGACACCACTACAAAGACAGAAGCAAGCAGGTTGAGCTGGACATCACCACCTTTCTTAATTTGATGGTGGTGCTGATTCCGTTCCTGCTGGTTACAGCTGTCTTTTCTCGTATCACCATTCAGGAGCTAAATCTCCCCAGTCAGGCGGCGGGTGGCGAAAAGCCGGACAAACCGGTGATCACCATCGAGGTCATCATTCGCACGGACAAGGTACAGCTTAGTGATGGCAAAAAGGTGATCGCAACATTTGCCGGCAAGGAGACGGAGAAGGAGATGGAGAAGGGGGTCATGGAGAAAGTCATGGAGTACGACATAAAGGGACTCTCCAAACATCTGCTGGAGATAAAGGGCAAGCACGAAGAGAAGCTGGATGCCACGATTCTGGTTGAGCCGGATATCGAATATGCGCAGGTGATTCGTGTAATGGATGCGGTGAAGGTGGCTGAGGTTAAGCAACCCGATTCGGAGGAGGTGTCTAAGGTTGTCCTCTTTCCCCAGCTCTCCTTGGGTGATGCGCCGTGAAGAATACTCGTCGCCTGAAGCGCATGGCGCGCGCCAAAAAAAATGCCTCTGCGGGACTCAACCTCACCTCACTGATGGATGTTTTTACCATCCTGGTGCTCTATCTGCTGGTAAATCAGTCGGCAACCGAGGTTCTTGAACCACCCAAAGATATCAAATTGCCTGATTCGGTGGTGGAGTCCAAGCCACGACAAACCGTTACGATGATGGTCAGTGACACTGTGATTCTGTTGCAGGGTGAGCCGGTTATGTCCACACCTGACCTGATTGCCGGAAATGCCGATGCCAGGCCACTGATTGAGGCGCTAAAGAGGGTTAAAGGAAGCGCGATTGGTCTTAATACCGAGGCGATAGCCAAGAGTAATGAGGTAACGATCCTCGCCAACCGAAAAGTACCCTTTAAGGTGCTCAAGTCGTTAATGACACTGTGCACTATCGCCGGATATACCAAGATCTCACTGGCCGTAAACCAGAAGGCCTCTCAGAACAAGTGACGCTGTGAATACGACTATCTCCCCAGAACAACAGGCGATACTCGCAGAAATCGATGCAGCTGAGCAGCAGCTCAGTACGCAGCGTGATGAGTTGCGTGTTGTCGATGAGCAGTTGCTGGAGTTTGAAGACGAAAGGAAGAAATATCAGTTACTTGACGAGATATGCGGTTCTCTTGACAAGCTTGCTGAGTTAAAGGCGGAAGCGCTCTTCTGGGGTGAGGGGGAGACGGCCGCTGTGGCCGAGCCACAGAATCTGCTGGCACGTGTTCGTGGATCAATCGAGGAGTTTCGACAGCAGATATCATCGTTCGATGAGTCTAAAACAAAGCTACTACGTACAATCGACAGAACGGAATCTCAACTTGCATACCTGCAGGAGGACCTTCTGCGTCAGCAGGAGAGTGAGGATCGCGCGAAGTATGACTATACCATCACCCGTGAAGCGCGCGAATTCCCCTATCGTCCCATGGTTATGCCATGGACGAAGCAGGGTGAAGATGAAAAGCGTTTTCGTAAAACCCTATTAATTGTACTTCTTCTTACCATCAGCTTTGGTGGCCTGATCCCATTCTGGGAGCTGCCGAAACCTGATAAGGATGAGCCGGTCGAGATCCCCGAGCATCTGGTCAAGTTGATCAAAAAGGAGCAACCCAAGCCGAAGCCTCAACCGAAAAAGCAGGAGAAGAAGGATGAGGAGAAGCCGAAGGATAAGAAGCCGACCGAGCAGCAGAAGCAGCAGGCACGTAAAAAGGCCGAAACCTCCGGTATTCTTGCATTCAAGGACAATTTTACCGACCTGCTTGATGATGACGTAACGGCTAATCTGGGCTCTGCCGCCAATCTGAGTAATACCGGTGCTAAGGCCGCGAGCGACAATAGTCGAGATGTAGTGATGGCGATGTCAAATAGTGGTGGCATTAACACCGCCTCACTTAGCAAGAGTGTGGGCGGTGGCGCCGGGCAGAGGATCGGTAGCGGTGTCTCCTTCTCCCGTGTCGAGAGTTCCATTGGTACCGATGGGGCTGATGAGCGCCCGCTTAGCGATGGACCTGGCCCGTCACGTACTGACGAAGAGATCCAGATCGTGTTTGATCGCTACAAATCGGCGCTATATCGTATCTATAATCGTGAATTACGTAAAAATCCGACCCTGCGTGGCAAAATGGTACTGCGTATCACCATACAGCCAGATGGTTCGGTTTCCATGGTGAAGGTGATGTCCAGCGAAATGGACTCAGCCGAACTGGATAAAAATATCGTAGATCGGGTGAAGAAGTTTAATTTCGGTGCCAAAGAGGGTGTCCCGGCGATCACCATCGACTATCCGATCGATTTCCTGCCCGCCAGCTAATTCTACCGGGAGGCTATGCCTCCCGTTTTCTTTTTCATGGAATGAGTTAGAATACCTCCATAACTGCGTAAAAATTCACGTTTTTTATTCAAATTGAGAGTTACTCTGACAGCATTAGAGGGGACATTTTTGGATACTCTGATGTTTGTATGGATGGACATAAGGGTAAGAGCCACTTGCTGATTGCCTACATATCAGGCCTGTTGATGTGCTTCAGACGCGCGGCGTGTAGCTGTGTGGGTAGCATAGCTATAGGTAGTGAATCAGCGGCTACCTGTTCGGAGATGCGTAAGAGGGCATATTCAGCTCATTTTCTCGCAATAATCTTTGCCCTGCTGTTACTGGGTAGTGCGCCGTCGGTTTTTGCAGGTACATACGCCTGTGGCCCTGCAGCGGATGGTGGAGACTTTCAGGTTCTAGATGGTTATAACCTTCCGGGCGGCCTGACGCTTACCGAGTTTGACAAACTTTCATCACTCTCTTTTGTCGGCAACTGCACCATTAAAAACTTTCCCATCGATAATGGTATTGGTGGTTTTGGTGTCTCCTCTACGCTTCTTAACTTCAACCTCCCTGACAAACAGGCGGTCATTGTTCTCGATAACGTCTATTACACGGGTAATATGGCCTGTAGCAATCTACCCCCTGGCGTGGTCATCTGGTGGGTGAATGGTGCATGGAATAGTATCGATTCCAAGTGTCAGGCCTTTATTCCGCCGCTGGACGGAATGAAAAAGGAGAATCCCGTTGGCGCTACCACCCAGACCATTGGTGTCCCCTTTACCTATACCCTCACCATGCCGGAGATGGTGGTACTGAATCCTGACGGTACCTACACCTGGACCGGGCTGGCCGATTCGGCTGATGTGTCTGGTGTACGCATTACCGATGATCTTACCGCAGCCTCTACTGGTGCCGAGCTGAGTTATCTTGGTAACACTGCGTATATTAAGTCGGGAGGAGTATTGACTCCGATTGGATCGCTCAACAATTTGGGTGATGCAAAACATCTCGATTTTCAGTACGGCGGGACTGTCACAGCTGGCGATCAACTCGTAGTCGAGGTGAGCGTCGTTCTTGACAATGTGCCTGCAAATTCGGCCGGAGTTCAATTCGTAAATACCGCAGACTGGTTTTTGACCAAGCTGGTAACGAATGCGGATGGTTCAATAACACCGATTACCGATGTTCCCGGCATGGATGGTGTGTCACAACCGATGACCATTGTTGAGCCCAATCTTATTGTCACCAAGCTCGCTGATACTTCGACACTTAATATCAATCAAATAGCGAATTACACCGTCGATGTGCAGAATATTGGGGGCGGAGATGCCTGGCAAACGTTAATTGTTGACCGGTTACCTGCGGGCATGTGTGACTTTGACCCTAGAACTGCCCCTGTCACACTGCAACTGTATGACTCTGGTGGGGTAGCTGTTGGCGCACCTTTGGTGTCTGGTGCTGATTATACGGTTAGTTTCACCAGAGTATTCAGCATCTGTTTTCTGAATTTTACTATGCAGACATCACAGGCAGTGATAGGGCCATCACAGACCTTGCGTATAACCTATCAATCTACACTTGATACGGATGCATCACAACCTGCGGACGGGGCCGTTCTTACCAATGTGGCTGCGGCAACACGGTGGTATGGGGCACAGAGCACCTATGCGGGTAGAAGACAGTACAGCAACATAATTTCGAATGGTTCACCTGGTGTGGCGGATTTTCAGGATGACTGTCCGGTAACTGTTACACTCAGCGGTTACTATTTCCAGAAGACCGTCACCAACTTCACCACCGGCGTCAATCCTGCTACCACCGCGTATGCGGGAGATGAACTGCTTTACACTCTGCATCTCACTAATCTGACAGAAAGTATTAATAACATCACCATTAGTGATCTGTTGCCCCCCGCCTATTTTGATATGGCTAGTTTTGTTGCAACGGCGACACCTGCGGGTAATCTTACTTTTAATTCGGTGACAGGAAACCTGACAATTGATGGTTTTAGTCTACCGCCGAATACAACACCTCCTGCGGAGTTGATATACGAATTTCGGATCAGGCTGCGTACGGATGTGCCAAATGGCACAGTCGTCTCAAATCAGGCCGATCTTACGGCCAATGCAGGTGCCTTTACACTCCGCAGTGATGACCCCAATGTGAATGGCATTGCGCTGCCCGGTGATCCCAATCCCGATGCAACAACGTTGACGGTGAATACCCCCGGCGCTCTGCTAAAAGAGGCCACGCAGACGACGGCCACGATTGGTGAGCAGTTTACCTATCGTCTAACGATCCCTGAGACGCCGGTTAATGCACCACTCTATGATGTACGTATCTTCGACGATCTTGGAGCCTCCGCTGCAGATATGCAGTTTGTTAGTGCCACGGTAGTCGCGGGCGGGGCGTGGACTCTGACTAATAGTGGCACAGCTACCGCGATTACTTTAGAGGAAGTGGTAACGGGAATAGACATTCCCGCAAACGGCCAGGCGGTTATCGATATCACAGTACAGCTGCAAAATAGCGCGCCAAATCAGGACGCCCTTGCCTTTGGCAACAGTGCATATTACACCTATAACCGTGTCAATGGTGTTAACAATACACAAACAGCGGCCACCAGTGCGGCGGTGTCAATGTCGGTGGTTGAGCCTGCAATCACGGGTCTAGCAAAGAGCTTCAGTTTTGTCTCGCCGGCAAGTAAAACACCCACGGATGCCGCGACGGCGGGAGAGATACTGGAGTTTGTGATCACGATTCCCAGTACCGGAACCTCTCCTGCATATGATCTCAATATCGTTGATGTTCTGCCCGCTGATCTGGCGCTGGTTTCGGGCTCGGCAGTGGCCGAGATTAATGGTTTACCTGTGGCCGGATTTGTCTCAGCACCCATCACGTTGCCTGGTGGTGCATTGAACTGGGGGCTGGGAAATGCGGATGGGTCGTTGGATGTCCTTCCTTCAGAGACACTCGTCCTGCGCTATCAGGCAACGGTGGCGTCTGTGTCGGCCGCCTCGGTCAGCAACAGTGTCACGGTGGACTGGACCTCACTTAATGGCGGAGTGGCACAAGAGAGGACGGGCAGTGGTTGTCCGACCATTGTCGCACCTGATGATTACTGTGCAGGCCCTGTAACTACTACGATTGCGACAACGGACAATACACGGATCCAGAAGAGCGTGATAAGTGACAGTGATGCAGCAACGCCGACCGGTGTTTTGCGAATTGGTGACACGGTTACCTATCAGCTATTGCTGGATATTCAGGAGAATACAACGCGGAATGTAGTTGTGGAGGATCTGCTGCCCACCGGCATGGCGTTGCAGAGTTTTGCTATCAATGCAGAAGCCAATATTTCCTACACGATGGTTTCTCAACCTGCTGCAGGGGCGACGGGTACACTTCGCTGGTCGTTTGGTGATATCAGTAATCCTCCCAGCAATAACGGCACTCTCATTGACAATCTCACGATCACCTATGTGGCAAGGGTGGTGCCGACAGCACCACCGGTAGGCATTGGGCACGCAAACAGTACCTTGCTATCTAACCAGGCAACGCTTAGTTATACCGGTGGTGATCCGCTGCTCGACCCGGCTCGCCTCAGTGCCAGTGTTACTGTTGAGAGTAGAAGACCCGTCATGGGGCCGGTCACAAAAGTCGCAACCAACGGAGCAGGATTGACAGGGACCGGCTCTGCACTGGATCCCTATCAGATCAACATCGTCACAGACGTAATGCAGTTCCGACTCAACTCCTGCAATACGGGCATCGCGCCTGCATATGATGTGGTTATAACGGATCTTTTAGCCTCTCAACTGGATCAGACAGATCTCATCACCACCCCACCCGTTGTGCAAATTGACGGGGTAACCCAGAGTGCGGGCACCGATTATCTCTTTACTGCACCACCTCGTGGCGGGGAGATGCGCATCGCCCTTCAGGATAGCGCACCCGTTGCCCCCGGCTCCTGCGTAACGGTTGACTACTCCATTGGCTTTCACAGTGATCTGACGGTACAAAGTACCTTCAACAATCAGGCGCTATTGCGTGAGTATGCAACGCTACCGGCAGGTGGACGTCTGTATAACACCATCACACCGGCAGAGG
>JAOUQQ010000048.1 GCA_029879245.1 Chromatiales bacterium | reverse complement strand
TCAGGCGATGCGCTGGCGCAGCGACATCATCGCCATCTTTGATGAGTTGAGAGAGTGAAACTGCTCGCCCTCCTGTTACTGCTACTCTCCACCCTCGCCTGGTCGGATGAACTCAAACCCTTTAGCACCGACGGCTGTAGCGCCTTCCCGGAGGGTACACCAACGCAGCAGTCCCTCTGGTTCGACTGCTGCTTTAGCCACGACCTCGCCTACTGGAAGGGGGGTACCGAGGCGCAACGGCAACAGGCCGATCAGGCGTTACAGCAGTGCGTCATCCAACTGGGTGAGGAGAAGATCGCCGATCTGATGTACCACGGCGTTCGCCTCGGTGGTACACCCCACATACCGACACCATTCCGCTGGGGCTACGGTTGGCCCTTCGCCCGTGGTTACAAGGCGCTGAGCGAGGAGGAGAAACAGCAGGTACGCGATCAGCTACAGGCGTTTCAGGTAAAGATCGAGCAGCTTCGTCGTAAGGTGGAGGAGGAGCTGGAGTAGACCTTTGGTGGATGCGCTCGCGCTTATCCACCCTACCCTGAGTTTGTTAATCGATACGAGCGTAGAGGTCGTGCTCGTCCGCCGCGATGACCGTCGCATCCACCACATCCCCCGGCTCCAGTCCTGCGCCGTTCTCGATCACCACCACGCCGTCGATCTCCGGTGCCTCGGCGTAACTTCTACCAAAAGCCTGTTCGCCCTCCACCTCGTCGATGATCACGGTGTAGTTGTTGCCGATGCGTTGTTGCAGCTTATCGGCACTGATCCCCGCCTGCACCTCCATAAAGCGCTCCAGGCGCTCCTGTTTGATCTCCTCGGGCACCGGGTCGGCCAGTTCGTTGGCGGGGGCCCCCTCGACCGGTGAGTAGGTGAAAGCGCCGGCGCGGTCGAGCCGCGCCTCACGCAGGAAGTCGAGCAGCATCTGGAAATCCTCCTCGGTCTCGCCGGGAAAGCCGATGATGAAGGTGGAGCGCAGGGCGATCTCGGGGATCTGCGCGCGCCACTTTGCGATGCGTTGCACTATTCCCTCCATATCGCCGGGGCGGCGCATCGCCTTCAAAATCTTCGGGCTGGCGTGCTGCAGCGGGATGTCGAGATAGGGAAGCACCAGCCCCTCGGCCATCAGCTCCACCAGACGGTCCACCTTGGGGTAGGGGTAGACGTAGTGTAGCCGCACCCAGACACCGAGATTGGCAAGCTGGCGCACCAGGGTCTCGATATCGGTCTTGAGGGGGCGCCCCTCCCAGAAGTCGGTGCGGTACTTCACATCGACCCCGTAGGCGGCGGTGTCCTGGGCGACGATCAGCAGCTCCTGTACCCCGTCGTTGACCAGCTTCTCCGCCTCTTCGAGGATCTCGCCGATGGGTCGGCTCGACAGCTTGCCACGCATCGAGGGGATGATGCAGAAGCTGCAGCTCTGGTTACACCCCTCGGCGATCTTGATGTAGGCGTAGTGGGGCGGGGTGAGCTTGATGCCACCTTCAGGCACCAGGTCCATGAAGGGGTCGTGGCTCGGTGGCAGGTGTTCATGGATCACCGCCATCGTCTGCTCCAGCGAGTCGGGACCAGTGACCGCGAGTACCTGCGGGTGGGCCGTCTCGATCACCCCCTCCTTTGCCCCCAGGCAACCGGTGACGATCACCCGGCCATTCTCCGCCAGCGCCTCGCCGATGGTCTCCAGCGACTCCTCCACCGCCGCATCGATAAAGCCACAGGTGTTGACGATCACCAGCTCGGCCTCATCATAAGTTGGTGAAATCTCATAGCCCTCGGCGCGCAGGCGGGTGAGGATACGCTCGGAGTCGACGGTCGCCTTGGGGCAGCCGAGGGAGACGAAACCAACTTTGGGGATGGAAGACATAGGGAGACCCGCTCTGTACACTGGGGCGCATTGTACCTGATGGTCGGGCCGCTGTTGCCCACATAACCGGAGAATTTTTTATGCAATACCGCAAACTGGGCCAGACCGATATCGTGGTCAGCCTGATCTGCCTCGGCACCATGACCTTCGGTGAACAGAACAGCGAGGCGGAGGGACATCAGCAGCTCGATTATGCAGTTGAGCATGGCGTCAACTTTATCGATACCGCCGAGCTCTACGCCATCCCGCCCAGGGCAGAGACCTACGGCCGTACCGAGGAGATCATCGGCTCCTGGCTGGCAAAACGGGGCAAACGCGATGACCTGGTGATCGCCTCCAAGATCGCCGGGCCCGGCGAGGGGTGGGTCGACCACATCCGCGGTGGCAGGAGCCGCTTTGACCGCCACCACATCGAGACCGCCCTCAACGCCAGCCTGAAACGGCTGCAGAGCGACTACCTCGACCTCTACCAGCTCCACTGGCCGGAGCGCGCCACCAACTACTTCGGCCGCCTCGGCTATCAGCACAGTGAACCCAACGACTTCACCCCCATCGAGGAGACCCTTTCGGTACTCAAGGATCAGGTCGATGCAGGCAAGGTCCGCACCATCGGCCTCTCCAACGAGACGCCCTGGGGGGTGATGAAATTCCTGCAGGTCGCCGAGCGGCTAGGGCTGCCGCGGGTGGTCTCGGTCCAGAACCCCTACTCTCTTCTCAACCGCAGCTTCGAGGTAGGACTTGCCGAAATTGCACATCGCGAAGGGACGGGGCTGCTCGCCTATTCACCGCTCGGCTTCGGCGTACTCTCCGGCAAGTATATCGAGAGGGCAAACATCGCCAATAGTCGCCTCACACTCTGGCCTGACTATGATCGTTACTCCAACGAACAGGCCACCTCTGCAACCCGTGCCTATACCATGCTGGCGCGCATGCATCGCGTCGACCCGGCGCAGATGGCACTCGCCTACGTCAACTCACGCAGCTTCACCACCGCCAACATCATCGGTGCGACGACCATGGCACAGCTCAAAAACAATATTGAAAGTGTCGAGCTTGAATTAAGTGAGGATCTACTGCATGGCATCGAGTCGATCCACACCCGTCATCCCAATCCCAGTCCATAGCCATTTGCCTTTAGCCGCCGTCATTCCTATGATGTTTCATACCCATAATCGGATAGTCGAATGAAACCAGAACTCGTCAGCTTCAAGATCTGCCCCTTCGTCCAGCGCTCGGTGATCGTGCTTAAAGAGAAAGGGGCCGATTACGACATCACCTACATCAACCTCAAGGAGCCACCGGAGTGGTTCAGGGAGATCTCACCACTAGGTAAGGTGCCGCTACTCAAGGTAGGGGATGCTGTTGTCTTCGAATCAGCTGTGATCATGGAGTACCTCGATGAGGTCAATCCGCCCTCACTCCACCCGACCGACCCGCTGCGCAAGGCGCACAACCGCGCCTGGATCGAATTTGCCTCTACCCTCTTTATGTGTCAGTTCAATATGGTGATGGCCAAAGAGCAGGAGGCATGCGACAGCGCCGAACAGGAGCTACGTGACAAGCTGAAACTGGTTGATGCACAACTGGCGGGGCCGTTCTTCAACGGCAATGACTTCTCGCTAGTCGATGCGGCCTATGCACCGCTCTTTATGCGTATGGCCCTGCTGGAGCAGTGGTGTCCTATGGGATTAATGGAGGGGCTACCGAAGATGCAGGTGTGGTCCGAGACCCTGCTGGCCCGCCCCGCGGTACAAAACTCTGTCGTAGATGAGCTGCCGCAGCTCTACCGTGGCCATATCGGCTCCAGTGGCGGCTATGGTGCAAAACGGTTCGGCACAGATAATACTTAATCGCTCACCCAGCAACCCCCTCCAGAACGTTGCCGTTACCGGCAACGCACCATGTACGCACCAATAACCTTGTAACAGCATCGGATATCCATCTGTTTTTAATGGAAATTGATTCTGCTACTATTCTGCCAGACTCTAGAGAATAGACAGGGGTCACACGCCACATCGAACTAGAATTTATCGCCACCTTAGGAGGAAGCTAAGAATGAAACGACACCTGGAAGTTCTAGGACTTGCACTACTCAGCAGCAGCATCATCGGCTGCAATATACTGGGAGATGATTCAAAAGATACAGCCTCGGCCAACGATACGGCGAATCTTGTAAAGAATTATGTGCCAGCACTTTTTTACAGCAATACCACCCAAGCATCTGAAGGTCTGACGAACGATGCACGCAACACACTAGGGCGTACCGCAAACGCCTGGGGTGGTTATAAATCCAAATTCGATTCCTATATGGATTGGGGGGTCTTCTTTGAAAGTGTCGATGCCAATATTGCCAGCGCACAGAGTCACTACAGCGGTATCACGCTGTACCCGGCGGATCTCACAATAGCACACGACCAGCTTGAGGCGATGAGAGATACCTGGGCCGAGATGCGAGCCCATAATGGTACCAGCGATTTCTCCGACAAGGTGACCAAGGCGCACCACAACATGGGACCGGTGGCTGGGGCGTCTGCAACTTATGCCGCAAGCGCTAAAACTCAGGCAGACCTCGAGGCACTGCAAACAGCACTTGGCAATACACTTCCCACATACCAGGCAGACTGGTCTACGCTCACTACCGCCTATGGCGATGGTAGCGGAGTTAAGGCCGCGTATAACTTGAGTACCGACAAGGCGAATAGTGTCACTGCCCTTGTTAACGGCACGGGAACACTAATTAGTGGCCTCAGTACTGCTACAACAGACTGCACCCCCGCTACCCCAAATCCCGCGTGTACCAACATGGTTACCTTAGCCAGCCAGATTAAATCCAAATTCGTACCTTTCTTCCTGCGCTTCGGAGACTTCATCAACCCGTTCATGAGCGATATCATCGCCAACAACAAGGCGATGATTCCCGCACTCTACTGCACCGGTAATCCACCCAATGCCGCTCAGGTATGTCTTGCTGGCACCGCTGACCCTCTCAGTGGGACCCTGGCCTACCTCAATGCCCTGGCTACAGCCATGAGCAACGTCGGCGCACACTTCCCGGGCACTTCGTCCGGTGCACTGGGCTGGGGTCCTAGCATGATGTCGGCAGATAATAAGCTGCAGTTTGCAATCACAAAAGTGAAAGACGCCATCGCGGCTGGCGGAACCCTCGCCGATGCCAAGGCCGCAGGCGCCCACAATGCCATCGAGGCGGTACGTAATGCTATGCATTACGTCTGTGCCACCTACGAGAATCAGGTCACCCTGATGACCACCAACAACGACTATCACTCCGCGTTCGAGGCGATTCTGGTGGTTGCTGTTGATCCTCTTACTGGGGCACCCAAAGCGACGCTCACTGCCAATGAGGTGGCTCAGATTGATGATTTGATGGCCGAGTTGCAGACCGCCTTTGCCGAGATGGAGGCGCAGACCGCCATCGATATCGTCGCCTGGGGACTTGCCGCCGGATCGCTAGACAGCGAACTCGCTGCACAGCAGGCTAATATTGATGCCCTGGTTGCTGCCCTGGCCGCCTACGATGTCACCACCAACGACAACAGTGGTAGCATTGCGGCTCTCTCCATGAACCTGAAGAAGAAGTATGTTCCCTACTTCACCGCTTTAGGCACCTTCTAATAGAGACTTGCATAACGCAACAAAAAAACCGGGGCTTGCCCCGGTTTTTTTATCTCTCCTGTGACACCGCACAACTATATTTGCAGGCCACCAATACGCTCTGCCACCTGTTTTGTCTTCCAGCGGATCCCGCTCACCAGGCCCACCAGCAATCCGATCACCAGGAGTAGAAAACCGACAAGGTAGGAGAGGCCACTCTGCCCCTCGTGCTGTGGGGACTGCTGTGGCAGAGACTGCTCAGTATCCGTATCCTGTAGCACAACCTCACCACCGTCGGTTGCAGCAGTCTCTGACTCCGCTGAATCCGCATTAAGGGCCAGTTGCAGCTTCTCACTCTCACTCTTCATCTGTGACAACTGCTTTTGCAGCGATTCACTCCGCTTTGTCTCCTCCGCCAGCTTCTGCCGCAGCGAGGCCTCCTGTTTCTTGAGCCCCTTCAACTCCTCCTGCACACCCGGCAGGATGACCGTAGCGGGTGGTTCGGGACTGACATAGCCCTTACTCACCCACCCCTCTACACCATTCTCGGTGCGGATCTGAATAAAGTGCTCATCCTCGCCGATAATATCCAGTGCATCACCGGTCTTGACCACGGCGATCGACTTCTCGGCATTATCGGGTGCCCCACGTATCCCCAATCGTAACTGGTCGTGCACATAAACGGTCTCCGCCACACTCCCCCCCGAGAATAGTGACAGGAGCAGGGCTGTTATTGTCCATCCTTTCCACATAGCAGTTCACTTCACTCTATTGTTTGATACTATCCTAACATATTATCTAAAAAAACATAGGGTTACCTGTGCTTTATAGAAATAACTCCAGCTTCCTCAATCAACTCAATCGATTGCAGGGAGTCGCCACTACAGGGGCCGTGCACGCAGAAACCATCCTCCAGGCGAAATAGCGCGCCGTGCAGGGCACACTGAATATACTCCTGCTCCAGAGTAAGAAATTGATCTGGATACCAGTTCAGGGGCGCTCCGGTATGGGGACAACGGTTACGATAGGCGACAACCCCCTCCCCCATCCGCAACAGGAAGGCGGCTACCACCTCCCCGCCATCACTCCACTCAAACTCCCGACACTCCCGCTCCGCCAGCTGATCGAGCCTGCAGATCACCTCAGACACTATACGCCCCCAGCCAACCAAACCAGAGCGGCAGGGTGATAATGCTCAGTGCGGTACTGAGGGTCACCACCACGCGTACCGCATCAATCGACAGGGATGTACGCCACAGCCCCCCGCAGACGATCAGAGCTGCGGTCTGTACAATCACCCCATACATCTGTGCGCTACTCCCCGATATGGACGATTAGACGACGGCGTCCGCCATGATGACGATGCTCCCACAGATAGATCCCCTGCCAGGTCCCGAGGGCCAGTCTGCCGTTGAGGATCGGGATAGAGAGTGAGGTGGCGGTAAGCGCTGTCTTGATGTGGGAGGGCATATCATCGGGCCCCTCATGGGTATGGGTAAAGAGCGGGTCGTGCTCCGGCACCAGGCGCTTGAGCCAGCTCTCAAGGTCACGCCGTGCCGAAGGGTCGGCATTCTCCTGTATCGTCAGGCTGGCAGATGTGTGCTGCAGAAACAGGGTACACAACCCCTCCTCATGCCCTGCCTCTGCCACCAGCGTCGCCACCTGATGGGTGATCTCATGTAGCCCCTGATGCCCACCCGGCAATACCAACTCTTTTACCACTCAATGCTCCATGGGGTTTAGCGAAAACTCATCGTTCGCATGCTACCACCTTTGCTACAGGTGAGGAAAAGCCGTCTCGACAGATCTATGATCCAAACCAGAGCACAAAACAGATGCGAAATATCTGGCAAAGAGGGAGATATAACCTGTTTTATAGCTATTTTTTTCTTGTTTTTTTTGTTTCAGCAATTCAGAATTTGCCCGGTTAGTTAATCGTTTCACTTACCGTATCCACCTTCAGGAGAAGTCAACAATGGTTGCAAAGAAAAAAGCCGCAGCAAAGAAGGCCGTGAAGAAGAAGGTCGTTGCCAAGAAGGCCGCCCCAAAAAAGGCCGCCGCCCCGAAAAAGCTTACCGCCGTTAAAGAGCCGATGAGCAAGTCCCAGCTCTACGCCACCATCTCTGAGCGCACCGATGTCTCCAAGAAAGAGGTCGCCGCCGTGTTTGACGCACTGAGCGACATCGTAGACGCCCATGTAAACAAACGCGCCGCTGGCAGCTTCACCCTGCCGGGTCTGCTCAAGATCACCACCGTAAAGAAGCCCGCCAAGAAGGCACGCAAGGGTATTAATCCCTTTACCGGTGAGGAGACCATGTTCAAGGCCAAGCCCGCCTCTATCCAGGTTAAGGTTCGTCCGCTGAAGAAGCTCAAGGACTTCGCCAGCAACTAACCGTTAACCTGTTACGGCAAAAAGGGGGCTTCGGCCCCCTTTTTTTATTGGCCGCCTCATAACATTACTTTATAAGAAGCTGCTTTCATTGAATTCTCTGATAGAAGACGAAAAACATTCTACGGCCAATCGATTGCATTACACCCCGGCATGATTTATTCATATTCACAGGTGCACCAAACAAAACGATGGAGGGTACCGATGAATACCGACAACTTTGTACCACTTGATTACACCACCCTCAGCCCGGAGACGACATACCACCGTCCGACTCAAACCCTGCCGGAGCGTGTCACTGCCAGAAGCCCTGCGATTGATGTGATGACCGACTTCACTCAGGTAACCGCCATCTCTATGGGGCCCTGTGCCACCATCAACGCCGCCGAGCAGCGGATGATCGCCAGTGGGGTACGCCTGCTGCTGGTCACCGAGCAATCTAACAAGATCCTGGGCATCATCACCCTGACCGATATCCACGGTGATCGCCCGATGAAGTACCTGCAGAAGATCGGCGGCGGTAAGCGTGAAGAGATCTATCTACAGGACATCATGACCCCTGCCGACCAGCTCGACGTACTGGAGATGCGCCAGGTGGAGAAGGTGATGGTTGGTGACATCGTCGAGACGATGAAGAGGGTGGGTCGCCAGCACGCCCTGGTGGTGGATAGCGACAGCAAGGGTACCCAGAAACTGCGTGGCATCTTCTCTACCAAGCAGATCAGCATGCAGCTGGGGATAGAGATCGATACCGCCGAGATCGCCCGCACCTTTGCCGAGCTTGATGAGGCACTGGCCGCCAGCGCCTGATCCCGACCGCAAACAGAGCCCCCGCATCCTCTTCGGATCGGGGGCCTTCGTTTATCTGATAGATCGCTCCAGCTACTCCACCGAGGCGTTATGCCTGACCTGCCACTCAGCAAGCGCGGCAGAGAGATCGCCCTCGGCACCGATCCACTCCCAGAACGTCACAAATCCCTCTTCCGCCCTCTCCAGCTGGATCGTCATCGTGTGTGATTTATTCTGCATAAAGTGTTCGATATTGGCCGTTACAGTATCGAGATAATCCCGGGCGATCGCCATGGCATCGGGTTCCCCCTCCATCTCCAGCACAATCCCCTCACGGTAGGCCTGCATAATGCCGAACTCATGACGGCGGGCGAAGCTCGCCGCGGTCGTCTCACGGTCGCGCAACAGGTGAACATAACGTGCCCCATCGCCATAGTGTCGATCGAGCCTGCCCAGATACCAGCTCAGGCGATTGTCTGCCTCGATGTGGTTTGCCGGATAGCGGAGTCGATCAGGGCCAACGATCCCGGCGCGGCTCTCATGCCCTGCGCTGTAGTTGGTGATATGGCTGCAGGCTCGAATAAAGGTAGTAGAGCCACATCGTCCGCTGTTGAGGATAAAGACGTTCATTCCACTCCCCGATCATGGAGTAACTGCTGCCAGAGCAGGCGGTCATCCCGATAACCCCGAATAGCCGCGATAATCGCCTCGCGTCGAGCCAGACGATGTTGCGCGGTCTGAATCTGCACAAAGCCAACCGCCCTCTCTCCAAAGTTCTCTTCCATGTTATCGAGAAAACGCTCAAACGCGGCGCTGGCCGCAACCTCGCCCTGCCACCACCCCCGTGGTGACTCGACGAGTGCGCGCAGGGTGGAGATGCGCGCCACAATCTGCTGCTGCCTGGCGGTGTAATTTTCCAGCATCTGCCGCTCCACCTGCTCGACGACCTGTCGCACCTCACCCTCAGTGATCGCCTGCTGCGGATATCCCATGGCGGTAAGCCGCTCCATGGTAAAGAGCATCACATCGCCAAAGAACTGCCGCTCATACTCCCCCGATAGATCGACCCGCTCTGCACGACGTTCGATGCCCGGACGGAACTCCGACTCCCCCAGCCCATCCACCGTGCGTTTGTGCAGCATCGGCAGATTGGCAGAGACAAATCGCTCACCAATCTCCGCCTTGATAATACGGCCAAGAACCGGACCGGCCATACGCAGCTTGAGGGCGGCGAAGGGGATAAAATAGCGCAACGCCTCGGCGCGAAAACAGTAGTTACCGGTATAGACCGTGCGCGCAGCAACAATACTCTCATCCAGTGGCTGGTGGGTGTAGTAACTCTTGCGCGTCGGGTGTTCACCATCGAAGAATCTCCCCAGTTTGGCGGCAAAGTGATTCAGACACGCGCTGTGATTGTGCTCGCCAGCGAGGTCACACGGATAATCGAAGCTCTCTGCGCTGGTTTTAAAACCAAATAGATCGGCCATATCGTGATAGGCCGCATCATCACAGTTCACGCGTGCACCGTCGTGAAAGCTGCAGCCACCACTCCCATCGAGGTCCCGCATCCTCTGCAAAAAGGCGATCACATCATCGAGAAACTTGCCGGCCATCACCGAGGGGGAGACCGGTGGGTCGCCCACCACCTTACCCGTCAGAATGGTGGCATTGGTTTCACGGAAGATACGATCGAGCTGATAGAGATAGTTGATGGCATAGCGGTCTTGATCACCCTCGGCGGTTGCGACCTTCACCTGAAACTCCTGATCGCTGTCGATAAAGTAGATCAGGGTATCGTCATTATCACCGACCATCTCGCGCAATTTCAGAGAGGCGATATTGCGCATAATCGATGCGCCCTTATGACCAAATTGATCAGAGGGGATGTCACCGATGATCGGCGCCAGCCGTTTGCGTGTTATATCGTCGATACAGGCAAGCTGCGCCAACTGCTCGGCCTGTCCAAAATAGTGGCACCTCAAGCCCCGGTGCGTAAACATCTCACCCAACTGTCGATGACGCTGGATACTCTCTTCCAGGTTGCTGTCATCGGCTATCAACACCTCGACCCTGTGGTAACGGCCTTCACGTATACCACCGTAACCGAAGCGCTCACACAGTGTCAGGGTACTGGCAAGACACGCCTGCAGGTGGTGTGGTCGATCGGCAACGGGGATAACGATGATAAAGCGGTGTTGCCCATCCTCCTCTGCGGCGTTATCACGAAACGCCTGCTGATAAGCCTGCAGATGCCCCTCATTTTCCGGCTCCTGCCACAGCGCCGCTTCGAGTGCGTCAAACATTGCCCTAGCGACGTGAGGAGTAGTTGGGGAACTTGTCCTTGTCGATCACCATCTCGATAAGGTTGATGCCGCCGCGCAGGTCATCCTCGACAAACATCTGCGCCACATCCTCCTCACTCTGCAGCTTGCGGTAGTGGATACCGAAGGAGCGGGCGAGTGCGGCAAAGTCGGGATTAATAAAGTCGCAGTTAATGTAGCGCCCCTGATAGTGCTGGTGCTGGTTTTTGCGTATCAACCCCATGGTGGAGTTATTGAACAGCACCACATTGATCGGGATCTGATAGTTAACCGCCGTCATCAGCTCCATACAACACATCTGAAAACCGCCATCACCAAGGATGGCAAAGGTCGGTTTTGTTTCGGCAAAGCGTGCACCAATCGCCGCCGGGATAGCGTGGCCCAGCGAGGAGACCCCGGAGTTGGGGTGGTAGCGATTGGCGCTACTCACCTGGAAAAAGTTCTGTGCAAAGATAATGTTGTCATCAAACACCACCGCGTCCCTGGGAAAGTGGCTCTCCAGCTCGGTGAAGAAGCGCCTTACCAGCGAAAAGCCCGACTGGAAGATGGCGTAGTCGTTGTTCTCATCTCCCTTCAGCTGCTCGACCAGGCCCCGAATGACACCCCCATTACGGCTTTTGCCATCGAGGCGCTGCAACAGGTCGTGTAGCACCTCGTTGATCTCCCCCTGCACGGCAATGTCGGCCTGGAAGACCTTACTGAGCTGCTCGGGGTCGTTATCGATCTGGATCAGTGTGCGACTGCCCAGCAGTTGGCGTTCCCACAGGTAGCTGGTGCGCTCATTGAAGCTGGCCCCCAGAAAGAGGATCAGGTCGGCGTGTTCAACCAGATATTTATAGGCGTGGCCGCTTGAGGTGACCCCCAGGCTACCCAGCGCGAGGGGCGACTGCTCGTCGATTACCCCCTTCGCCTTGAGGCTGCTGGCCACCGGTATCGCCAGTTGTTCACTCAATTGTGTCAGCTGTTGCTGCGCGCCGGAGCGGATAGCTCCGTGCCCGGCGACGATCACCGGATAGTTTGCCGCCAGCAGCTTCTCAGCGATGGTCGAGGTAGAGAGTGAGGCACCGTTAAGACGACGTTCACTACGGCTTGTCACAATTTCATCCAGGATCGACTCATCGACCCACTCACTCTGTACATTGAAGGGGAAGCTGAGCAGCACCGGTCCGGGATTGGGGGAGAGCAGGATCCGGGCTGCGCGATTGAGGGTCTGTGCCAGGTAGTCGGTACGCTCGACGATGCGGTTATAGCGGGTGATCCCCTTGAACAGGGTGATCTGGTCGATACTCCCCCCCTCGCCGGAGCTCTCCTGCAGCCCCCCCTTACCGAAGATGTGGGTGGAGGTCTCGCCGGTGATGACCAGCACCGGCAGCTTGTCGGCGTAGGCGTTGGCGATACCGGTGACAAGATTGGTGGCCCCCGGTCCGGCGGTGGTGATGCAGGCACCGATGCGCCCTGAGGCGCGGGCGTAGCCACCGGCCATGAAGGCGGCACCCTGCTCGTGTTTTACCAGTACGCTCTGGATGGGTGAGTCATAGAGGCTGTCGTAGACCGGCAGGATGTGCGCACCCGGCATACCGAAGATGGTATCGATCCCCAGCCGCTGCATAAATTTGACGATAAGTTCACTGACCGTGACATCCATTAGATATGTTGCCTGCGCTGCGTCAGGGCTCTCTCTGCTGCTACCTGTCTGCCGAATGAGTCGCCAATTATGAATAGCCCTACCTCAGGTATCAAGGCATTATTGCCGGGCTTGTTGGCAGGGGTTAAGGGGCTGTAGTATCTGGTGAATCAGAGAGATAAGGGGCAAATAGTGACTGTGAGTGCGATAAAGAGTGAGTGGCAGGCGGCGATGTTCTATCTGCTGATACTGATCCAGGTAGTTAACGTCCATTTTATCGGTCTGGCCGATTACCGGCTCTATGGCATCAACATCTCCATCTACAGCCTGTTCCCATACCTCATCTATAGTGCCTTTATGGTTGGCAATAATCAGGTGTTTGTCCGTCATCACCTGATTGCCTCTGTCGGCATCTTTTTCGTCTACTTCTTCCTCAGCAGCCTCTACAGCGGGATGATGTTTGTGCTTGGCTATGAGGTGAACGTGATCAGTCTACCGCTGCTGCAGGGGGCCAGCTTTGCCACCTGGGTGGCGATCGCACCACTACTGGCGATTCTGGCCCATACCCTGATGTCTGCCGTGCGCGGTATTGTGATAACCCTGCAGGGCAAAGACCCTGACGGCAGACCGGGGAACGACTAAGATAGCGCCGGCTACTGCGAGTAGATCTCGTCTATTGATGCTACCCTGCCGCTCTCCAGCTCCTCAGAACCGGCCTCGCGTACCGCGGTGATCACCAGGTCGAATTGCAGTGTGACGCCGGCAAGGGGGGGATTGGCATCGATGGTGACCCCCTCCTCATCAACGGCGACAACCCTCACCTCTACCGCCTCATCGCCCTCTCCCCGGCTAAATGACATGCCGGCCTGAATCTCCATCTCGGTGTTAAAACGATCACGCGGCACCGTCTTAACCAGCCGTTCATCACGTTCACCATAGGCCTCATCCGGGCTGAGGAGAAATTGCAGTCGCTCACCCGAGGCATGCCCCTCCAGCTGCGCCTCCATGGCAGTAAACAGGTCATCGCTGCCATGAATGTAGCTAAAGGGCTCCCCCCCATCGGTGGTATCGAGGATATTGCCCTCTTCATCGCGCAGGGTGTACTCAAGGGTAACGACCCGATTTTTTTGAATTACCATGGAACCTCTCTGTGTGGGTGCTACCCGGTGTCAGATCAGAAGTGGCTGACGATAGATGAATCGCCACCAGAACGCCAGCCATCAGGTGGCGACGCGGTTGCGTCCCCCCTTTTTTGCCCGGTAGAGCGCCTTGTCGGCCTCCTTGATCACTGCCTCCGGCTCACGCAACTCCCCCTCCCTCTCGGCGACACCGATGCTAACCGTGATCTGTACCTGCTTTTCACTCCCCTTGCGCCGCTGTTCCGGTTTTGTTCCCGGGCGCCCCTTCTCTCTGACGGTAAAGCCTGAGTTGGCGATCGACTCGCGCAGCGCCTCCAGATGCGGCAGTGCGTGATCCACACCCTTGCCGGGAAAGAGCACGGTAAACTCCTCACCGCCGTAACGGTAGACCCTGCCACCTCCGGTGACCTGACTCATCCTGGCGGCAACCATCTGCAACACCTCATCACCCACATCGTGGCCGTAGGTGTCATTAAATTTTTTGAAGTGATCCACATCGAGCATCGCAATGGTGTAGCGACTGCCCAGTTTCAGCAGTGCCTGGTTGAGGGCGCGTCGTCCGGTAAGCCCGGTCAGCTCATCGCGAAAGGCCATGCTATAGGAGATCTCAATTACCGCGACCAGCAGGATCACAATCGCACTGGCAAAGAGCGCGCTGGTAAGGGCGGTATCATGCCCCTGCAACAGGGTGACAAAGAGCAGTGCTATTGCCCAGAACATGGCGCTGCTCAGTGGCGTAGGGTGGCGAATCGCCCGGTAGCAACTGAAGATCAGGGCCAGGATGAAGGCCAGCAGCGCCGGTTGATAGAGCGCCAGCTCCTCCAGCCAGAGGCTTTTGACGTAGGTGGTGTCAAACAGTCCCAGCCAGTCAAACCGTTTAAAGTGAAACAGTAGCCAGACAAGAAGGGCCTGCAGCAGTAACACACCCCAGCGAAGCAGCCCGTGCAGGGTGATAATACCCCGCTCCTTACAGACACTGAGCAGCAACAGATTGAGTGGCAGCAGCACCGCCACCACATCGGAGAGGATGCGCCCAATGGCATCACCCCGATTGCCGTAATCGTTAAGCAGCCAGACCGCCAGGCCGATCACGACCGTAGAGAAGACCAGCAGACTGCGATCAAAACGCCACCCCAGTAACAGGGCAAAGATGAGCGCCACATAGAAGTAGATATCTGCCAGGGCGCCCAGCCGGGTTGCCGTAGGCCCATAGCCCGCCAGCACCACCATCACTACAAACAGCAGACCGGCAGGGAGAAAAAAACCTGCGATACGACGGAATATGGGATGAGACAAACGGGCCTCCTGGGTGGTTTGTCTCAGAGTAATGATTTAGGGGCGCCGCATCAATGGCCAGATCATTCCTGTGTGATCGCTTTGTTATTAATCATCAATAGCTGTTGAAATTGCCTTCAAACAGAGACAAGATGACGCCTCGATAACACTATCATAAGAGAAACCAAAGGAAGAACCATGTCTGTAACCCAAACACCTATCGCCCTGTTGCTTGGTGCCGCCATTGTGCTAGGCCTGACAGGTTGCGGTGAAGAGAAAGCAGCAGAGAAGAGCGACGATACCACCAACGCCCAGGTGCTGAAGAGTGACCTGGAGCAGTTCAGCTACAGTGTCGGCGTCATGATGGCCCGCGACATGCAGTCCAAGGGTATGAACGAACTGGACGAGAAGGCCATGGGGATGGCGATCCGTGATGTACTCGACAGCAAACCCGTTCAGTTGACCGATGAGCAGATGGGACATGCTCTGGAGAAGGCGGCACAGAAGCTGATGGAGCAGCGTCTCGCCGAGTCGAAGGCGAAGGCCGAGCAGTCCAAAACCGCCGGAGAGCAGTTCCGTGCCGAAAACGGTGCTAAGGAAGGGGTAACCACCCTGCCCAGCGGTATTCAGTACAAAGTGCTGAGCGAAGGCCAGGGCGAGAAACCCACCATCAACTCCACCGTGGTGGCCCACTACCACGGCACCCTCACCGACGGCTCTGTATTTGACAGTTCGGTTGATCGCGGCGCACCCGCCCCCTTCGCCCTGAGTCGTGTGGTTAAAGGCTGGCAGGAGATCGTGCCGATGATGCCCGTCGGCTCCAAATGGCAGGTCGTGATCCCACCGGAGATGGCCTACGGTGAGACCGGCGCTCCGCCCAAGATCGGCGGTAACGAGACCCTCGTCTTTGAGATCGAGCTCATCGAGATCAAGGCCCCCGTTAAGGCTGAGTAACACCCTCGACACCGACGGCCCGACCGTCGGTGTCTTCTCTCCCACCTGTGACACAAGCCCGCAGCGACACACACCTTCAACTCCCACAGGGGCAATTTATCCTGCAACGTTGGCCGCAGCGTAAACATGAGCTGCTACGTGCCTGGGATGCCGCAGATGAATACCTGTTAAACACCCTTCATGAGGATAATCTTCTGTTTCAGGGGATGCGTCTTCTCATCGTCAATGACAGCTTCGGTGCCCTGGCGGTTGTCCTGCACCACTACCAGCCGCAATCACTCAGTGACTCGTGGCTCTGCCATCAGGCGACAAGAGATAACCTGCAGGCCAACGGCATTGACCAAAATGCGATTACTCTGCTCGACTCACTCACCACGCCGCAGGGTCCGCTGGACATGGTGCTAATCAAGGCCCCCAAAACCCTGGCACTGCTGGAGGATGAGATCATTCGCATCGCCCCGGCACTCACCCCAAAGACATCAGTCATCGTCGCCGGCATGATCAAGGGGATGCCCGCTTCCGGCTGGCAACTGCTGGAGCGGTTACTGGGCGCCACCTCCACTTCACTGGCAAGGAAGAAGGCGAAGCTGATCACCGTTACTCCCGATAAGCTGGCAGAGATGCCACAAAGCCCCTATCCGGTCTGCTATCGGCTGGAGGGGAGCACACATCAGGTCTGCAACCATGCCAACGTCTTTTCGCGTGATTCACTCGATATCGGTACCCGTTTCTTCCTGCAACACCTGCCGACAGATTTGCACGGAAAATCGGTGGTCGATCTGGGGTGCGGCAACGGGGTGGTCGGGCTTATCACCGCGGCGCGCAATCCAGAGGCGCAGCTCCACTTTGTCGATGAGTCGTTTATGGCCGTCGCCTCGGCACGGGAGAATTTTCACCACAATCTGCCGGGGCGCGAGGCAAACTTCCGCGCCGGGGATACCCTGAGTGACTTTAGTGATAACAGTATCGACCTGGTGCTCTGCAACCCGCCGTTTCATCAGGGCAGTGCGGTGGGCGATCAGATCGCCCGACGCATGTTCCATCAGTCAACAAGGGTATTGCGACAGGGCGGTGAGCTGTGGGTGATCGGCAATCGCCACCTCGGCTATCACAAAACCCTGCAACAGGTCTTCGGCAACAGCGAACTTGTCGCCTCCAACAACAAGTTTGTGATTTTAAAATCCCGCCTATGAGATGAAGTAGGCGGTACGGGCATTGAGTGCGGTGTCGTACATCGCCGCCACACCGCACACATCGACCGGCACCACCCACTCATCACTGTCAAAACCCATCAGACCGAGCGAAGGGGCGCAGATCTGAAAGGTGATCTCCATCTCTTTGGCGATCTCAATCTGCTCTTCCAGCGAAGACATCTCACCCTGCATCATGTAGTTAAAAAATTTGCGCCCCACACCACCGAACGACATCTTCGACGGCGCCAGATCCTTTGCGCTACCCGGCAGCATCAGGTTGATCAGCTTGTGGGTAAACTTCTTGCCCTTCAGCTTGCGCCCCTTCTTGATCACACTGCAGCCCCAGAAGGTGAAAAACATCGATACCTCCATCCCCATCGCCGCAGCGCCGTTGGCCATCATGAAAGCGGCCATCGCCTTATCGAAATCACCGGAGAGCAGAATTATCGAGACCTTGTTGTCCGGTACCCGCGGCCTGATCTCCTTTAGCTCCTCCTCCAGACGACTGATGCGCTCCAGCATGGTTGTCTCTGACATGGTCTGTAATTCAATGGCTGTATTCATACTCACTCTCCTCTTTCTGCTTGTAGTCACTACTGTTTTCAGTAATTATTAAAACGCTGATATGGCAAACAGACTAATCAAAAGTTTTTGTTAGTTGGCCTAACTAACAGGGGCGTGTAAGGGAGAGTAGCATTGCAACTCAACGTCAGTGAACTGCTGCGCGCACTGCAAATTATGGAACGTAACGTCTCGGTCACCCTGATGTATTCGGGGCTGCGCGTACCGCAGTTTCGTCTGCTGGAACAGATAACCACTCAGGGCTCTGCCACCGTCACCGACCTGAGCAAGGCACTGGGTATCACTCGCGCCACCACCAGCGTGCAGGTGAATGAGCTGTTACGCAGCGGCATCATCGCGATGGAAGAGAGCGAGGTAGACAGGCGATCATTCCATCTTCACCTCACCGAGTTGGGCGCAAATAAACTAAAGGTGGCACGTAGCGATCTGGCGGTGATGCAACAGAAGCTGGAGCGCCACTTTGGTCCGCAGCTGGTAGAGTGTCTTAACCACTTTACCCGGGAGATGGGCAAACACAAATCATCATCACAAATGGGTAACAGATCTTGAGACACGACTTTTGGCATGAGCGTTGGGAACAGGAGCAGATCGGTTTTCACCAGCAGGCGATCAACCAGTACCTGATCGAACACTGGGAGGAGCTGGGTCTTCCCAAAGGTGCACCGGTATTTGTCCCCCTCTGCGGCAAGAGCCTCGACATGCTGTGGCTGCAGGAGCAGGGACACCCGGTCTTCGGTATCGAGCTGAGCCGCAAGGCGGTGGAGGCATTTTTTCACGAAAACGATATCGAACCGTGCGTTAACGAAACAGATCGTTTTGTCGAGTATAGCAGCGAAGGGATCACCCTCTTTTCCGGTGACTATTTCACGCTGGAGCAAAGCGACCTCGGTGAGATACGCGCCGTCTTTGATCGCGCCTCACTGATTGCTCTCCCCGCTGCGATGCGCCGTGATTACGCAGAGAAGATGGCCTCCCTGCTAAAACCGGGTGCCCACATCCTGCTCATTACCATGCAGTATGAGAACGGCCTGCTGGAGGGACCGCCATTTTGCGTAGAGGATGGTGAAGTTGAAGCCCTCTTTGGCGCAAATTTTACCATTGAGAAACGCGGCACCTGGGATGCCGAGGGACCGCGTGGGGTGGCGGTTAAGGAGAGTGTCTTTCTGCTAACCCGCCACTAACGCGCAA
>JAOUQQ010000047.1 GCA_029879245.1 Chromatiales bacterium | reverse complement strand
AAACGGAGGAGAAGATCCGCCACATCAAGCATGGCGAGACAGTCACCTCCCTCAACGCCCTGATCAATGAGCTTGAGCCCGAGCTGATCTTCCTGTTTGAGCGCAAACAGAGCCAACAGTGTGCATTTATCGTCCCTAAGACACCACTCACCATCATCAATCTCGATGGTGACAATTTTCTTCATCCCGCACCGGTATTGATTGATGGACTCAAGGAGCTCACACAACTCCGCCACAAGTGGAGTTATTAGTGCATAACGACCACAAACAACGCCACAACGAACGCATGGCACGCAAAAAGGCCGTAGTAGATGAGGGTATCGCCCGTGCCACCGAGGAGCGCGGCGTGCTCATCGTCAATACCGGCAACGGCAAGGGGAAGAGCAGCGCGGCGTTTGGTGTTGCCGCCCGCGCCCTCGGCCATGGCAAACGGGTCGGTATCGTACAGTTCATCAAAGGGCGCGGCACCACTGGCGAGGAGGCCTTTTTTACCCGTTTTCCGGAGGTCGAGTATCACGTTACTGGTGACGGTTTTACCTGGGAGACACAGAACCGCGAACAGGACGAGGCGACCGCACGCAGGGGATGGGAGATCGCCCTCGCCATGCTGCAGGACGAAACGGTCAATCTCGTCATCCTTGACGAGCTCAACATCGTCCTCAAGTACCACTACCTGCCACTGGAGGAGTTGCTTGAGGCACTGCAACAACGCCCGACGATGCAGCACGTAATAATTACTGGCCGCGGCGCCCCCGAGGGACTCATCGCCGCCGCCGACACCGTCACCGAGATGCGCCTGGAGAAGCATGCCTTCAAGGCTGGGATAAAGGCACAGGCCGGGATCGAGTATTAAAGAGTTATCACACGATCTACGTAGACATAAAAAAAGCCGGTGCTAAGCACCGGCCTTTTCGCTGCGATAGTTATCGCTTACATCTGCAGCGGGTCGTGCAGTGCGATTGAGCAGTTAGAGACGCCAACACCTGTGAAGGTCTGATCAAAGGTGAAGGTGCCATTCATGCACAGGGTACCTACTTTACCTGCATAGTCTCCCATGCCACTGGTTTCACGCACACCCGCACAACCGGCCATACGCAGCGCCATAGTGCCAGTCTCCATCGGGTTCTCTACCGGACCGAGATGCGGGAATGCCCGCCCGGTCAGCTCTTCCTCCAGGGCAAAGGTTGAGCCGCCCACATTCATTGCGAAATTACTTTGCATCGTCCATGGGAGTGCCGCCGGGAGTTGACTCCAGTCTCCCATCAGACCAAAAAAGGCGGTGCTGAATTCAACGGTAGCACCTACGGTACCGACACTATTCATGGTACCCATGGTCTCTCCGCTGTGCTTGTTAGTAACGGTGGCATAAACCGTACCGGAGATTGGATAGAGAATGCTAACGTTATCGGGATTCATCATATCCCCATTGACATTACCTGCTGAGTCAACGAAGCCCCCGATATAGCCATTAACCTCTGAAATCGTATTTACAACAGTGAGTGGTGCCGGGTTGGGGTTATACAGATCATTCATCTTATAGCCACCGGCCAGCGCATTGGTTCCGATCAGGAGGCTGGAAGCGGCAAGGGTGGTTGCAACAATAGATACACGTAAAGCGTTAAACATACTCATCTCCTTAGTATTGCCTTTGGTTTAGATACAGTTTCACTACCGTTCTGCCCTATAATTGTTATTACCTGGCGGGGCCTAATTATTTGGTTCATTTCAGGGCATTCTCTTGCCCATATCCCACAAAGTCGGCAAGGTTATCACGAATTTAGACTAAATCAAATACCTCACAGAG
The DNA here is from genome assembly GCA_029879245.1 of Chromatiales bacterium. GTDB lineage: Bacteria > Pseudomonadota > Gammaproteobacteria > Thiohalomonadales > Thiohalomonadaceae > JAPHSX01. Next base: position 17,294 of record JAOUQQ010000047.1, on the reverse strand, counting down.
ATAATTGGCATATCCTACCTTTGCGGTATGAATTAATGATTAGATATTCAATAATAAGCGGAAACTCAGGAGTAGTAGATTTTGATTATCTTCAGCGACATTTTGGCCACACTTCCCACCATTGAGCAGATCGAGAAACTGGAGCTCTACGATGGCGATACCCTTGTCGACACCATCGAGAACAGGCCCGGTAAGGCAGGTTCGGTGGCTGTCTACAACGCCCTGGCGCAGGAGTTCGGTAGTCTCAACAGGGCCGCGGCAGTAAAGGGGCTGATCCTCTACGCCGAGCACACCGCCGATGCCCAGGCCAATCCGGGCAAACACCCCAATATCGATCGCCTCTTTGCTATCATCAGCGACCAGAGCGAACTACGCATCGAGACCATTGTGCACCCATAAGAATCACCAAGGAGCAAACATGAACGACCCCATCGTAGTCATCGGCACCGGCGAGATGTCCGGCGTCTTCACCCGTGGTTTTCTCAAGCAGGGCTACCCGGTCTTCCCCGTCACCCGTCAGATGGATGTCGCTGCCATCGCCAAAGCCCTCACCACACCAGCACTGGTGCTGGTCGCCGTAGGCGAGAACGACCTCCACCCGGTGCTGGAGAAAATCCCTGCCGAGTGGCGCGACTGTCTGTGCCTGCTGCAGAACGAACTACTGCCGCGCGACTGGGAGGCACACGGCCTGCAGGCCCCCACCGTGATCTCGGTCTGGTTCGAGAAGAAGAAGGGACAGGACTACAAGGTGCTGGTCCCCTCCCCTACCTACGGCACCGGCGCCCCGATCCTTGAGGCGGCAATGAAGTCGCTCGACATCCCCATCTGGGAGTGTGCCAACGCCGAAGAGATGGAGTACGAACTGGTACGCAAGAACGTCTACATCCTCACCACCAACATCACCGGACTGGAACTGCCGGAAGGCACCGACGTCGATGTGATGTGGCGCGATCACCAGCCACTGGCACGCGAGATTGCCGGCGAGGTGATGGAGATCCAGTTCAAGCTCATCGGCAAGGAGCTGGATCGCGAAAAGCTGATCGAGGGGATGGTCGAAGGGATCAAGGGCGACCTTGAGCACAAGTGTATGGGTCGTTCAGCACCGGGGCGTCTTAAGCGTAACCTCGGCTTCGCCGATGAGTTTGGCCTTGCTATTCCCAAACTGAGGGAGATCGCCGCAAAGCTGTAGCCTGCGAAGGGGTTACTCCAGCTCGGCGATCTCCCGATCACGCATCCCCAGCAGGTAGAGAATACCATCCAGTCCCAGCGTGGCGATGGAGTGTTTCGCCTGTTCCTTGACGATCGGCTTGGCGTGGAAGGCGATGCCGAGACCGGCGATGGAGAGCATCGGCAGGTCGTTGGCGCCGTCGCCCACCGCGATCACCTGCTCCAGCGATATCCCCTCCTGTTCGGCGAGCTGGCGTAGCAATCTGGCCTTCATCGCCCCGTCGATGATCTCGCCCTTCACCTTGCCGGTAAGCCTGCCATTCTCGAAGTCGAGCTGATTGGCGTAAACGTAATCAATACCCAGTTTTTCCTTCAAATAGTTGGCGAAGTAGGTAAAACCGCCGGAGAGGATCGCCACCTTGTAGCCGAAGTGTCGCAGATGACGTATCAAACGCTCCGCCCCCTCGGTGATCGGCAGGTTTTTGGCGATCTCGGCCAGCACCGACTCCTCCAGCCCCTCCAGCAGCGCCATGCGGCGGGTGAAACTCTCGGTAAAGTCCATCTCGCCACGCATCGCCGCCTCGGTGATCTCGGCCACCTGGTCACCGATACCGGCCACCTTGGCCAACTCATCGATCACCTCGGCTTGAATGAGGGTGGAGTCCATGTCGAAACAGACCAGCCGACGCGAACGGCGGTAGAGATTGTCCTCCTGTACCGCCACATCCAGATCCATCTCCTGAGATATGTGCAGGAACTCGGCATGCATCGCCGCGATATCCTTCACCTCGCCACTTAAGGATATCTGCACCGAGGCGGCGCGCTTCTCCTCGGGGCGCTGCAGGGTCCGGCGACCGGAGAGACGGGTGATCTGATCGATATTGCACCCCTGCGCGGCCACCACCTCGGAGACGCGGGCCAGGTGCCTGGAGGAGATCTGGCGCCCCAGCAGGGTAACGATGTGGCGCGGCCGGCCCTGGGCGGCCACCCAATTCTCATACTCCTCCTCGCTGACCGGGGTAAATCTAATATTCAGGTGCAGCTCGTGCCCCTTGAACAGCAGCTCCTTGAAGACCGGGCAACCGGCCGACTCTGGGGGCAGCTCGACCATCATGCCGAGGGAGAGGGTGTCGTGGATCACCGACTGGCCGATATCTAGCACGGTGACATCGTAGCGGGCGAGGATGGCGGTGAGTTGCGCGGTCAGGCCGGGGCGGTCATGGCCTGAGACGGTAACCAGGATGATCTCTTTCATGGCAAACAGTGGGTGGCAATTAACAGGGGCCGCCATTCTACCGCAGATAGGGCGCGGCTAATAATGGGGGTTTATCCCCAGATTAGGTAATGAACTTGCCCTTCCACCGCCACTGGTTTCCAATAGGCGAACTAACCGATTGAGCTAATGAGGAACCGCCATGCCCCTGCTCCGCCCCTTCGCCGGACTGCGCCCCGCCCCCGGCCGTGCCGCCGATGTCGCCGCCCCGCCCTACGATGTGCTCAACAGCGCCGAGGCGCGGGTGCGTGCCAATGGTCGCCCGTGGAGCTTCCTCCACATCTCCAAGCCGGAGATCGACCTGCCGGAGGGAACCGACCCGTATGACGCGAGCGTCTACGCCAAGGGCAAAGAGAACTTCGACAAAATGCTGGCCGAGGGGGTGCTGGTGCAGGACGAAAAGCCCTGCTACTACCTCTACCGCCTGATCATGGGCAGCCACCAGCAGATCGGCCTGGTGGCCGTCGCCTCGGTCCCCGACTACGACACCAACCGCATCCGCAAGCACGAGTTCACCCGCCCCGATAAAGAAGACGACCGGGTGCGTCAGGTCGACACCCTCAACGCCCAGACCGGCCCGGTGTTCCTCACCTACAAACACGATGCCACCATCGATGCGCTGGTAGAGCGCGTCACCGCCGCCGCCCCTGAGGTCGACATCACCGCCGATGACGGCGTGCAACACGCCATCTGGCCGGTGACCGACCAGGCCGACATCAACACCATCACCAGCACCTTCGATGCGATGGATGCCATCTACATCGCCGACGGCCACCACCGCTCGGCAGCCGGCTCGCGCGTCGCGGCGATGCGCAAGGAGGCCAACCCCAACCACGCCGGCGATGAGTCCTACAACTACTTCCTCTCCGTGGTCTTCCCTGACAACCAGATGATGATCCTCGACTACAACCGGGTGATCACCGACCTGAATGGTCTTTCCGAAGATGAACTGCTGGCGAAGATTGGTGAGAGCTTCTCGGTAACTGAAGCGAGTGAGGCAGTAAAGCCCGCCGCCAATAAAGAGTTCGGCATGTACCTGGGCGGCAAGTGGTACAAGCTGACCATTAACGATAGGCTGGTGCCGAGTGACGACCCGGTCGGTCAGCTCGACGTCAGCCTGCTGGCGAATAATTTGATTGATCCAATTCTTGGCATCAGCGACCCGCGCCGCGACAAACGCATCGACTTTGTTGGCGGTATTCGTGGTTTGCAGGAGCTGGAGCGCCGCGTCGACAACGGCGAGATGGCCGTCGCCTTCTCCCTCTTCCCCACCCGTATGGATCAACTAATGAGTGTGGCCGATGCTAATGAGGTAATGCCACCCAAGTCGACCTGGTTTGAGCCTAAGTTGGCGGATGGGTTGGTGTCGCATGTGTTGGATTAGTGATGTAGGGTGGGTAGAGCTATGCGAAACCCACCGTGGGGGGATTTGGTGGGTTACGCTGCGCTAACCCACCCTACGGCCCTAACCCACCCTACGGCACTGATATAGTGCGGATAGAGCCGAGCGAAACACGCCATGAAGTGATTTGGTGGGTTAGGCTTTGTTAACCTACCTATATGTTATGTGATTAACCCTAAACGCTTAGCTTCAAGGTGACTTACATAGTCAAACCCTTCAAAATTTACCTCAAACTTATCCTCACTTCTTTTGCCTCTGAAGTATTTTACCGTTTCATTTTGTCCAGACAATATAAGACATATTATTTCCATTGACTGCTCATCAATATCTGGACCGAAATAAACTGCCGTTAAAGCTGACGCCTCATATGTGTACAGCGTTCCCTTTGTTGAATGAATAGATCTCCACTCCTTTTCGTACCGCCATGCATCTGACTTAGTTGTATACATATCAATTACTTGATCTGTCGTGTCATGCATAAGTAATGTCACAGCATCAATTATTGGCATTTCTTTTGAATATGTCACTTTCCTCAGTTTATCAAATGGATGATAGCTTGTATCAAATTCTAGACAAAATCCTTTGTACCTTCCTCCATAGTGCGACCACATCAGCAGATTGTCATTTTTCTCAGAAAAACATGTAACCCCTTTTGTTGCCAAGAACTCACCAAGTCTTTTCTGAATTGCAGCCCGCGTACTACGAACGACCATTTCTTTGAATTGACTATCATTCAAAGAACTAAGCTCACTAGCCGCCACATCATTACCATGAAATCTCTTATGATAATAATTCCTTAGTTTAATAATATCGTCTGGCGAGGGGTCTTTTATTTTTGGAGTGATCGCACAATCGTATGGATCATTAAACTCTAGCGGGGAACCATAATAAATTGACTGCGCCTTTAAATTCTTAAGACTTTGAGGAGAGAACGGTTCATACTTATAAATATAATCAGGCATATCAGCGTATCCACATAATAGATATTATTAAGCACAAAAAATGCAAGCCCGTAGCTCCGATTAGCACAGCGTAATCGGAGGGAACAGCATACGTACGATTACGCTGCGCTAATCGTACCTACTGCCCTACACACTATCCCCCAACCCCCACCGTCACATCATACCCCCCATACTTCCTAACATTCAGCACCCCAGAATCAAGCATCAAATACTGCCCCTTAATCCCCTTCAGCACACCTTGCACTTCCGGCGTCTTGTCGAGGTTAAGAGCACTCACCTTGGCCGGATACTCCAGCACAGGATAGCGGATCTCCACAACCTCGGCCTCGGGCAACATGTTTATAGCTCCCTCGCCCTGCTCTCCACGCAGGGCATCCAGTTCCGCTGCACACAACTCCAGCAACTCATCACGTCGTGCAAGCAGCTCCATCGGCTCCCCATCGCCCTTGAGCATCTTGCGCCAGTCGGTCTTGTCGGCAACGTGGTTCTTGCAGATCACCTCCACCAGGCCGGAGATGAGGCGTGTGGGTACCTTGAAGATCGGCAGCGCCTGGGTCGCCCCCTGGTCCATCCAGCGGGTGGGCACCTGGGAGCCGCGGGTGATCCCCACCTTCAGCCCCGAGGTGTTGGCCAGATAGACGAAGTGATCCTGCATGCAGTTGGCCTCGCCCCACTCCGGTTCACGGCAGGTTCCTTTGGCATGGTGGCAGGTCTCGGGCTTCATGATGCAGAGGTCGCAACTGGCGAGCTTTTGCGAGCAGGGGTAGCAGTGGCCCTGGCTGAAGCTCTTCTTCGTTTTGCGCCCACAGGCAACACAGTGGATGGTACCCTCATATTTGAGGCGAATGGTCTGGCCGATAAATTCGTTCAACCCTACCATCTCATCGCCCACCGGTAAGCGGTAGTCCACCATCTCACCCAGTGCGGTAACCATCTTCGCCACGCCGCCCGTTACCTGCATCTCACACCTCTCAATGAATTCTGGCACGTTATTATACGTTGCTATACTGGCGTTTCACCCCGGAGTGCCGTACTTTATGAAGATATAATCTGATTGTACAAAGTGAAATGTTACGAGCAAATACCCTGTTTTTATTACTGTCTGTCATCTCATTAACTGCATCCGCTGGTTGTGACGATCCCGCTGCCCCCCACGTAAACTGGAGTGGCTGTCATCTGGAGGGGATGGATCTCAGCGGGACTGATCTGCGTGGCGCTATTCTTAAACGGGCCTCTCTGCAGGGGGCCAACCTCTCAGGGGCTCGCCTTTCTGGTGCCGATTTCAGCTTTGCTAATCTGGAGGGGGCCAATCTGGGCGGTGCACGACTTAATGAGGCGCGGCTACTCAGTAGTAATCTGAATCAGGCCAATCTCTCCGCTGCACAAATGAAGGGCTCCCATTTTGATCGTGCCTCGCTGCAACAGGCCAACCTTGAAGGTGCCAATCTGAGTGGAGCCAGCCTCTATCAGTGCAAGATGCAACAGGCCAACCTGAACAGTAGCAACCTTACTGAGGCCAGACTAAAACAGGCACAACTGGACGAGGCTACTCTGGACAAGGCCAACCTGAGTCAGGCCGACCTTGGCAATGCCTCACTGGAGCGTGCCTCACTAAAGGGGGCCAATATGGAAAAGGCGATACTGGACGAAAGCAATCTCTATTATGCCGACCTCAGCGGTAGCAACCTGCGCCGTTCCTCTCTGGTGGATGCAGAACTGTTCGAGACCAACTTCATAGGTACACAGCTGGGCGGTGCGTTGTGGGTAGATAGAAAACGCTGTCGTAACGACTCAACGGATCAGTGTCTGTAACTAATACACCTGACTTTACTCACCCGGTCGTTTTCCCCGCTGTACCTTGTCGCGACCAAAACGTGACTGCATCGCATCGAGCACCTCATCGATACGACGCTGCTTTTCACTCTCCTCTGCTGCGAAGAGATCACCCTGACTCGCAATTGGTTCTGCAAAGTTGCTTACCCCGACACCCAGAAGCCGCACCGGTGGTAGCGGGCGCGGCAGGCGCTGCTCAAACAGTTGCTGTACCGCCTGCCAGATCTCAGCGGTAATGTCGGTCACCTCATCGAGTGAGTGGGCACGTGTGAGGGTGGTAAAGTCACTGAAGCGTACCTTTATCTGTACTGTGCGTCCCTTCAGCTCGTGGGCCCGCAGGCGCCAAGCCACCTGCTCGGTGAGGCTGTGGAGCCAGTCACGCATGATTTTCTGATCGGTAATGTCGACGGCGAAGGTGGTCTCATTGGAGATCGATTTGGCCTCAGACTCACTCACCACCGGTCGATCATCAATCCCCCGTGCCAGTCGGCAAAACTGCTCCGCGCTGTTGCCAAAGTGATCGATAATCAGGCGTTGCGGATATTGTTGCAGCTGACCGATGGTACGAATACCCAGCTTCTCGAATCCTTTCGATGCTACCTTACCCACACCCCAGATCCTTGTCACCGGCAGCGGTGCCAGAAAGCGTTCGATATGATTCTCATCGACCACGACAAATCCATCCGGCTTATTGATATCGCCCGCCAGTTTGGCGAGAAATTTATTCGGCGCCACACCCACTGAGGCGATAAGCGATAACTCATCTTTAATCGCCTGCTTGATCTCGCGGCCAATCTTCTCCGCACTACCAAACAGTTTTTCACTGGCGGTCACATCGAGAAATGCCTCGTCCAGAGCCAGCGGTTCAATCTGCGGGGTGTAGCGGTTGAAGATGGCGTGGATCTGCCGCGATACCTCGGCATAGAAACTGTGACGCGGTGGCAGTACCACCAGATCACTACACAATCGTTTGGCCGCCGAGGTAGGCATCGCGCTGTGGATACCGTAACGGCGTGCAATATAGTTGGCCGCAGCAACCACGCCGCGCCCCTCGGCGCTACCACCCACCACCACAGCACGGTTGGCCAGCTCCGGGCTCTCGCGGATCTCCACCGAAGCGTAGAAGGCGTCCATATCGACGTGAATAATCTTACGTGACATATCTCTACACCTTATGTGCAATTCGCCCTAACACGTTAACCGCATCTGTCATGACATCCAGCCCCACCATGCTCGCACTCATACGAATATGGTGCCGGTAATCACCACGCGGTGAGAAGATCACCCCCGGCGTGACGGTGATATTCTTTCTCAGCGCCGCATCGTGCAACGCCACGCCGTTGATATGTTCGGGTAACTCTACCCACAACACGAAGCCCCCCTGCGGTTGGGTGACTCGCGTCCCCTCCGGGAAGTGTTGCAGCACCAGTTGCCTTAATCTTTCGGTGCGTTGCTGATAGTATCGCGTCGCCTTACGCACCACCCGCTCATAACTCCCCTTTTGCAGAAACTCGGCAATGGCAACCTGCGGTGTGGCGGCGGTGGCGATGTTGCCAAGAAACTTGCGCCGCAACACCTCATCGAAATATCTCCCTGGCACCACATAGCCAATGCGATAACCGGGAGCCAGTGTTTTGGAAAACGATGAACAGAGCAACACTTCTCCTTTTTTGTCGAAAGCCTTTGCTGCGGGAAGCCGCACACTGTCGTACCCCAGGTCGCCATAGATATCGTCTTCGATCAGAGGCACTCCTGCACGTTGCAGCATCGCCACCATCTTCTTGCGATTCGTCTCGGGCATACATGAGCCGAGGGGATTGTTGAAGCTCGGCATGAAGAGACAGACGTTGATCAGATTTTTATCCAGCGCCTGTTGTAGTGCATCGAGGTCGACCCCGTCTCGCGGGTGAGTCGGCAACTCCAGTACGTTGAGCCCCAACTGCTCTGCTACCTGCATCATGCCATAGTAACTGGGCGACTCCACCGCCACCGTATCCCCCGCTTTGCACAGGGTACGCAGGGAGAGCGTCAACGCCTCCATGCAACCATTGGTTATGATGATCTCATCGGGGTGTACCCGCACCCCGCTCACCCGCAGCCGGCGGGCGATCTGCTGGCGCAGAAAGGCGTTTCCCTGCTGCTCCTCGTAGTAGCCGAGCAGACGCACATCGCGCCGAACCACTCCGGCATAGATGCGCGACAAACTCTTAAGCGGTAACAGATCAGGGCCCGGGATTGCGGCACCAAGATTGATAATATCGGGTCGGCGCGCCTCGGCCAGGATGTCGAGCGCCAGTTGTCCAACCGTTACCTCCCCCGCCTTCATACGGGGTGTACTTATCTCCGGCTCGCACGCCTCTCCACACCCCTGAGCCAGCACGTAGTAACCCGACTTGGGCCGTGCCTCGATAAAACCGGAGTCCTCCAGCCACTGGTAGGCCTGAATCGCGGTGGCCAGACTCACCTCGTAGTGATCGGCAATACGCCGTAGCGACGGCAAACGCTCACCGGCGGGATAGGTACCCATACCGATAGCGCGGCGCATATCCTCCGCCACCTGCTGATAGAGAAAGTGCTGTTCTGACGCTCCCACACCCACCACCCATCTGTTATGGTGGATTTAATCGTAACCTGTATCTGTTATGTCTTTCAATTATTTCCTACGCTCTCTCCTACATAATATGGAGAGCGCTTATGGAACTGACAATCTACCAGCTCGACGCCTTCACTGATCGACTCTTTGGCGGTAACCCGGCGGCGGTCTGTCCGCTGGAGGAGTGGTTATCTGATGGGCTGATGCAGCAGATCGCGATGGAGAATAATCTGGCCGAGACCGCCTTTATCGTTCATGAAAGGGATGGCTGGCGTATTCGCTGGTTCACCCCACTCAAGGAGGTAAACCTCTGCGGTCATGCCACCCTTGCTGCGGCGTGGGTCTACTTTCACCACATTGAGCCCGGTGCACACCAGGTCGCCTTTAACTCACAAAGCGGCCAGCTCGGGGTGGAACGGGAGGGTAATCGACTCACCCTCGACTTTCCCGTTGCTGACTATCATGCGCAAATCACACCACCTCTGCTTGTCGAGGCGCTGGCGATAACACCGCAGGAGTGTTTTGCTGCGGATGACTGGATGGTGGTAGTAGAAAATGAATCTATTGTTCAGTCACTGCAACCCGACCTGCGCCTGCTGCAACAGCTAGACCGACGGGGCGTTATCGTCACCGCAGCGGGGGATGACTGCGATTTCGTCTCCCGCTTCTTCGCACCGAAATACGGCATCGATGAAGACCCTGTGACCGGTTCGGCCCATACGCTGCTCTCCCCCTACTGGTCACAACGCCTTAACAAATCATCGCTCCACGCAAGGCAACTTTCACCCCGTGGCGGTGAGCTCTGGTGTGAGATAAAGGGCGAGCGGGTATTTATCAGCGGTCATGTGGTTCCCTACCTGAAAGGAGTTATTACCCTATGATGGAGTTTATCCTCCCCCTCTATCTTGCCGGTCTCGTCGGCTCACTCGGCATGGACCTTATCTCACCTCTGGCTGAGCGGCTAGGCTATCGCACCGGTGTCACCATGCCACTAATCGGGCGCTGGTTTATCGGTTTATTCTCTGGCAGATTTTTTCACGCGGATATTCGACACACGCCAGTCCAACAGCATGAAAATCTTGTCGGCTGGCTGTTTCACTATTTCATTGGAGGGGGTGCCGTTGCCCTGCTGTTCCTGCCGATTCTCTGGGCCGGTGATTACGCCGTGCTTCCCTCCAGCCCGCTACCGTGGGTCGCCTTTGGACTGTTCACCAGCTTCCTGCCCTGGCTGTTGCTGATGCCCTCGTACGGCTGGGGCCTCTTTGGAATGCTCGGCCCGAATGGCAGCAAGCCCCTCATCGCCAGCCCGTTGAATCATCTCGGCTATGGGGTTGGGCTGTGGGCAGGAATCAATCTTTTAAGTGTTTTCTGACTTTGAACTCAGGAGAAAGGCATGTCACTCGACGACGGATATGTTAATGCAGACTATTTGAAAAAGATGGCCGAACGCGCCCGTTCACTCAAGGAGCTAAGTTACCAGCACATGGCGATCACACCGGGAATGACCCTGATCGACGTCGGCTGCGGTCCCGGTGTCGATACCCCGGCACTGGCTCAACTCACCGGGGTTAACGGCAGGGTGATCGGCATCGACAGTGATGCTGCCATGTTGGCCGAGGCCGACAAGGTGATTGCCGGAAACGAGCTTTCCACTATCATCGAGCACCGTGAGGGATCAGCAACAGAACTACCGTTAGAGAATAACTCAGTAGACGCCTGCCGCGCAGAGAGACTGCTTCAGGTATTGTCTCCAGATGTAGAACAGCAGGTCGTCAGTGAGATGGTGCGGGCGACAAAACCCGGTGGTCGTATCGTGCTGGTCGATACCGACTGGGGCAGTGCCAGTGTCGACTTCTCTGACGGTGAGCTGGAGCGACGCCTGCTCACCTTCTTCGCCCGAGAGATGCGTCCCAACGGCTTTGCCGGGAGAAGGCTCTACTCACTCTGCCATCAACATCAACTGTGCGAAATTCAACTCGACACCATCCCCTTTGTCGAACACAGCTACGAGGAGTCACCGCTGGCCGAGTGGCTGATCACCACGGCGCTACAGCAGAATATCATCAATGAAGACGAGGCTAATGCATGGCGGGGAGAGTTGATGACCAAGCAACAAAAGAGGAGCTTCTACAGCTGCGTAAATCTTGTTATCGTCAGCGGAACTGTTCCGGAGTGTTAAGTGGTGAAAGAGATCCTCACCAGCGTCGCGATCATCCTCACCTTCATCGCCTTCGCCCCCTATATTCGCGGCATCCTCTGGGGGGAGATCCGCCCTCACCTCTTCTCCTGGATCATCTGGGCGACCACCACACTGATCGCCTTTGTCGCCACCCTCAAGGGAGGCGGCGGCATCGGTGCCTGGCCCATCGGCCTCTCCGGCCTGCTGGTAGTATTTATTACCGTCCTCGCCTGGCGACGTCAGAGTGACCATTCAATCACAAGGCTCGACTGGGTTTTTCTCATCGCCGCGTTTGCTTCACTGCCCGTCTGGTTTATCACCAACGACCCATTGTGGGCGGTGATTATCCTCACCATCGTCGACCTGCTCGGCTTCGGCCCCACCCTGCGCAAGGCCTACCACCAACCCTATGAGGAGGGGGTCTCTCTCTTCGCCATCTACGCCTTTCGCAACCTGCTGGTAATCGGTGCGATGGAGGTCTACAGCGTGACCACCCTGCTCTTCCCTGTGGCTATCGCCATCGCCTGTCTGGCGGTAATTGTTCTGCTGCTGTGGCGCCGGCGGGTGCAACCACCCACCACAACCGGATGACTAGCCAACCAGTGGTATCACCTCGAACTCTTCAGCGACAACTTCATTGATTGTCACAATCGTCGCTTTACGGAAGAAGTTAAACTCGGTTGCCGAGGCAGAGGTGTAGGCACCCATCATGCGACCGACAACCAGATCGCCACACTCCAGTGCAGGCAGCATAATGTTATCGTCAATTACATCGATACTATCGCAGGTTGGACCGGCCAGTACGCTGGGACTACGCTCACCGAAAAACTCCAGGCTATCGACCGGGTAGTGGGTGTGGTCAAACAGAATGCCACTGTATGAACCGTAAATGCCATCATCCAGGTAGTACCACCAACGTCCGTCGCGCAGCGCCTTGCCCATCACGGATGAGACCGCCGTTATTGCCGGTGCGGCGATGAAACGACCGGGTTCGGCGATCACACGCACGCCCTGCGGTAGCACAGCGAGTGCCTCACGGATCGGCTGGCAGAAGAGTTCGATTGGCATCGCCTCCTCCTGATAATCCACAGGGAAACCACCACCGATATCCAGCACATCCAGGTCAGGCAAACCGGCATTGGCCGTTTCAGTAATAATACGGGCACAGGCACGCACCGCTTCAACATGTTTGGCAGGTGAGGCCGCCTGTGAGCCCACATGGAATGAGAGCCCCTTAATACGAATACCCAGTGCGGCGGCCTGCTTTAACAGAGCCGGAGCGGCCTCTGGCGTGCAACCAAATTTTTTCGACAGGTCGACCTTCGCATCGGGGCTACGAAAACTCAGCCGCAGTAGTAACTCGGCATTTTGCGCGTAGGGGACAAATTTATGTAACTCGTCGATATTATCGACCACAAAGGTGGTGGTGCCATAGGCGAGTGCATCTCGGATGTCGCTGTCTCGTTTGATCGGGTGGGTATGGATCGTGCGCGCAGGGTCGACCCCCAGACCGGACACCATCTCGATCTCGCCCGTTGTTGCCAGGTCGAACCACGCCCCCTCGGCCATCAAGGTCGTCACCACCGCAGGGTGAGGTAGCGGCTTCAGGGCATAGTGTAGATCCACACCGGGTAGAGCATCCTGCAGCGCACGATACTGTCGTCGTACCGCGTCACAGTCGAGGATAAGCAGTGGTGAGCCGTGGATGGCGACCAGTCGCCGGATACGATCGGCCTCCGTATCAACGGCAACATACCCAACAGGGGTGGCGGTAGGTAGAACTTCAAGATTATTAAGGGCCATTAGAATCCTCCCGCAACCGCAAGGTTGCAGAACAGGTCATACAAGTAACTGTATTGAGCGGCAACGAGTGCTCTCTGAGGCAGTCGAATTCACCCTTGGGGATAGTTACTCACCGTGACCTGTGGCAACGGATCCTGATTGGCTATCAGCAAGATCGGGCGAATTCTAGATCAAATTTCCGACTACGCAAGTATATTTTCTTTTTTGTAGTTACTACTTCTCAGTGCGACCTCACAGGTTGTTCCCCCTACAGGATTAATCTCTTCCAGGACCAGGTAGACACACCCCCGAATCAGGGTGATGTTTGCTGTAATCTGCCAATCGCACCTTGACAGCCCGCCACAAGTTTACTAATTTCTGTAATAACAGAAATTTCGGAAAATACATATGAAACTAACGCCAACCACAGAGAAGTTCATCCTCCATTGGGGGGAGATGGGGTCCCGCTGGGGGGTCAACCGCACAGTGGCGCAGATCCACGCCCTGCTCTACCTGGCCGAGGAGCCGCTGAATGCCGAGGCCATTAGTGAGACCCTGGGGGTGGCGCGATCCAACGTCAGCACCAGCCTGAAGGAGCTACAGACGTGGAATCTGGTGAAGATCGTCCATACCATTGGTGACCGGCGCGACTACTTTGAATCACACAAGGATGTGTGGGATATCTTCTTCGTCATTATCGAGGAGCGTAAGCGACGCGAACTGGATCCCACCCTCACCCTGCTGCGTGACTGTGTACTGGAGGGTGAGGGCGACAAACAAACCAGCGATGTAGTTAAAGGTCGCATCAACGACACCCTCCTCTTTCTGGAGCAGATCACCGGCTGGTATGAGCAGATCCGTAAGCTCGACCCAAATACCCTGAGCAAGCTGATGAAGCTGGGGAGCAAGATTCAAACTCTACTAGGTAAATAGTTCAAAAATTTGCCCGTTTATTTCTGTCTATGCAGAAATTACCGACAAGAGGAGATGCGCATGAATATCCTGCTTACCGGCGCCAGCGGTTTTATCGGCTCACACCTGTTGCGCACTCTAACCGCAGCGGGTCATCGTATCTTCGCCGGTGTGCGCCATCCTGAGAATAGCGATGATATTGCCTGCGACTTCCGTCGTGACCACAATGAGGATATCTGGCTCCCAAGGCTTGCCAACATCGATGTAGTGATCAACGCCGTCGGTATTATTCGCCAAACCCGCAGCCAGCGTTTCGATGCCCTTCACCGTGATGCCCCTATCGCCCTGTTCCGCGCCGCAGAGAAGAGTGGCGTAAAGAGGGTGATCCAGATCTCCGCCCTCGGTGCGGATGAGTCGGCCCACAGTCACTACCATCTGAGTAAACGAGCTGCCGATGAGGTACTGGCCTCACTGGATATCGGCTGGACCATCCTGCGTCCCTCCATCGTCTACGGTGCGGGGGCCAAAAGTACTGCGCTGTTTCGCGCCATGGCGGTGTTACCGATCACTCCGCTGGTGGCTGGCGGGCAACAACAAATCCAGCCCATAGATGTGGATGATCTGTGTCGTGTTGTGCTGCAGGCGGTGGAGGGTGATGCACTCAACCATCAACATCTCGACCTGGTCGGCCCCGAACCCGTCACCCTGCATGACTATCTGACCGCGCAACGCCGGTGGCTCGATGGCGGAGCACTGCGCACACTCGCCATCCCCTACCCCCTCTCTTTACGACTGGCAGCAGTAGGGGGATTTCTCGGTACCACTCCGGTCGACCGTGAGGCGGTTGAGATGCTGCAGCGGGGTAATACCGCCGATGTCACGCCACTGATCGAGAGTTGCGGTTTTACCCCGCGCCGACTCGATGAGGCCCTGCGCACCACGCCCGCCAGCGATGCCGATCGATGGCACGCACGGCTCTACTTTCTCGCGCCGCTGTTACGCATCACCCTCGCGCTGTTGTGGATCTTCACCGCCATCACCTCCGCCTTTCTCTACCCTGTCGAGCAGAGCGTCGCCCTGCTGCAACAGGTGGGCATTGGCAAGACCATTGCCCCTTACTTTCTCTATGGTGCAGCGGCCCTCGACCTTGCGCTGGGTATGGCACTGCTGCTGCGTTATTGCATCACCGCTGTAGCACTGAGTCAGGTTGCGGTGATCCTCGGCTATACGATCATCATCACCTTCGCCCTGCCGGAGTTCTGGCTCCACCCCTACGGCCCCGTTAGCAAAAATATTCCACTCATCATCGCCACCCTGATGATGGTGCAGATGGAGAGACGCTGATGGACTACCCCACACTGAAAACCCTGCACATCCTCAGCTCCATCCTGCTCTTCGGTACCGGGCTGGGCAGTGCCTTCTACAAATATTTTGCCGACCGTAGCGGTAACCTTGCCGCCATCGCCGTCACCAATCGCCTGGTGGTTCTGGCCGACTGGCTCTTCACCACCCCCACCGTGATCATCCAGCCGCTCACCGGCTTTATGCTGATCCATCTGCTCGGTTTCGACTGGGGTGCGACATGGATCGTCGCAAGCCTGATCCTCTACGCCATCGCCGGAGGGTGCTGGCTGCCGGTGGTGTGGCTGCAGATCCGTATGCGCGAGATCAGCAACCACGCCCTGGTCAACAACGAGCCACTACCGCCGCTCTACCACCGCTACCGCCGCCTCTGGTTCTGGCTCGGCGTACCCGCCTTTCACGCCATGGTGATCATCGTGGTGCTGATGGTCTTCAAGCCAACAATTTAGGGAGAGAAAAGATGAAACCATTATTTGAAATAGCCCTCGGTGAGCAGTGGTCACAGCTCCACCCCACGGTGCGCCGCCACTACGCCCTCAAACCGGGCGATGAGTTGCTGCTCAAGGGTGAGATGAGCGAAGTATTCCACGCCCTGTGGGTCAAACCCTTTATCCTCTTCGGGCGACTGTTTGGCGCCCTGGTTCCCTATCGCGGCACAAATGTTCCTGTCGAGGTGCACAACCTCTGTGAACCCGGCAGTAACGCTCTGCACTTTCGCCGCACCTTCTATTTTCCCAACCGTAAACCCTACCCCTTCGTCTCGCGTATGGAGCACCTGAGCGGCAACGAGATCGTCGAGTTCGTGCGCTTCGGTCTGGGGATACGGATGAAGGTGTCTGTAAAAGAAACTGCTCTGCACTACGCCACCAACGGCTACCTGTGGCGGGTCGGGCCGCTCAACCTCACCCTGCCCGACTGGCTCTTCTTCGGCAGTGGGGTCATTATTGAACGCGGATTGAGTGACGATGCGGTGGAGCTCGACTTCACCACCACCCACCCGCTGTTCGGCAGGAGCTTTCGCTATGCAGGGCGTTTTCGTATCACCCCGCCGCCCACTGAGTCGTTATAATAACCACACAATTTCCATCTAACCGCCCTGTTCACGCACCATGAGTAATGTTCTTCTCTGCAGCGAGATCGACCTTGATACCCTCGCCCAGCTACTGGCACGCTTTGGCCTCAGCCTGGAGCGGGTGGCCGATGGTGATCCGATCCCCGGCTCCTGGTTTGGTGATCCGGAGGCGGGGATCATCGCCCGCCGCGTACTGATACGCGGAGATACCCCGGTCCACTCCGCGCTGCATGAGAGTTGCCACCTTATCTGTATGGATGAGGCGCGCCGCGCCGTGCTACACACCAACGCCGGTGGGGATTATGACGAGGAGAATGCGGTCAACTATATGGAGATCACCCTCGGCAGTTACCTGCCGGATGTCGGCCGTGATCGCATCCTTGCCGATATGGATTGCTGGGGCTACACCTTCCGCCTCGGTTCGGCACGCGCCTGGTTTGAGCAGGACGCGGAGGATGCCCGCCAGTGGCTACTCCACCACGACCTGCTCAACGAAGATGGCACCCCCCGCTGGAAATTGCGTAACTAGCCCCAATATCAATCACCATACGGTTGAAGAGGCACCGGGCGCTGTCTAAGCTCAAGGTAATCGATACCCTCCCTCCCCCAGGTGATGTTATGAATTTCGAATCGATACACAACTACTACGAACCGCTGGTCATCGAACATGTGATGCAGACCCTCGCGGTCGACAGCGACTATGAGCAGGAGTTTCTCGAAGATATCGTCTGCCTGAGCCTCAATCAGCTACCGGCCC
>JAOUQQ010000123.1 GCA_029879245.1 Chromatiales bacterium | reverse complement strand
CATTGCGGCCCTCTTTTTAAGCGCTAATGGCTTGCAAAGGGAGGCTGAAGAGGAGCAGGCCGCTGTCGCTCCCCCCGCAGAGCTCGCCAGCCTGCTACTCCCCGAGGCCATTGTGCTGCAACCATTCAGCCTGACCGATCACAACGGCAATCCGCTCGGGCTGGAGCAGCTCAAGGGGCAATGGACCCTCCTCTTCTTCGGCTATACCCACTGCCCCGATGTCTGCCCCACCACTCTGGGGATGCTCAAGGGGGTGGCGATGAGATTGGCAGCGGAACCACAGCCAGAGAAGACTCGCTTTCTCTTCGTCTCGGTCGATCCAAAACGTGACACCACAGCCCACCTTGCCGACTACATCGACTATTTTCACAAGGATTTTATCGCCGCCAGCGGTGAGCGCAGTGAGATCGACAATTTCACCCGTCAGCTTGGGGCTATCTATCTGTTTGATGGTGATACCGAAGGTGATGAGTACCACGTCAACCACAGCGCCAGCGTAGCGCTAATTGACCCACAGGGAGTCTGGGTGGCAAGAATCAACCCGCCGCACACGGTAAATCAGCTTCATACTGACTACCTGCAACTGCGCAACTACCTGAAGACAACGACCCACCAGGAGTAACACACCGTGGCTGAACGCAGCGCTAGCCTTGTCGACTACCTCAAGGCACTTCCCCAGTACATTATCCCCGGCCATCTGGTCTCACGGCTTATTCACCGCTTTACCCGCATCCGCAACCCGCGCATCAAGAATCCTTTTACTCGCTGGTTCATCCGTCACTTCGGTATCAATCTGGATGAGGCGATCTTCAGCGATCCGAGTGAATACGAACACTTCAACGCCTTCTTCACCCGTGAGCTGAAGCCAGGGGTTCGACCCGTTGTCGCGGGGGAGGAGACCATCGCCTGTCCGGTGGATGGCGCCATCAGCCAGGCCGCGGCGATTCGTGACGGACGTGTCTTTCAGGCAAAGGGGCACGACTACTCGCTGGAGACCCTGCTCGGCGGCTCGGTAGAGCGAGCCGTACCATTCCATGGAGGTATATTCACCACCATCTACCTCTCACCACGCGACTACCACCGCATCCACATGCCGGTGACCGGCACCCTGCGGGAGATGGTACACGTGCCGGGCAGGCTGTTCGGCGTCTACCCGGCCACCACCCGGGTGATCCCCGGCCTCTTCGCCCGCAACGAGCGTGTGGTCTCAATCTTTGATACCGCATTTGGACCGATGGCGATGGTCAAGGTCGGGGCCGTCAACGTCGGCAGCATCGAGACGGTGTGGGCCGGCGAGGTCACCCCACCGGCGGGCCGCGTCGTGCGTAGCTGGAACTATCAGGGGGAGGATGCGATCACCCTTGGGAAGGGTGAAGAGTTGGGACGCTTCAATATGGGCTCCACCGTCATCGTTATCTTCGGCCCCGATGCAGTGGCATGGGCCGCAGGGATTGAGGCGGAGGCGAAGGTAGAGCTGGGGCAGTTGCTGGGAGAGCGAATCTAACTACGCTCAAGGGTAAAGGCGATCACATCCTGCAGCGACTCGGCCCCCAGCGCCAGCATCACCAGGCGATCTACCCCCAGCGCCACCCCGGCACAGTCGGGGAGTCCCGCCTCCAGGGCAGCGAGCAGTCGCCCGTCCATCGGTGGGGTCGCCATACCACGCTGCGCTCGCTCAGCCAGCTCCGACTCGAAACGCCGACGTAGCTCGACAGCGTCTCCCAGTTCATGAAAGCCATTGGCCAGCTCCACCCCTTTGTAGTAGAGCTCAAAACGCTCCGCCACGCGATGGTCGGTCGAATTGAGCCTCGCCAGCGCCGCCTGCGAGGCCGGGTAGTCGGTAAGAAAGCAGAGCCCCTCCCTCCCAAGGTGTGGTTCGATATGGTGGCTAAGGATAAGGTTGAGCCAGGTATCACGCTCTTCACCGGCATCAAAATCGCCACACCCCAGTCGCTTTGCCGTTTCACGCAACTCACCAATCGACACAGCCAGGGGATCGACATCGGCATAACGCAAAAAGGCATCGCGATAGCTGAGCCGTTCAGCCCGGCCGGCAAGCCCCAGGATGTCACCCACCAGCGCCTCCACCTCATCCATCAGCCGATGGTGATCAAAACCGGGGCGGTACCACTCCAGCAGGGTGAACTCCGGGTTGTGACGACGCCCCGACTCCCCCTGGCGAAACACCTTGCAGATCTGATAGATCGCCCCGCTGCCGGCGGCGAGCAGCCGCTTCATCGGAAACTCCGGCGAGGTGTGCAGATAGAGGGGCAGCCCATCGGCATGGCCGGGGCCGAGATAGTCGGTGGAGAGGCTATCGATGGCAGGGTCGGTAAGGGCGGCAGCGGAGAGTGTCGGTGTCTCCACCTCCAGCACCTCACGTGCAGCGAAAAAGGCCCGTATCCATTGCAGGATACGAGCCCTCTCCTTCAGTCTGCTGAGTGACGCGCCTGGGCGCCACTCTGTCGCCTCAGACAACTTAGTCCTTGGCGCGGGAGATATACTCACCGGTACGGGTATCAACCTTGAGCAGGTCTCCCACATCGATGAACAGCGGCACCTGTACCACCGCTCCGGTATCGCAGTGGGCAGGCTTGGTACCACCGGTGGCGGTATCACCGCGCACCCCGGGATCGGTCTCGACCACAGTCAGCACCACGTGGTTGGGCGGGGTGACACTGATCGGCACACCGTTCCACAGGGTCAACACACAGATATCCTGCTCCTTCAGCCACTTTGACTCATCGCCAATGGCGGCAGCATCGGCGGTGAGCTGCTCGAAGGTCTCGGGGTGCATGAAGTGCCACGCCTCACCGTCGTTGTAGAGGTACTGCATATCGGTATCCATCACATCGGCACCCTCTACACTTTCACCCGATTTGAAGGTACGCTCCACCACACGACCGGTCTTCAGGTTACGCACCTTGACGCGGTTAAAGGCCTGTCCCTTGCCAGGCTTTACCAGCTCGTTCTCAACGATGCTGTGAGGGGCGCCGTCAAGCATCAGCTTGAGACCGCGCTTGAATTCATTGGTGCTGTAATTAGCCATGTTCGTTTCCTGAAAATCTGGATTTGTTGAAATCTGTTTACGCAAAGGCCGCCTATGATACCGCGAAGTGCCGACTGGAAAAATGCCCTGAGCAACGCAATTCGCGATCCGGCCGAACTACTGGCACTGCTGGAGCTGCCACGGGAGTTGCTGCCCGCCGCCCGCAAGGCCGCCGAACAGTTTCCGTTGCGGGTACCACGTAGCTACCTCTGCCGTATCGAGAAGGGCAATATCCATGACCCGCTACTGCGCCAGGTGCTGCCACTGGGCGAAGAGCTAAACGCCCCCCCCGGCTATACCACCGACCCGGTGGGCGATGGCGCCGCCACCGCCCTGCCCGGTCTGCTACATAAGTACCATGGGCGGGTCCTACTCACCCTCACCGGCGGTTGTGCCATCCACTGCCGCTACTGCTTTCGCCGCCACTTCCCCTACGGCGAGGAGAACCCGGGGCGAGACGGCTGGCAGGGGGTGATCAACTACCTGGAGGCCAATCCCGAGGTGGATGAGCTGATCCTCAGTGGCGGTGACCCGCTACTGCTCGACACCCCACAGTTACAGCGCCTCAGCGACAAACTCCAGCAACTCCCTCAGCTCAGGCGGCTACGCATCCATACCCGTCTGCCCGTCGTACTGCCTGAGCGGTGTGATGCAGAACTACTCACCTGGTTACAGGGTCTCCCCTGGCAGGTGGTGATTGTGATCCACACCAACCATCCCCATGAGCTAGCGGGAAGCGCAGTTGAGAACTTAGCCGCTCTGCAACAGATCGGGGTAACCCTGCTGAACCAGAGTGTGCTGCTGCGCGGGGTTAATGATGATGTAACCACCCTGGAGGAGCTGAGTCGCAAACTCCATGTCTGCGGCGTCCTCCCCTACTACCTGCACCAGCTCGACCGTGTACTGGGGGCCACCCACTTTGAGGTCAGTGATGAGGAGGCGATTAGCCTTCATACTACCCTGAGCAATCGCCTGTCGGGCTACCTGGTACCACGCCTGGTACGTGAGATTGCAGGTGAAGGGGCCAAACAGGCCCTCTAAACCCTTCTTGTCATCTGGTTAAACTACTGATATAACAATCAGTTATAACTAGAATTTAAGGGCGCTAATAAAATGGCGAAGGGTAAAGGGCAGATTGGTCTGTCGGTTGCGAAGCGCAGCACTCCGGCCAGCAGCTCGTTCAACTACCGTAGCACACCGATGGAGAGCTGGGTGCATGATCTGCCCATGGGTAACGTTGGTGCCACGGCAAAGCTGGTCTATAACGCCCTGCATGAGGTGAATCGTCTTGACATAAGCTGGCGAGAGCGTCAGCGCTTTCTTGAGCTACTACGCGAACCGATCACCTACGTGGAACAGCAACTGCAGCAGCGTTATGCAGGCGTCTCATTTCCACTACCCACCAAGTCCAGGCAGATCGCAGAACTTGCTACGACTCTCTCTCATGAGATGGCCGTTGGCTACAAGACTGCGATTGAAGACATGCTGGGCAGCAGTTTTCTCAAACGAGACAACAAGGCGCTCACTGAGCTGATTCACCGGGCAATACATTACATTAGCTGCGTGCTATTGACCTGTTATCGTACCTACGCTCCGCACTCATCAGACTGCTGGTTTGAACTGCATCTGCTCTATCTGCACGCCGAACACAAGAATGTTCACACCAACTCGGTTACCGATCCATGGAACGAGAAGTTACCCAAATCGAGTATTGCCAGACTCTACAAGCAGATCCTGCTGCTGGCCCTCGCCTCCCCCTACCGTATGCGTCAGGGAGAGGCCCAGGCGACATATCATGTCCTGGCGCGCTGGGCTGCACATGCTGACATCATCCCCTACAACGACCCCAGTGCCGCCGAGGCACTGTTCGTGGTACACCTTGATAGTGATGACGCCCCCGACTTTCAGGCCTTCAACCACCGAGACTGTAATACCGAACTGTGCCGACTGGTTGATACACGTCAACTCAGCCATGTGTTACAGGATGAAAAGGCCTACTATGGTGCAAGGGGTAATGTTGAAGAGGGGATCTCCTCAGATCTCCTCAATCGTCTTATCCGCTGCTGGGGGGTCGCCCCCAAACGCAGCTTCACCCGCAATGACAAGGATGCCTATATCGACGTCGTTGTGGGTCTCTCAACCGTACACCGTGCCCTGGCGATAGATATGGGATTTGACGATCAGCTTCAGAATAAATCCCGCTACAGTAGCAAAACAGTCGCAGGGGTCTCTCAACCAACAAACCGCGATGTCTGGAACGCCTTCTCTAAGGAATCACTGGGTCAACAGTATAATAACTACAAACACCTCACTGAGGAGCCCAAGCCTCCGACACCCAAGCAGCCGGTTGAGCGGTTACGCTGGCACATTCGAAACGAGAGTGCCGGTGGTTATCGGCTCGCCATCGAAGATGGCGATAACGCAAAGGTTCAGGTAGGGGAGTTGTTAGGCCTCTGGCCAAGACACAACATTAATACATGTGAGATTGGTGTAATCCGCTGGATGCGCCAGCCTGCCGAAGGGGGACTCGAGTTGGGAGTTCAGGTGGTCGGTCCCGATGCAAAACCCGTCACGCTGCGTGCCGCACGCCTGAGCAGTAAGGGGCCAGAGTACCAGCCGGCCCTGATGCTGCCAGAGGTCGCCTCAATAGGCTTGCCCGCAACGCTGCTAACCCCCATCCTGTTGTTTGAGAGTGGTGCTGAACTGCGATTACACCACGGGAACCACGAAATGCGTATCACACTGGCCAGGCGTTGCCAACAGGCGGCCAGTTTCAGCCAGTTCATATTCAAAACCCTGGATGAGATTGAGTTGCCAGCACCATCACAGGAGAACCCCGCAGATCAGGACAGTGGCACAGCCAGTGGTCTGAGCATTAACTGGGACGATCTCTAGCCTCGGCAGGGTAGAAATCACCCTACTGTTGTGTATAAAGTACCCAGTTGGATGAAACGTCATAAAAACGCGAGCGACAAAAACAGTTGTACCCATATAGATATTAAGGATAACGGACGGAAAGTGTGAAAGAAGATAGTACCCTATACTTATTAGTAATTGATGACTCATCCAATCTTGCTGAGACTGTCTCCAATATCCTGCGAAATGCCGGACAGACTGTCCGCGCCGACCGTATTGAGGATGACGAAGATCTGCGAGAGGCCTTCGGCAAACAGCAGTGGGATATGTTGTTAACCCGTCCCGAGATCCCCTACTTCACAGCCAGCGCCGCCATAGATGTCATTAATCAGTCTGGTCAGGATATTCCTGTCATTATCATTGCCGATGGTGCCGATGAGGCTACTATCGATCAGTTGATCAAGGCCGGGGCTCGTGACGAGGTACTGCTTA
>JAOUQQ010000122.1 GCA_029879245.1 Chromatiales bacterium | reverse complement strand
CTGACTCATCGGGATGTAATCGACTCCGGCATTCCAGTCGAACTCCTCATACTCCCAGACGTAACGGTTGTCATCGCGATAGCTGATGCGGCTACGCTCAAGGATACGCAGGCTGGGCACATCCTTGCGCGCGGCAAAAATGTTAAACAGCTCCATCCCCATGTGCCAGGAGAAGGTATTGTCGTCCTGCTTTTCACTGATCTGCTGGTGGAACCGTGTGATAAAGGTATCGATATCTTCATCACCCGTTTTATGCGTCTCATCCAGCAGACCCAACGCCACCCTCTCCAGCATCTCCACAGTGGGGTGCTCAACAGGTGCCTCATAATCGAAGGCAAGTAGCGAGGCCCACAGTTTTTTCAGACCGGGGAAGGCGCTTACCGCCTTATATTCAACCCGAGCATCCTCGACAAAACCGATAAAGTGGATCTGCGCCGGGCTCAACTGCTCGGCCGATATCGGTGAGGTGGTGTAGGCCATGTGCGCCGCCATGTGGGCCGCGGTGGCACGGTAGAGTTCCAGACCGGTGATCTCGCCCAGATCATCAACCGCATCGGGCATATGAAAGATACGATGCTCGATATAGGGTTTAAAGTCAGTGTAGTCGGCACCGGTCGGACGCAGGAAGAAATCCCTGCCCCACAGGGCACGCAGATAGAAGTTGAGTTTGCGCTGGGTCTTGATGAAGAGTACCCCGCGACGCTCCTTCTGCAGTACCGCACGACTGTCGGCCGACTCCAGATTGAAATATTTGGTGAGATTATTGAAATCACGGCGATAGGCCTGGGCACCGAAGTTGGCCCAGCGGCGCAGACCACTGATGGTCAGTTTGCCGAGCAGCTCATCCATATGGTTGAGCATCGGGCGCACACCGCGTGCGGCGGTGGATGAGAGCTGGTGAATCAGGGTGAGGTAGCCGCGCAGCAGCTCCGCATCGCCCAGGTTACGCGCCGCTGCAGGCAGGCTGCTGAACATCAGCGTCACCACCTCGCCGGAGACCATGGAGGAGAGCTTCATCGCAGCGGTGATGCAGTCAGGAATGACATCCTCACCACACTCCTTGACCACCAGCGGCATCTCCTGCAGGTAGGTGATCACCAGGTCACTACCGCGACCGAGGTTGCACATCGCCTTCGCCCCGTCCATATAGTCCTGCAGACCGGCGGGGGACATAATGCGGGCCGCCTCATGGAAGGTCCCCTCAAGAACACTACGTACTTCAGGGGCGACCTTCTCAAGAAACTCTTCGTAATCTTCGAGGTTGATACTCATCTATTCACCTTTTCCGCAGGAGGCCCGTCCACGGGCGAGCATCTCTAGATCATTCGCGACGAGAGGTCGCCCCTGCTCTTCTGGAAAAATAGTTAGCCGAAGAAGGTCTGAACGGCAGCGTTCAGGGTATCGCGCATATCCGGGTCATCGGTCAGCGGGGTGACCATGGTCATCGAGCACGCCTCGGTGGCATCGATCCCCTTGGCGATCAGCTGGCCCGCGTAGACCAGCAGACGGGTGGAGATCCCCTCGTCCAGACCGTGTCCCTTAAGGTTACGGGCACGGTGGGCGATCTGTACCAGCTTGGCGGCGGTCTCTTTGTCGACACCCGACTCCTTCGACACGATCTCGGTCTCGATATCCGCCTGCGGATAGTCGAAATCGAGGCCGCCAAAGCGCTGCTTGGTCGACTGCTTGAGGTCCTTCATCAGGGACTGGTAACCGGGGTTGTAGGAGATCACCAGCTGGAAGTCAGGGTGTGCCTCAATCAGCTCACCCTTCTTGTCCAGCGGCAGGGTACGACGGTGGTCGGTCAGCGGGTGGATCACCACGGTGGTATCCTGGCGCGCCTCCACCACCTCGTCGAGGTAGCAGATAGCGCCGATGCGTGCGGCAGTGGTCAGCGGACCGTCCTGCCACTTGGTGCCGTCCTTATCGAGCAGGAAGCGGCCCACCAGATCCGAGGCGGTCATATCCTCGTTACACGCCACCGTAATGAGCGGCCTGCCCAGTTTCCACGCCATGTACTCGACAAAGCGCGATTTACCACAGCCGGTCGGCCCCTTGAGCATCATCGGCATGCGTGCATTGTAGGCCGCCTCGTAGAGGGCCACCTCTTTGCCTACTGCCTCGTAGTAAGGCTCTTTCTTGATGATGTACTGGTTTGGATCAACGGTTGTGCTAGACATGACTCAGCCTCTCCATTACAAAATTAACTTTCATCGTCGGTCTCATGCTCACCACGCCAGCCAGCGGCTCTGGCGTTCTCCATGGCCTCACCATGGATGCGTGCATGACGCTTAGCAAGCTCTTCAGGCAAATGGCTGACCAGGCAGCCATACTTGTCCCACTCGGCATTGACCTTTTGTAACAAAGCGTCAATCCCGGCTAGGTTCCAACCCTTACAGGTCTCTGTTTCGGGTATCAATCCAAAAACCCAGGCATCTCGAATGATCTTGCCGATACTGGTCATACCGCCGTTGATCTCGTTGTCGATACCGACATAGGTTTGTTGTTGCTTTGCCATCTTCATCTCTCGCTCATAGTTGTTGAATAGTGACCATACAAACTATGGGCATTCTCGGTTAAGAGAACCCCTGCCGGCAAGCGCGCCGACAGGGATTTTCCTGATACCTGCGCAGTTCGCCTTACTTCGGCTGGCCGCGGAAGATGATCATGGAGGTACCGGCACACTGGGCGAAGTTGTCCAGACCCAGCAGACGAACGTGGTTCTGCGGGTGGGCCTTGTGACAGGCTTCCAGCTCGGCCAGGATGTTGTCGACGTTGGACTCACCAAACATCGGCAGCTTCCACATGTACCAGTAGGAACCGGTGGCATTTGCAGGCTCGGTGTGCTCAACGCTGGGGTTCCAGCCCTTGTCTACGATGTACTGGATCTGGGTGCGGATCGCAGCAGCATCCATCTGAGGCAGGTAAGAGAAGGTCTCAAACTTGCGGCTCTCCACATTATCCAGACTGGAGTTATAGTCTTGCATATCACTCATGATAATTTCCTCAAATTAAACTCTTACAAATTCGGTTTAAGCGGCGAGGCAGGGGAGCCCCTGCCCCGCCCCAGACATTACTTGTGAGCAACGTCCAGCTTGTCGACGGTGTCGAACTCGAACTTGATCTCTTTCCAGGTCTCCATCGCCATCTTCAGCTCAGGGCTGGACTTGGCAGCGTTGGTAAGAATGTCCTTACCCTCTTTCTCCAGCTCACGACCCTCGTTGCGAGCCTGTACACAGGCCTCAACCGCAACACGGTTAGCCGCAGCACCGGCCGCGTTGCCCCAGGGGTGACCCAGAGTACCGCCACCAAACTGCAGTACAGAGTCGTCGCCGAAGATGTTAACCAGCGCAGGCATGTGCCATACGTGGATACCACCAGAGGCAACCGGGATAACGCCAGGCATTGAGCCCCAATCCTGGTCGAAGAAGATACCGCGTGAACGATCTTCCTTAACATAGGAGTCGCGCATGATGTCGATCCAGCCCAGGGTCGCGTCGCGGTCGCCTTCCAGCTTACCTACAACGGTACCGGAGTGCAGGTGGTCACCACCGGAGAGACGCAGAACCTTGGTCAGTACGCGGAAGTGGATACCGTGATGGGGGTTACGGTCGAGTACAGCGTGCATCGCGCGGTGGATGTGCAGCAGTACGCCGTTGTCGCGACACCAGCGAGCCAGCTGGGTGTTAGCCGCGAAACCACCGGTCAGGTAGTCGTGCATGATGATCGGGGCACCGATGTCGCGAGCATACTCGGCACGCTTCATCATCTCGTCAGCAGAAGGAGCGGTAACGTTCAGGTAGTGACCCTTACGCTCGCCGGTCTCGGCCTCGGCCTTAACGATGGCTTCCATAACGAAGTCAAAACGCTGCTTCCAGCGCATGAACGGCTGAGAGTTAACGTTCTCGTCGTCCTTGGTGAAGTCCAGACCACCACGCAGACCTTCGTAGCAGGCGCGACCGTAGTTCTTGGCAGAGAGACCCAGCTTGGGCTTGATGGTACAACCGAGCATCGGACGGCCGTACTTGTTCATGATGTCGCGCTCAACCTGGATGCCGTGTGGCGGTCCATTACAGGTCATTACATAGGCGATCGGGAAGCGGATATCTTCCAGACGCAGCATACGCAGGGCCTTGAAGCCGAATACGTTACCAACCAGTGAGGTCAGTACGTTTACAACTGAACCCTCTTCGAACAGGTCGATCGGGTAGGCAACAAAGGCGTAGAAGCAGGTGTCGTCACCGGGTACATCTTCGATGGCATAGGCACGACCCTTGTAGTGGTCCAGGTCGGTCAGCAGGTCGGTCCAAACGGTGGTCCAGGTACCGGTTGAAGACTCAGCAGCTACCGCAGCAGCGACCTCTTCACGCGGTACGCCCGCCTGAGGGGTTACCTTAAAACAGGCCAGGATGTCGGTGTCCTTAGGGGTGTAGTCAGGATCCCAATATGTTTCGCGGTACTCTTTTACACCCGCGTCGTATTTTTTAACTGCCATTGACGGTTTCCTCATTGATGATTGAAATAACAATTCCCAGTAACTTTAAGGCGAATCCACCAAGTTACCCGCTAACCGCATGCCCGGTTTCGGACGGACGACGATTTGCAGTGGTCGTAACTATAGCGACTTCACACATAAAGACAATTCACGATTATTGCCTATCAGCATAATCAATGCTTATAATCGACGTTTCTCTATCGGTTAAGGTCAATTTCTATGAACCTGACACTCCGGCAGCTCCACATCTTCGAGGCGGTCGCCAACCAGCTTAGCTACACCCGTGCCGCCAAACAGTTGCACCTGACACAACCGGCCGTATCGATGCAGGTCAAGCAGCTGGAGGAGAGTGCCGGGGTGCCCCTGTTTGAGACCATTGGCCGTCAACTGCAGCTGACCCAGGCGGGCGAGGAGATGCTGCGCTATGCCAGACAGATCATGCACAACGTCGATGAGGTCGAGAACCTCTTTGACGAGCTCAAGGGGTTAAGCCGGGGTAGCCTCTCCATCTCTGTGGCAACCCCCGCCGGCGCCTTCTCAACCCGCCTGATTGCAGCCTTCGTCAAGCAACATCCTGAGATCGCGCTAAACCTTAACGTTGCCAACCGCCGTACCCTGCTAGAGGAGCTGGACCGCAACGAACGTGACCTGGTCATTATGGGACGCCCACCCGCCGCGCAGGGTTTAATGGCCAAACGGATCATGGAGAACCCACTGGTGATCGTCGCCCCGCCCGACCATCCACTCTGCCAGCGTGATCAGATCCCGCTACGCGAGGTCTCCAGAGAGCGATTCGTAGTAAGGGAGACCGGCTCCGGTACCCGTACCGCACTGGAGCGCTTTCTCGCCGACCACGGGATCAGCTTTAGCAGCTCCATCGAACTGGCCTCCGATGAGGCGATAAAACAGGCGGTAATGGCCGGTCTTGGCCTCGGCATCACCTCACTCCATACACTGGAGCTTGAACTTCAGACAAATCGGCTTAACATATTGAATGTAGAAGAGTTTCCAATCATCCGGCACTGGTATCTGGTACAACTTGAGGGGAAACGCCTCTCCCCACTGGCAAGCGAATTCAAACGCTTTGTATTTATGAATGCCGAACTTTACTCAGGGTTTAATAGATAAATGTCTATATTGAACAGCATAAAAGCACGCGTAGAATTCAGTTTTAAGGGTGAAACCTACACCCCTGAGGCCGTTATCGACCTCGATAAGGTGATTGCAGCCGACCAGGACCTCACCCGCCTGCACGCCAAACTGGCCCAGATGAACGGAATAGACCCCTACTCCTACCTCTATGAGGTGATGGAGTCCTCTGAAATTCACTTCAGTAACGCCACGGGAAGCGCCGCCGCATATCTAAATAGTGAGGGTCAGTTCGATTTTGAGGGATTCAGGGCCGCATACGGCCAGAGTGGCACCCCCTCAATGCTACAGATCGCCCGTCAGCACATGCAGATCGACAACCTGGAGCAGATCGAAGGGCTGGAGGCGGCACTACTGGCCGCCTATCAGGCGGGTAGAGAGGGGGCGGAGTAGACAGTGTGGTCTGAAGATGAAAGGAACACCACTGGAGCGACTATCACCAGCTTATGCTTGTGAGTGAACAACCATCTCCGATATAGTCAGGTGCAGAAGGAAGACATTGGAGCATACAAAATATGGAAAGAGCACGTAGTCGGCCCTCCCCATCATCAAGCGTGAAAAACGACGTGTTAAAACACGTCACTCTTTATAGATCAATCAGTTATTTGCAAAGTCGGACATTATTCGTCATTTTTGACGTGAAAAAACACGTCAGAAGTGAGATCTAATTATAGTTGGGCCAAAATGCACAATGATTTGGGAGTCATCACATTGGAAAGAACCACTATTAAAGTCTGCTTCATGGCTTAGGAGTGTTCGCTTAAGCGAGAACACTCAAGAGCGGACA
>JAOUQQ010000046.1 GCA_029879245.1 Chromatiales bacterium | reverse complement strand
GTAGATAATTCTGGCCTACGATATGACATTTCAACCATCCACGCCAACCATCACTATAGCAGTGGCGGCGACATCCTCCACCGCTTACTGCTAAAATCGCTAACCACTTATCAAACATCTGACCAGTACAGGAATTCTGCATGAGCAAACATTACGACCTCCTCGCCATCGGTGGCGGCAGCGGTGGACTCTCGGCGGCGGAACGCGCCGCTATGTACGGTAAAAAGGCCGCGGTGGTGGAGATGGCAAAGATGGGCGGCACCTGCGTCAACGTGGGCTGCGTGCCGAAGAAGGTGATGTGGAACGCCGCCTCTATCGCCCACGCGCTACGTGATGCCAAAGGCTACGGCTTCGATGTGATGGTCAACAACTTCGACTGGGGACATCTGGTTAAGGGGCGCGAGTCCTACATTCAGGGGATCAACGACTGGTACGGCAACTACCTCACCGACTCCAATATCGACTGGCTCAAGGGACAGGCAAAGTTTGTCGATGCCAATACCCTGGAAGTAAACGGCGAGCAGTTCACCGCCGATCACATCGTGATCTCCCCCGGTGGCAGTCCGATGATCCCCAACATCCCCGGCGCCGAGCACGGCATCACCTCCGACGGATTCTTTGCCCTTACCGAGCAGCCGAAGCGCGTCGCTATCGTCGGCGCCGGGTACATCGCGGTGGAGCTGGCCGGTCTGCTTCGAGCCCTGGGCTCTGAGGTCGATCTGCTGCTACGCCGCCAGCACTTTCTCGCCACCTTCGATGCGATGCTGCGCGAGACCCTGATGGAGGAGATGGTCAACGACGGGGTCAACATCCTCCCCAACATCAACCTCGACAAGGTAGAGAAGGGGGCGGACGGCAAGCTCACCCTCACCGCACAGAACGGCCACATCATGCAGGGCTTCGACACCCTGATCTGGGCCATCGGCCGCGAGCCGCTCACCGCGGACCTGAACCTAGCCGCCGCCGGGGTGGCGGTGCAGGAGAATGGCTTCATCCCCACCGACAAGTTCCAGAACACCAATATACCCGGCGTCTATGCGGTGGGCGACTGCACCGGCCGCGCCCAGCTCACCCCGATAGCGATCGCCGCCGCCCGTCGCCTGGGGGATCGCCTGTTCAATAATCAGCCCGAGCGCCACCTCGACTATGAGAACATCCCCACCGTGATGTTCAGCCACCCGCCGATCGGTACGGTTGGATTAACGGAAGGCGAGGCGCGCGACAAGCACGGCGACGCGGTGAAGGTCTACCAGACCCGCTTCACCCCGATGTACCACGCCCTTACCGACCACAAGTCCAAGACCGCGATGAAGCTGGTCTGTGTCGGCGCTGAGGAGCGGATCGTCGGCATCCACATGATCGGCCACGGGGTCGACGAGATGCTGCAGGGCTTTGCCGTGGCGCTCAAGATGGGGGCCACCAAGAGGCAGTTCGACGATACCGTCGCCATCCACCCCACCAGCTCCGAGGAGCTGGTGACGATGCGCTAGGGGGGGAGCATGGCGATTCGTCCCTTCCAGGGCATCACACCAACTATTGCCGAGTCAGCCTATGTAGATGAACAGAGTTCCGTCATTGGCGATGTCCATATCGGTGCCGACTCCTCGATCTGGCCGATGGCGGTACTGCGTGGCGACGTGAACTCCATCCGCATCGGTGAACGCACCAGCATTCAGGACGGCACCGTCTGCCACGTCACCCACGACCACGCCGGGCAGCCCGGCGGCTATCCCCTCACTGTAGGGGACGATGTCACCGTTGGCCACAACGTCACCCTGCACGGCTGCACTATCGGTAATAGATGCCTGGTGGGGATGGGCTCCACAGTGCTCGACGGTGCGATGCTGGAAGAGGGGGTGTTCCTCGCCGCCGGCTCGCTGGTGCCGCCGGGCAAGACTCTGGAGGGGGGCTTCCTCTGGGTCGGCTCACCGGTGAAAAAGGCGCGACCGCTCAATCAGGCCGAGGAGGAGTGGCTCGGCTATTCCGCGCAGCACTACGCCCGTTTAAAGGATAAATACCGCTAGAACTCGCTATTTTATGCGGTTATAGTACGTAAAAAGCCAGAGGAGCAGAGGATGGAACTCTATATCGGCAATCTCCCACTAGCCACTAACCTGGGTCAGCTAATCGCCTTTTTCAGGGGGTTTAGCAGCAAAATCGTCTTTCACATCTCCAGGAAAAAGCTCGATGACGGCAGGACTATCTGTTTCGCTCTCGCTGACATCGGTAATGACCGACTGGCAGCTAAATTCAGGCAGCGTTTTGATGGTGTCATGTTTTGCGGTCAGCCGCTGGCAATAAGAGAGTATGTCCATCGCAGCTACAGCAACGAACGCCGCGCCGTGAACTGGCGCGAGAAGCCCTGGCGGGCCGGTGAGCGCCGTCGTAATGATCGCCGTCTTACGGAGGCACAGGCAAAGAGAGACGAGTTTGAATCGATGGTCGAAAGTGCCCGGGCACGCGAGGAGAAAGAGCTGGAAAACCGCGCAGATACCCTTGAGGTTACCGCCTACGACAGCTTTGCACGCAAAAGTTAATTCGCGCTGCTGAGACTCTTCCTCACCCCTGCAATCACCGGCGCCGTCTGCGGCTTGATCCCACGCCAGATAGCGAACGACTCCGCCGCCTGCTCCACCAGCATCCCCAGACCATCCGAAATTCGTGCGCTGTTATGGTCATCGGCCCACACCATAAAGGGGGTGGGTTCCGCGCCATACATCATGTCGTAGCAGAGCGCCCCCTTTGCCAACAGCGCATCGGGTAGCGGTGGTACCTCACCCTTCAGGCTTGCCGAGGTGCCATTTATTACGACATCGAAACTGGACCCATCCAGCTCATCAAAGCTGCACCCATCCACACTGCCCAGTGACTCAAAGGCCTCGGCCAGCTCCTGTGCCCTCACCGGGGTGCGATTGGCAATCACCACTGAGGCGGGCTGCTGCTCCAGAATCGGTCCCAAAACCCCGCGCACCGCACCACCTGCGCCCAGTATCAGAATCTTCTTCGCGGTCAGCGGCACCGACAGGTTGTTGAGGATATCGCGCACCAGCCCCACACCATCGGTATTGTCCCCCAGCAGCGAACCATCCTCCCGCACCACAATGGTATTGACCGCACCCGCCAGTTCGGCGCGTGGCGAGCGCTCATCCACCCGTCGCCAGGCATCGCGCTTGAAGGGCACCGTCACATTCAGCCCGCGACCACCCTCATCGCAGAAGAACTCTACCGCCCGGTCAAAATCACCGATCTCCACCAGAATCGCCTCATAGCGCAATTTCTGGCCAGTCTGTTCAGCGAACAGCGAATGAATCATCGGCGATTTGCTGTGGCCGACGGGATTACCCATTACACCATATCGATCAACCCGACTGCTCACTTACGCCCCCTAGGAGAAGATAGCCTTAAAGATGAAGAAGAAGAAAATAGCCAGTATCGCACCTGCAGGTAGCGTGACAATCCATGAGAGGAAGATAGTACGTACCACATTCAGATTGAGTGAGGCGATACCCCTTGCCAGACCAACACCGAGCACCGCTCCCACCAGGGTATGGGTGGTGGAGATCGGCAGGCCGGTACCTGAGGCGATCACCACGGTGGTGGCGGCGGCCAGGGTGGCGGCAAAACCGCGGCTGGGGGTTAACTCGGTGATACCGGTACCGACGGTCGCGATCACCCTGTGGCCATAGGTGACCAGCCCGATCACGATGCCGATACCACCAAGTAGCAGGATCCAGGAAGGCATCGCCGTCTTCTGTGCTACCTCACCCGACTCGGCAATGCCGACCACCGCCGCAAGCGGTCCAACCGCATTGGCCACATCATTGGAGCCATGGGCAAAGGCCATGGCACAGGCGGTGAAGATCATCAGTACGCCAAAAACCTTCTCCACGTTGGCAAAATGAAACTCACGGTCGGCGCTCGGGTCGAACTGCAGGCGCCTGATCAGCACAATACCGATGATCATTACGACCACCCCGACGACCGCTGCAACCCCGTAACTCTCCAACGTAGTCAGGTGCAACCCGACATGTTTAAGCCCCTTGAATATGGTGACCAGTGCGATGATGAAACCGACAAGGAAGATGTAGATGGGGACATAACGCTTGGCGTTTTCCAGCGGTGTTGGTGTATCGAGAATAAATCGCTGCACACTGACAAAGAGCCAGTAGGCGATGATCCCTGCCAGGGCGGGTGATATCACCCAACTCATCACAATGGTGCCGACCTTGCCCCACTGCACCGCTTCAAAGCCGATACCCACGGCGGCAAAACCGACGATGGCACCGACAATGGAATGGGTGGTGGAGACCGGCCAGCCTGAACGGGAGGCGAGCAGCAACCAGATACCGGCGGCCAGTAGTGATGCCATCATGCCGTAGACCACCAGCTCCGGGCTGCCTGCCAGCAACTCGGCGTCGATCATCCCCTTGCGGATTGTCTTGGTCACCTCGCCACCGGCGAGGAAGGCTCCAGCGAACTCGAAAATGGCGGCAATAATGAAGGCCTGCTTGATGGTAACGGCCTTTGAGCCAACCGAGGTACCCATGGCGTTGGCCACATCATTGGCACCCACACCCCAGGCCATAAAAAAACCAAAAATACAGGCGAGGATAATAAAGATCGTTGCATATTCCACGGTAATCGCCCTCTTAACGTGCCAGCATCAGTTCAAGACGACTGCCCACGCGCTGGGCAAGGTCAGCGAGGTCTCCCACCCACTCAATGATGCGATAGATAAACATTACATCAACGGCGGGTAACTCTTTTTCGATGGCAAACAGTTTGGCGCGCACCTCAACCTGAATCTTGTCAGTCTTACCCTCCAGCTCGTCTAGCTGGGTGATCATCGATTCGACAAGGTCGACCTCACGGCCTCGAAAACCGGTCTCAACCAGCTCATCAAGCTCGTTGATCGCGATCTGCGCCTGCGCCGTGGTATCGATACAACTCTTGACGAAATCGAGCATTAGCGGCCCAATCTCGCTGGGAAAGTTCATCTTACGTCCCAGCATCAGACCCGCGATATCCTTCGCCTTATTCGCGATCTTGTCCTGAGTAGTCAGGGTCTCCAGCAGGTCACGTCGCGACATCGCCATCATCAGGCCGCTGGGCAGATTGAGACGCAGCTCGCGCTTGAGGTCGTCTGCGGCCCCCTCCAGTCGTGCAACCTCCTTCTGTAGTTGGCCGGCCCTCTCCCAGTCGTTGGCAAGGGCAGCCTCAAAGAAGGGGATCAGCCCAACGACACAGGCCTGGACCTCTGCCATGTGTTTCTGCATCGGGCTGATCGGCGACTTGCCGAACATGCTGAAGATGTGGCTCTTACGAGACATGGGTTTACTCCTGTCGATAGATATCCGCGAATTATGGACTGCTATACCTGGCTGGCCAAATATTATGAATCTTTTGTTACAGCTTTATGACTGTTTGATGACCGCGATCAACCCTTCAGCCACTTCGCCGCCTGCACCGCAAAATAGGTGAGGATACCGTCTGCCCCGGCGCGCTTAAAGGCGAGTAGCGACTCCATCACCACCGCCCGCTCATCCAGCCAGCCGTTCTGTGCAGCCGCCTTGAGCATCGCATATTCGCCTGAGACCTGGTAGGCGTAGGTGGGAGCACCGTACTGCTCCTTGACCCGGCGCACAATATCAAGGTAGGGCATGCCGGGCTTGACCATCACCATGTCGGCCCCCTCGGCGAGATCCAGTCCAACCTCCCACAGCGCCTCGTCTGAATTGGCCGGGTCCATCTGGTAGGTGTATTTGTTTCCGCCGCCCAGATTGGCCGACGAGCCCACGGCATCCCGGAAAGGACCGTAGAAACTGGAGGCGTACTTGGCCGAGTAGGCCATGATGCGGGTGTTGATGTGGCCCGCCGCCTCCAGTGCCTCACGAATGGCGCCGATGCGCCCATCCATCATATCGGAGGGGGCGACCACCTGTGCGCCAGCAGCGGCGTGAGAGAGGGCCTGCTTTACCAGCACCTCGGTGGTCTCGTCGTTCATCACGTAGCCGGATTCATCCAGCAGCCCGTCCTGGCCGTGGATGGTGAAGGGGTCGAGGGCCACATCGGTCATCACCCCCAGATCGGGAAAGTTTTCACGCAGTGCGCGCACCGCCCGCTGTGCCAGGCCGTCGGGGTTGTAGGCCTCCTCGGCCAGCTCCGACTTCGCCTCCTGCGGCGTAACCGGAAACAGCGCCACCATCGGGATCCCCAGCGCCACCAGCTCCTCGGCCTGTTTCAGCAGCAGGTCGATGGAGACCCGCTCCACCCCCGGCATCGAAGGGACCGCCTCGCGCTGCTTCTCACCCTCAAGGATAAACATCGGGTAGATCAGGTCATCGGCAGTGAGCACGCTCTCACGCATCAGGCGGCGAGAGAAGTCATCGCGGCGCATGCGGCGCATGCGGGTGGAGGGGAAGAATCCCCCCTGGGTATCGATTCGGCTCATGGGTGGTACCTCGTCACAGTTTTGCGCATGTTACCCCATGCGACGAGATGACCAAAACTACCCGTTAAGCCCCTCGGTGTAGAACTGGTAGTTACCCCGCCCGGAGGCCTTGGCGTGGTACATGGCAATATCTGCCTTTTTGTTAATCTCAACAAAGTCCGTGGCATCCTGTGGCATCAGGGCAATGCCAATGCTTCCGCCTATCTCTACTTCATGGCCCTGCAGGATGAAGGGCTGCTGCAACTGCTCGATTATCCCACTGGCCACCCTCGTAATACCCTCGATCTTCTCAACATCCGACAGGATCACGGTAAACTCATCTCCCCCCAGACGACAGACGGTATCGCTCGCCCTGACGCAGCCTGTAAGCCTTTCGGCCACGGCGATCAGCAACTCATCGCCAATGTCGTGGCCCAGGGTATCATTGACCTGTTTAAATTTATCCAGGTCGATAAATAGCAGCGCCGATATGTGAGGACGGCGCTGCACCTGAAGTAACTCCCGCTCCAGTCTGTCCCGGTAAAGTGCGCGATTGGGTAACTTTGTCAGCGGATCGTAATACGCGAGCTGCTCCAGCTGCTCCTCAACCGCCTTTTGCGCGGTAATATCAGAGAAGATCCCCACGTAGTGGCTTACCTCCCCATGGGCGTTCCTGATTGAGTTTATGTTGAGCCACTTGGGAAAGGTCTCCCCTCCCTTACGTCGATCCCATATCTCACCCGACCAGCTACCTGTTCTGTTGATGCTCTCCCACATCTGTTCGTAAAACTCATGATTGTATCGATTCGATTTAATCTTGCTC
The DNA here is from genome assembly GCA_029879245.1 of Chromatiales bacterium. Classification (GTDB taxonomy): domain Bacteria; phylum Pseudomonadota; class Gammaproteobacteria; order Thiohalomonadales; family Thiohalomonadaceae; genus JAPHSX01. The sequence continues at coordinate 12,211 of JAOUQQ010000046.1, read as the reverse complement.
GGTTTCTCACCGATCATCTCTTCACGGCTATATCCGGTGATCTCCTCATAGGCAGGATTGACATCAATGATACGGGTGTCGGCATCGGTGATGACGATCGCCTCCCCCGCCGCCTCAAATACCTGCTGTGAAAGACGCATCTGCTGCTCTGCCTCAACCCGTTCGGAAATGTCACGAATCACACCGATCAGCTGCAGCTCATCACTGTCCCGCATCTCGGTTATCGTCACCTCTACCGGAAACTCCTCACCACCCGCGTTGCAGGCGATCAGCTCACGCCCCTTACCGATCACCGTGCTATTTCTCACCCCTGCCCGGTAGTGCAACAGGTGACTATCATGGGTTTGCTGATCGCGTTGTGGCATCAGGATATTGATATTTCGCCCGTAGACTTCACCCGTGCTATAACCAAACAGCTTCTCTGCTGCATGGTTAAAGGAGATGATCTTCCCCTCCAGTGTCGTTACCACAATTGGGTCTCGCACCGAGTTGAAGAGGGTCTTCAGGCGCTGCTCCTTCGCCCGTAACGCCTGCTCGTCTGCCTCAATACGCCCCATCATGGCATCGACATTCCCGGCCAGATGAGCAATTTCGTCACCGCCAATCAGGCCGCTTCGGGCGCTACGCTCTCCCTGTGCATAACGGTTGACCGTCTCGGCAAGAATCGCGGTACGACGAAACAGCATTAGATGAATTAGATAGCCCAGCAGCAACGACGCCGCTGTCATGGCGATGGCGATAAATCCGGTCTGTGTTTTGAGTGGTTGTAACGCAATGCGCTGATGGTAGCTCAGATCCAGTCGGTGATAGAGCAGGCCACAGCTATCACTACGCAGCGAGCCGCTACCACGTGTGCAGACACTGGCATAGGCATCAAGCCAGCGCCCCTGCTCATCCAGCCTGGTCTCGATGGTACGACGGGTGATCACCTCGGTCATAATCGACGTTGAGATCTCCGGATGTCTATCCGTAATATGCCGACTCCTGTCGGCCTGTCGGTTGGATGCAATGACCCTCCCCTGGGCATCGGTGATCAGCAGTGTCACGTTATCGGGGAGTCCACTAAAGGCGGCTAACTGGCGAGACACGCCATTATGCTCATCCAGCTCCAGCAGCAGTTCCAGTGTTCCCTGCATACCCGTAAGGCGATCCGCTGCCACGCCGGTCATCTGTTCGGTCACCTTCTCAGTGAGGCGCGTTCGATCGTAGAGATAGATCAATGCCGTCGAGGCGACACTGAAGATCAGCAGTATCAGCGGCAACAGATATTTAATGGGTATCCTTACGTGCAAAGCGGCGTCCCTACTTCACCATGCCATCGAATAGCAGCGCCTTTGATGATGCCTCACCGCGCAACAACGCATTTTCACGCATCGTTGCCCCAAGCCTCTCCACAGTCACGTGAAGTGATCCGCTATCCGACAGCAGTTGCTGGTTCTCCTGACGCGACGGAAGTTGCAGACCCTGATAGCTATCCAGCGCCTCTTGCGGTGTAACCCCCAGTCGTTTGGCAATAATTCCTGCGGCGCTCTGCGGCTGGTTCTTCAGGTGATCCAGCGCACTAAACCACCCCTTAACCAGCGACTGGAGTCGCTGTGGCTGCTCCAGCATCGCATTATGTACCACCAGCACATCGACGATCTCACCGGGCATCTCACGACTACTGAAAATCTCATGCGCCCCCTGGTTAAGCAACTGAGTGCGTACTGGCTCAAAGGTCACCACCGCATCCACCTCACCATCGCGATAGGCCGCCTCGTGGGCAGAGACATCCAGATGCCTCACCTCGATCTCCGCCAGCTTCAGACCGTGGAGCTCCAGTGCACGGGCAATCACATAGGCCCCCAGGGCCCCACTCTCGACCGCCACACGCTTTCCTTTCAGGGCCACCATATTGGCAACATCCTTGCGCGCCATGATCACATCCCCACCATCGGAGATATCCATCACCAGGATCACCGAGACGGGGATGCCATCCTGCTGCAGCAGCAGCGCCTCGTCCAGGGTCAGCGCTGCCGCCTCCAGCGAGCGATTACGGAAGGCACGGATCACCTCGCTGGCAGAGGGATACTCCACCAGCCGCACCTCATCTGGATTGATGAGATCAAGATGTTGTGCAAGATAGAGTGGCTCATAACCGGGCCAGACGTTGGTACCCAGTCGTATCGCCTCCTGTGGTGGCTCGCTACAGGCAGCAAGCAGGAGAAGAAGGAGCGGCAGAGGAAGTAGAGAGCGGATCGATAACATTGACGTACACCCGATAATTGGCAGGATTCACGTAATGTATTTATGGCCAAATAGTACCATTTCAATACCATCCAGACACAAAACTACCTCCCGGCCTGCGGCCGGGAACTCGTATCACCCGATCACCCTCTCTTAGTGACCGGCGTAGAGCTGCTCAATCTCCTCCGCGTAGTGGTCGAGGATGCGTGAGCGCCGACTCTTCATCGTCGGCGTTAGCAGGCCGTTCTCAATGCTCCACGGCTCCAGATCGAGGTGAACCCGGTAGATATGGGCGTAACCGGGGAAGTGACTCATCTGCTGCTCGATACGCTCCTGTGCACGCTGCCTCACCGACTTCTCCTTCAGTGCCTCCTCCATCTCACCCCTGTAGCCCATCTGCTGTAACAGCTCAGCAAACTTCTCCCTGTTCAGCACCACCAGGGCGGCAAGGAAGGGGCGCCCCTCGCCGATAACCATCACCTGCTCAAACAGGCTATCCATGGTGATCGCCTGCTCCAGATCACCCGGTGGCAGCTTCTCACCGTTGGAGAGCACCATGATCTCCTTCAACCGGCCGGTGATCTGAATATGGCCACCCTCATCCAGCTTCACCTTGTCGCCGGTGTGCAACCACCCCTCGCTATCGAGAATCTCTGCGGTCGCCTCGGGGCAGTTCCAGTAACCCATCATCACGTTGGGGCCGCGCACCCACAGCTCCCCCTCGTCACTGGTACGTGCCTCCACCCCCGGCAACAGGGTGCCGACGCTGTCGGGCACATTGTCCTCCAGCCGGTTGACGCTAATTACCGGGCTCGACTCGGTCAGCCCGTAGCCCTGCACCACCGGCAGCCCCAGGCCGATAAAGACCCGTGCCACGGCGGGAGACAGGGGGGCGCCACCGCTCACTGCCATACGTAGCCGTCCACCGAGTTTGGCGGTCACCTTGGAGGCGATCACCCCTTTGAGAATCGGCCACAGCAACTGCATCGGATTCCAGCTGCCGCGGTGCTGCTGACGCAGGAAGCGCTCCCAGCCCACCTCCACCGCCAGCTCGAACAGGCGGCGCGCCATCGGCGGTTTGGCCGCCAGTTGATCCTTCAGCTTGTTGTAGACCCGCTCGAAGATCCGCGGCACGGTGACCAGTATCGTCGGCCTCACCGACTGCAGGTCCTCCGCCAGCTCCTGGATCGAACGGGCGTAGGCAACTGTCGCCCCGGTCATCATCGGGATGATGTAGCCGGCGGTCCGCTCCAGGGTATGAGAGAGCGGCAGGAAGGAGAGGAAGAGGTCATCACTATAGACCGGCACCTGTTTAAGCCCGGCGGCGGCATCGAAGAGGATATTGGTATGGCTCAGCATCACCCCCTTGGAGCGCCCGGTGGTACCGGAAGTGTAGACGATGGTCGCCAGCGCATCGGGGTCAGCTCGATGGCTCTGCAGCTCGGTAGCACGCTGCGGCAACCAGATGTTCAGGCTCGTCAGCTGTCCGCTGTAGCGCTCCGCATCGACCCACCTGAGCGACACTACTCGCTCAATCGCCGGCAACGGCATGGTCGCGGCGATCCCCTCCCACTGCTCGGCCCGCTCAACGATCAGTAGCCGCACCCCGGCATCCTTGAGGATATAGGCGACATTCTCCGGGTGGTCGTCGGCATAGAGCGGCACCGTCACCAGCCCCAGCCCCAGCGCCGCCTGGTCAAACATCACCCACTCGCGGCAGTTGTGCAGCATCACCGCCACCCGGTCCCCCGGCTCCAGCCCCTCACGCTTCATCGCCGTCTGCCAGCGCGACACATGAGCCGCCATCTCGGCCCAGGTGGTACTCTGCCACTGGCGTGCCTCACGGTCGTAGTGCAGGTAGGCCTTTGTATCGGGGGAGTGCTCCACGCGACAGCGGAACAGCCCCGCCAGGGTCTGCGCCTCATGGGGGGAGATCAGATCAGTTTTCGCTTTCATCGCCGCCTCCTTAATGGGCCGGCTGCCCATGGTGTTCGTGGTGCAACAGTTCGGGGTGACGCCACCCCTCATCCAGGTCGAAGCGGTGGCCGTAGTGCTGCTGCAACTCCTCCATGTTGTGGCGCTGCTCCTCCATGCCACTCTGCTCAAGAAAGTTAATTGGCCCGCCACGGAACGGGGCAAAACCGGTACCGAAGATCACCCCGGCATCGAGCAGCTCGGTATCGCTCACCACCCCCTCACGCAGGCAGGCGAGCGCCTCGTTACAGAGGCGCAGCATCAGCCGGTCGATCAGGTCGGCCGGGACAGGGTCATTGAGCAGCACCTCGGGGCGTTGCGGTTTGCCATCAAGGTAGTGGTAGAAACCGTGGCCGCTCTTCACCCCCAGCTCACCGGCCGCCACCTTGTCACGCAGCCGCTGTGGCACCTCCATCGCGAACGCTCCGCCGAGGATCTCCGCCACCGAGAGGCAGATATCGAGCCCCACTGTATCGGCCAGGTGGATCGGCCCCATCGGCATACCGAAGGCGAGGGCCGCCTCGTCGATGGCGGTGGCGGGCACCCCTTCGGATTCAAGGATCACCGCCTCCAGCAGGTAGGGCATGAGGATGCGATTGATGAGGAAGCCGGGGGAGCTCTTCACCGGCAGCGGTAGCCGCTCGATGTGGCGGGTAAAGGCAGCGGCCTTACGCAGGCTCTCTTCGCTGCTCTGTGCCCCGCGCACAATCTCTACCAGCTGCATCTGCGCCACCGGATTAAAGAAGTGAATACCCACCAACCTCTCAGGCTGCTGCAGCGCCTCGGCGAGGGTCTCCAGCGGGATGCTGGAGGTGTTGCTGGCGAGGATCGCCCCCGCCTTCATCCGCGGTTCAATTTCACGAAATAGCTGCTGTTTTGCCTCAATATTCTCGAAGATCGCCTCAATAATCACATCGGCACGGGCCACCCCTGCGCCGTGAATATCGGGGATCAGCCGGTCCATCGCCTGCTGGATGGGACGCGGGCGCTTGAGTTTGCGCTTAAATAGTTTGTGGGCACGGGCCACGGCACGGGCAAGGCTCTCAGGGCTACGATCCTGCAGCGTCACCCGCATCCCCTGCAGCGCAGCCCAGGCGGCGATGTCGCCCCCCATCACTCCGCCGCCGACCACGTGGAGGTGGCGCGGGTTGAAGTAGCCCTTGTCGCCCTCACCCTTGAGGCGCTCCTGCAGGAAGAAGGTACGCACCAGATTCTGCGCCGTGGCGCCGGTGATAAGCTCCGCCACCGAACGGGCCTCCTGCTGCAGCATCTGCAGCCGCCTGCCACCAAAGTCTCGCCACAGCCGCAGCAGGGCAAAGGGGGCGGGGTAGTGCCCCTCGCGCACCTTCCTCTTCAGCTGACGCTGCATCAGCCAGTAGAAGAGCGGGCGCAGCACCATCGAATCGGGCAGCCGCTTCCACCACGCCGCCCTGCGCGGTGGAGGCCGGCGGCCAATCATCCGCCGTGCCGCATTTTCCAGGTGGCGCATCGGCACCACCGCATCGACCAGCCCCATCGCTCTGGCACGGCGGGCGTCCAGGGGACGACCGCTCATCATCAACTCCAGTGCTGTCAACGTCCCCACCAGCTGAGGCAGACGTACGGTGCCGCCAAAACCGGGGTGGATGCCGAGGCGTACCTCGGGCAGGGCGAGGCGGGTTGAGGACCCCTCCTCGACAACGCGGTAGTCACAGGCCAGCGCCAGCTCCAGTCCGCCGCCCAGGCAATAGCCATGAATCAGCGCCAGTGTCGGGCAGGGGAGCCGCTCGATACGGTCCATCAGCGCCTGACCGCGTTGGATCAGCTTCATCGCCACCTCCGGCTGCTGCAGGCCGACAAAGCTCTTCACATCGGCCCCGGCGATAAAGCCACTCGCCTTAGCGGAGCGGATCACCACCCCGGCCGGTGGCTCGGCCTCGATCTGGCCAAGGATCTGCTCCAGCTCCCCCAGCACCTCGGCGTTGAGGACGTTGGTCGAGCTGTCACGGGCATCGAAGGCGAGCCAGAGGATATTCTCTCCATCCCGCTCCAGTTGCCAGTTCTCAAAATGTTCTCTGCTCATCGCCTAGCCCTCCCGTTCCAGCAGCATGGCGCCGCCCTGGCCACCACCGATGCAGAGGCTCGCCATCCCGCGTTTGGCACCGTTGCGCTCCAGCACCTTCAGCAGATGGAGGACGATGCGCGCCCCGCTCGCCCCTACCGGGTGACCGATGGAGACGCCGCCGCCATCCACATTGAGCCGCTCGCGGGGGATCGTCCCCACTACCCCATCACGCTTCAACTCTTCGCGACAGTAGCCCTCATCCTCCCAGGCGGCGAGGCAGGCGAGTACCTGAGCGGCAAAGGCCTCATTGATCTCCCAGTAGTCGATATCCTCTACCGCCATCTCGTGACGCGCCAGGATCGCGCTCATCGCATGGGCCGGGCCTAGCCCCATCTGCGCCGGGTCGAGGCCCGACCATTGGGCATCAACGATACGCCCCATCACCGGCAGGCCATGGCGCTCCACCGCCTCCTCGCTGGCGAGGATCAGCCAGGCGGCACCATCGGTCACCTGTGCGCTGTTGCCAGCGGTCACCCGGCCATCGTCGCGGTCGAACACCGGGCGCAGTTTGCCTAGCTTCTCCACTGAGGAGTCGCTGCGCAGGCCGTTATCCTCGCCATAGACGTTACCGCGCTCATCGTAGAGGGGGACGATCTCCTCCAGCCACCCCTGCTCCACCGCATGGGCGAGGCGCCGGTGGCTCTCCACGGCATACGCGTCCATCACCTCACGACTAATGGCAAAGCGGTAGGCGAGATTCTCGGCGGTCTGTCCCATGGTAAGTCCCACCACCGGGTCGGTAAGGCCGCGCAGCAGGCCGATTACCGGACGAAGGTGGGCAGGCCGAAGCTCGGCCAGGGCGTGAAGCCGGCTCGACACGCTGCGCGCACGGCTCCAGTTATAAAGCCAGGTAGTCATAAGGGTGTTCCACAGCACCGGGGCGTGGCTCATCGCCTCGACGCCACCGGCCAGCACCAGCTCACTCTGGCCGCTTGCGATATTACGCGCCGCGGTATCGAGCGCCTGCATCCCCGAGGCGCAGTTACGTTGCACCGTAAAAGCGGGCACCGCATCACCGCACCCCAGCCGCAACGCCGCGACGCGGGCGATGTTGACCTCATCGGGGCCCGGCATTACCGAGCCGAGGATCACCTCGTCAAACGCCTCGGGTGCGATCGGGTGGCGCAGCAGCAACTGGCGCCCCGCCTGCACCGCCAGGTCTGAGGCGCTGAACGGGCCCGGCCCCTGTGCCTTGAGGAAGGGGGTGCGCGCCCCGTCGACGATATAGACAGGCCTCCCCCTACGCCGCTGTATTTGCCCCATGGCACACCTCCTCACGCCAGTATTCGTGCGGGAAATCATCCACCGCGATGACCCGTGCCCGCAGCTCACGCGCCTGACGCAACTGCGCCGCCTCGTGTTCACTCAGGATCTTGCGCACCACCGCCTCGGCCACCTGCCCCTCCTCATCGTGGGCATCGATACGCCCCTCCTTGATCGCGTGTCGCAGCTGCCGCTCCAGCGGCTCGGCATCAATAGCGCGACGCAATGCCTCCTCCAGCAGCCCCACCGACTGTGCACTATCCACAGGCAGATACATCCCCTCGGTGAGTCGATCACGTGTCTCCGAGGGGGCCAGCAACAGCGCGGCGACCTGATGATTGAGGGCATCATTGGGGCTGGCCCAGTGGCGCCCGAGGGGAAAGATCATCAACCGCAGCAGCCACGCCAGTGGTCGGTTGGGGAGGTTGCGCAGCAGATGGTGAAAACTCTTCTGCATCGCAAAGAGGGCATCCTCCAGCGCCCAGCGCGCCAGTGGCAACTCCTGACTGGGCTGACCGTGGTCCTCATACTGTTTCAGCACCGCCGAGCAGAGGTAGAGCTGGCTGAGGATATCCCCCAGCCGCGCAGAGAGGTTCTCGCGCCGCTTGATGTTGCCACCGAGCAGCAGCAGGGTGGCGTCGGCCAGCAGGGCGAAGGCGCTACTCACCCGCTCCAGACGCTGATAATAGTGGTGCAGCGGACCGCCGCCGGGGGTGCCCATCAACCACGCCCCGGTCAGCCCCATAAAGAGGGTGCGCGCCGCATTGCTGAGAATATGGGAGGTGTGATTTGCCACCAGCTCATCAAAGCGGGCCACCCCCTCCACCTCATCCATCTGCAGGCTCTGCACCTCATCGAACAGCAGTGGGTGACAGCGAAGCGCCCCCTGGCCGAAGATGATCATGTTGCGGGTGAGGATGTTGGCCCCCTCAACCGTAATGCTGATCGGTATCGCCTGATAGACCCGCCCGAGGAAGTTGGTAGGCCCCATGCTGATACCGCGCCCGCCGAGGATATCCATGCCGTCATTGACCACCTGGCGCATCCTTTCGGTGTGGTGATACTTCATGATCGCCGAAACCACTGAGGGCTTCTGTCCCTGATCGAGATAGCCGCAGGTGAGCTTGCGTGCCGCCTCCATCAGGTAGGTGTGGCCGCCGATGCGGGCCAGCACCTCCTCGATCCCCTCAAACTTGCCGATCGGCATATTGAACTGGGTGCGTACCCGTGCGTAGGCGCCCACGCTGCGGCTCACCAGCATACCGCCACCGGTACTCAGTGCCGGCAGTGAGATGCCGCGCCCGGCACTCAGACACTCCATCAGCATCTGCCACCCCTTGCCGGCGTAGTCGGGGCCGCCGATGATCCAGTCGATGGGGATGAAGACGTCGTGCCCCTCATTGGGGCCGTTCATAAAACACTGGTTGAGTGGTGAGTGGCGACGGCCAATGGTGATCCCTTTGGTGTTGGTGGGGATCAGGGCACAAGTTATACCGTAACTGGTTTTACCGCCTAACAGACGTCTCGGATCGTAGAGCTTGAAGGCGAGCCCCAGCAAGGTGGCCACCGGCCCCAGGGTGATGTAGCGCTTGCGCCAGTTGAGGCGAATGCCCAGGGTCTTCTTCCCCTCAAACTCGCCGTAGCAGACCTCGCCGCTATCCTGCATCGCCGCCGCATCACTCCCCGCGTCGGGGGCGGTGAGGGCAAAACAGGGCACCTCGTCACCTCTGGCCAGACGCGGCAGATAGTGGTCACGCTGCGCTTTGGTACCGTAGTGGAGCAGCAACTCCGCCGGGCCGAGGGAGTTGGGTACCATCACCGTCACCGCCCCGGTAATCGAACGGGTGGCGATCTTCATCACCACCGCCGAGTGGGCCAGGGCTGAGAAGCCGAGCCCGCCGTATTCCCTGGGAATAATCATGCCGAAGAAGCCGTGCTGCTTGATAAAGTCCCACACCTCGGGGGGCAGGTCGTGCTCCACCTCGGTGATCTGCCAGTCGTCGATAAGTTGGCACAACTCCTCCACCGGGCCGTCGATAAATTCGCGCTCAACGGCGCTAAGTTGTGGCTCCGGTTCAGAGAGGAGCTGTTGCCAATCCGGTTTACCGCCAAAGAGCTGGGCATCCCAGCCGACGGTTCCCGCCTCCAGCGCCTCACGCTCGGTGGAGGAGATCGGCGGCATCTGACTACGCATCAGACGCCACAGCGGGGTAATTAAAATACGACGACGCAGCCTGTCGAAGTGAAGCACACAGAGCAGTGCCAGCGTCGTCGCGAAAATGACCCATACCAACCCATTTCCTGACGTTCGGCTCAGGATAGTCAGAAGTTCAGCAACAATCACTCCACTCCACGCCCACAAAGGTGCGCGAAACCAGGCCAGCGCCCACATCACCAGCACCCCGGCACTCAGGATCAGCAAGGTCATCATGGCTTACCCCCCTGTTTTTGTGGCTCTACCCCATTCAGCCCCAGATTGATGGCGACCCCCTCGATCACACCTGGTAGCGGTCTTGGGGCAGCATCGCCCTGTATGTAGCAGTCGTTCTCGTCGTTGCAGACCAGGCCATCCTTCCACGGCAGGTGGCGGTATACCGCCAGGTCATCCAGCCCCATCACCGGGTACTTGATAATCTCGAAGTAGGGGGAGTAGTCGAAGTCACTGGGGGTGAAGAGGCGGTGGTTACGCTTGAAGAAGCGTAGCTTCCCCTCCCCCTCGCGCCGCACCACCGGCAGGATCGGGTAGTGCACCCGGGTAAAGGCGTCGGCAATCATCGAGGAGCAGACGGTGGCCGTCGGCTTGCCCGCATTGTGCTGAAACAGCGTCGAGCGCCAGCGCCGCGGGATCAGGTGATAGGGGAAGAGAAAACGCGCCATATCGAGCAGCTGACGCACATCGTAATCGATCCCCAGATGACTCAGTGCATGGCGAATGACCGCCTGGGAATCCTGCGGCACCAGCCCCTTGGGGCGGCAGATGCGCAGGTGGTAGCCGCGGTATTTGGAGAGCGGGGTGATGATGGTCCCCTCACCCAGCAGCGCCTCGATCACCAGTGGTTCGTGCGGGTCGCCCTGATAGTGACGGTAGACATGGTCGCGCAGCTCCCCATCGGCAATATCGTGCAGCCTGCCGATATAGAGCGCAGAGTGCGACCAGCTACTGTGTGTGATGGTCTTTATCACCTCACTGATCCGGCTCACCCCCTCTACCAGTAGCACATCGCAGGGGCGGATCTCATACTGCAACTGGTCAAAGTTACAGAGCACCGACTCGGCGGGGAGCTTCTCCTCCGCCAACCATCGTGTGATCCTGCTCTGTACCCAACCCAGTAACCTCACTTCAGCCTCCCCTCAGTCAAGAATTGGCCTACTCTATTCCTCAGTATAGCAGTCAGATACAAATTGCAATTTGTAGGGTTATCGCCAATGCTTATCCCACAGTCATCACACCTCAGGAGTGTGTCATGAGTCTCTCTTTTTACGAGTTAAACCGGCGTCTGGCGGAGTTTGCCAGGGTGCGCGAGTGGGAGCAGTTCCACTCACCGAAGAACCTCTCGATGGCCCTGATCGCCGAGGCGGCCGAATTGGTGGAACACTTTCAGTGGTTAACGCAGGAGGAGAGTAATAACCTGCCGGCAGAGAAGCTGGAGGAGGTGCGGCTGGAGCTGGCCGATATCCAGATCTACCTGATGCGCATCGCCGAGCGGCTGGGGGTAGACCTGCTGGCCGCCGCCGAGGAGAAGATGGCGATCAATGAGCAGCGCTACCCCACCGAACGGGTAAAGGGGAGCGCCAAACGGGCCTCGGAGTATGAGCGTTAGCGGCTAAACCGCAATCGCCTCACTACCCGGTTCCGGCAGGCCGGCCAGCAGACGCAGCTCGCCTGCATCATGGAACAGCTCTTCGGCGCAGTGCCCATCCAGATTGTTCATCCCGCAGGCCAGTGCCATCGGCGGCATCGCCCCATACTGGATAAAGTGCTGGCGCAGGGTATGGATTAGCTGCCAGTGAGTCGTTGTCAGCTCCCCCATCCCGCGGCTCATCGCTATCTGCTCGGCTAGTGCCTCGCTCCACGGGGTGTGGGCTTCAGAAGCAGGGGCCAGTGTTTCATATTCAGTCGTCATCATCGTATCCTCCAGCTACAGATCAGTGGGTGGAAAAGTCACTTTGATTCACACACTGAATATAATGTGACTGCGGTCACAGCTATTCAAGTCAGCTTTAGTCTGACATTTCTCTATCACTGTTGAGGTAGTGCCATGCGTATCGGTGTAGACCTGGGTGGGACAAAGATTGAGGCGATCTCCCTTGATGATGAGGGCACCACCCTGCAACGTCGCCGTATCGACACCCCGGCGGATGACTACGACGCCATTATCAACGCCATCACTGCTCTGGTGCAGGGGCTGGAGGCTGAGCTGGGGCAGGAGGGGAGTGTCGGCGTCGGCATCCCCGGCGCCATCTCCCCGGCCAGCGATCTGGTGAAAAACGCCAACACCACCTGCCTCATCGGCCAGCCGCTGCACCTCCACCTCAACGAGACCCTGGGACGTGAGGTGAAGATCGCCAACGACGCCGACTGCTTTACCGTCTCCGAGGCGACCGACGGTGCCGCCGCCGGGGCAAGATCGGTCTTCGGGGTGA
>JAOUQQ010000045.1 GCA_029879245.1 Chromatiales bacterium | reverse complement strand
TTGGACAGCAGTAGGCGAAGCTGCGTATCCTTGGCGCCACTGTCGAGGCTGGGGTGATTTGATGCACCACCGGGAAACAACACTGTTAGTGAAGAGACGAACCGGGATTTAATAATGGCGTGGTGGGGAAAAGTGCTGGGCGGCACCTTCGGTTTTATTATGGGTGGTCCGTTGGGGGCGGTGCTAGGTGCCGCGCTGGGGCACAACTTCGATAAAGGGTTTGAGCAACTGGGGAACGCCAGTTGGCAGGGTGATAAGGGGCAACAACAGCGTACCCAGCTTGCTTTCTTTACCGCTACCTTTGCGGTACTGGGTCGCTTGGCGAAGGCCGACGGGCAGGTTAGCCGGGATGAGATCAACTTTGCCCAGACGGTGATGGCGCAGATGCAGTTCGATGAAGAGCAGCGCCGCCTCGCCCGTGAGCTTTTCAATCAGGGGAAATCAGCAGAATTTGACCTCGATGGGGTGGTGCTGCAGTTTCGTCGCGAGTGTAACCGCCGCCACACCCTGATGCAGATGTTCCTGGAGATCCAGCTACAGGCGGCCTATGCCGATGGTTCACTGCACCCGGCAGAACGTGAGCTGTTGCTACATATCTTCAATCTGCTGGGCTTCTCGCGCCACGAATTTGACCACCTGGAGGCGATGGTACGCGCCGTCCGAGGAGGCGCAGGGTATCATCAACGCTCAGCGGAGCCCTCCACGCCCACCCTGGATGAGGACTACGCGGTGCTCGATGTTTCACGTAACGCCTCCGATGCGGAGGTGAAAAAGGCCTACCGCCGTTTGATGAGTCAGCACCACCCGGACAAGCTGGTGGCCAAGGGGCTACCCGAAGAGATGATCAAGCTGGCCACCGAAAAGACACAGCAGATCCGCAAGGCCTACGAGCGCATCAAGGCAGCCCGCGGGATACGTTAACGGAGTACAACGATGATGAACGAGAACGAACCGACACCACGTTTCTGGCTGGGCAACGGTGTCATGGCTGTGGCACTGTTGATGCTGCTCTTCATGGGTAGGATATGGGAGCTCCTCGGCGTCGGGGCCATGGTATTGTGGGTCTTGCTGGTAGGGGTTGGTGTCTATCTGTTAATGAGTGACAAAAAGGGCAGGGAGTAACAATGGGTGACAGTGCAGACTTTGGCCTTGAGATGAAGGTGCGTGACTACGAGTGCGATATACAGGGAATCGTCAATAACGGTGTCTATCAGAACTATCTGGAGCATGCTCGTCACGAGTACCTGAGTGAGATCGGTATCGATTTTGCGGAGTATGCGAAAAACGGTATTAATCTGGTGGTAGTGCGAGCCGAGCTTGACTACAAGGTACCGCTACAGAGCGGTGATACCTTTAGCGTCAGTGTAAAGATGGTGCGTGAGTCCCGTGTCAAGTTTGCCTTTCTGCAGGAGATCCATCGTCTCAGTGACGGCAAGCTGGCACTGCAGGGTAAGATCATCGGAACTGCCCTCAACCCACGCGGGCGCCCCGAGATCCCGGAACAGCTCAACGCCCTGCTACCGGCGGCGGGCTGACCGATGCCCCATCTGCTGTTCCGCCTAAATGGGGTACCGGAGGATGAGGAGATCGAGGTAAGGCGGCTGCTTGATGAGAGCGGCATCGACTACTACGAGACCAGTGCCGGACTCTTCGGTATCTCCCTGGCCGCCCTCTGGATCCGTGATGATGGAGAGATAGAGCGGGCCCACTCCTTGCTGCAGGGATATCAGCAGCAGCGTTACCAGCGAGCGCGCGAGGACTATCAGCAGCGACAGCGTGAAGGAGAGACCGAGAGCCAGCTACAACGCGCCCTGCGCCAGCCCATACGTACCCTGATCTACCTGCTGATCATCGCGGTGGTGCTCTACTTCTCCACCATCCCCTTTTTGATGCTGGGGGGGTGAGGGGAGGAAATTTTTCGCAAAATGTGCTCTATTTCTGATAACAGCGGTCGATATATAGCTGTGTCGACCGGTCAATTGCCTATAATGAGCAGACGACATTTAGAGTAATACACCCACTAACACGGAAGATGCGCCCTGATAATGAGGATGCGATGAGAGAAACCAGTCATCAGCCCGGGTCACTGGCACTGAGTAACAACGGCGATTTGAGTCTCTATTTCGTCGGTTGTGGCTCCGCGTTCAGTCGTACCATGAACCAGAATAACCTGCTGGTGGTTAAGGGTAAGGACCACCTGCTGATCGACTGCGGGACAAAAACCCCCCAGGCGCTCTACGAGCGTAGAATTGACCTCACTGCAATCTCCCATTTTCTGATCACCCACAGCCACGCCGACCACATCGGGGGACTGGAGGAGGTGATGATGGTCAACCGCTACGTTACAGGCAGGAAGCCGACCATGATCATCAATGAGGCGTATCAGGAGCTTCTCTGGAACAACTCCCTGCGTGGCGGGACGGCCTATTCAGAGGTTCGCAACGGAGAGCCGCTCGGTTTTGAGGATTTCTGGCAGATCCAGCGCCCCCAGCAGCTGGCAGGGATTGAGCGAGAGAGCTGGCATACCACTCTGGGGAGTATCGACATTGTCATGCCCCGCACCATGCACTTCCCTGACAACGCCCAAAGCTGGCGTGACTCATGCTGGAGCTGCGCGGTGCTGTTTGATGAGCGGGTGCTCTTCACCTCCGATACCCGTTTTGACCCCCAGCTTCTGCATGAACTGGATGGGCGTTACTCGCTGGAGATGATCTTCCACGACTGTCAGTTCTTCAAAGGAGGTGTCCATGCCTCGCTGGAGGAGCTGGCCACCCTGCCCTCCGAGATGAAATCGAGGATGGTGCTGATGCACTACAGTGATAACTGGCAACAGTTTCAGGGAGAAGTAATGGCGGCGGGTTTCCGCGGACTGGTGAAACAGGGCAGCAGCTACACCTTCCCCGCCGTGGGTCTGAAGACCACCTCTGTCTCGGCGCGCTAGCGTTCTACTCGGGCACTCCGGCCCGCCCCATATCCTGCAGAAAGGCCTGCAGATGTTCAGGCTTCTCAAAGGGTATGGTGGTAGAGAGGTGTGACAGGGTGGTCTCCGGGCGCTGTGTCAGTACCTGCTCTACCTCCCACTCGGCATCATCCAGACGCCCCAACCGAATGTAGTTGGCGGCGAGGAACATGCGCGGAAACTCCGCCGTTTCGTTACGCGCCAACGCCTCCTCTATACTCTTTACCGACTTCTCATATCGCCCCAGCGTGTAGTAGGCAAGACCGATATTCCAGGGATAGTCGAAGGTGTAGTAGGGGTTGAGCAGTGTGGCACGTTCTATATAGGTGATCGCCTGCTCAGCCTTGCCGCGCCAGTTGGAGATAAATGCGAGTAGCCCCAGTCCATCGGCGTAGTTGGGTGAAAGATTAACCGCCTGCTGCGCCGCCGCCTCCGCCTCTGCAAACTCCTTGCGAAACAGGTGGACAAACCCTAGTGACCAGTAGGCCTGAGGCGAGCTCTCATCCAACGAGACCCCCTTTTTGGCCAGCGTCAGGGCCCGTTCACGCGCCTCGGCCAGGGTAATTGGTGTCCACTGGTGTCGATAGGCGTTGGTATAGAGCACCGCCAGGGCGCCGTAGACACGGGCATAATCGGGGTCGAGTCGCAGTGCCTGTTTGTAGGCCTCCTCGGCCTGCTCAAACCCTGATCTGGTGCGGTTTCTGGAGTAACCGTGTCCCTGCAGAAAACTGTCGTAGGCGGCAAAATTGCTGGGGGAGGTGTCGCCGAGTAAATGGCTATCCGTCCCTGAGGTGGTGATCAGCATCGCCTCCAGCACCTGACGCGAGATCTGATCCTGCACCTCAAACAGCATCCCCTCATCACTGTCAAAACGCTCGGCCCAGATATGCTCCCCCCTCGCGACATGGGTTAGCTGAACGTTTATGCGCACAAGCGTTGCGGTGCGCTGCACACTCCCCTGCACCACATACTGCACCTTGAGTTCACGGGCGATAAGGTCAAGGTCAACGGGGTCATCCAGATAGCGGGAGGCCGACTGGTTTGCGATCACCCGCAGGGCAGCGATGCGTGAGAGGTCGGTGATGATGTCATCGTGTATCCCCACGGCAAAATAGTCCTGCTGCAGATCGCCACTGAGGTTCTTGAATGGCAGCACCACTACAGAGGCCTGCTCCTGTGGTGGGGAGGGGTTAGTAGTAAATAGGGCAACCGCCACCGCCACAATGGCGAGCACCAGAGCAAAAACAGGTAACAAAATGCGGGGGGCGGGACTGGTTGGGAGGATAGCTTTAGACTGTACGGCGCTAACGGGGGCGATTAACCGATAACCGCGCTTCGGCACCGTCTCTATATAGCTGGGGTGGTGTGAATCGTCCCCCAGCGCCTTGCGCAGCTTGATGATACAGCTGGAGAGGGCGTCATAACTGACCACCATCCCGCGCCAGGCGTGGGCCTCCAGCTCATCGCGGCTCACTACCTGACCGGCATGGGTCACCAGATAGAGGAGTACATCCATCATCTTTGGCTCTACTCTGATATCTTCTCCCCCGCGCTGGATATGACAGCTAGCCGGATCCACCACCCAGTCGCCCAACTTGAATGGCCCTTCAGGGGTCGCTATGTCATTTTTGTCCATCCCCGCCTCCCCGCCTTCTTGCGAGATAACCTGTTGATTTTTACCGTAGTAGTGAAATCGTCATAGATTCGTCGAAAAACCGCAATAACAATCAGGCTTTACCCTCCTAGAATCATAACCGTTCAAACAACAATGTGAAGCCAATGAGAGAGGGGAATAAGATGAAAAGAGTAAATCTGATAGTTATTACGGCTTGTGCTACCGCAACGCTGTTGCTCTCAGCTACCACCAGGGCAGGGGAGATTGAGCCATCCCACATCGCCTCGCCGGATGTCTACAGAGTGCTGGCAGAGAATGGTGAGCTACGGGTGATCCGCGCCACCTGGATGCCGGGGCAGAAGGATGTGATGCACTCCCACCCGGGGCTGGCGGCCTACTCGCTGACCGATTGCACGTTTCGCATCTACAAACCAGACGGTACTAGCGTTGAGAAGAGTTTCAAGGCGCATGATGGCGCCAGGGTGAAGGGGCCGACAAAAAAGCACGCCTTCGAGAATATTACCGATAAACCTTGTGAGACCCTGCTGGTAGAACGTAAGTAGGGTTATAAACAGCAAGAGCATGACAAGGAGTGGATGATGAACACCACAAAACGAATTCTGCTTATGGCATCCGTACTCTACATAGCATATGGCCTGCCGCCGGCTATGGCGGATGACTCTGGTCTGAGCTGGCAGGCAACGCAGTATGTCGCCAACGACGGTACGGTAACGGATGAAAGGGCGGAGGAGGAGGTGAAGTCAGAGGACTGTGACTAGTTGTAGCAGCGGCACAGGGAGGTGCTCGACCTCTTGTACCGAGGAGTACAGCCCTGTTCAGGGTGTGCGTTACTCCTCACCAATCCACTCGATACGATAGAGATCGCGCCGTCGATCCAGGTAGTTCCTTACCGAACCGTCATTCTGTAGCTCCTGCAGCTTCTCCAGGTCCACATCAACAATCAGTGTCATCTCGGTATTGGGTGTCGTCTCTGCCATGATCGCATCGTGCGGAAAGGCGAAGTCAGAGGGGGAGAAGACGGCGGTCTGCCCATACTGGATATCGACATTGTCCACCTTTGGCAGATTGCCGATACTGCCGGCAATTGCCACATAGCACTCATTTTCAATGGCGCGTGCCTGGGCGCATCGTCTGACGCGCAGGTATCCATTCTTGGTATCGGTCCAGAAGGGGACGAAGAGGATCTGCATCTCCTTCTCGCTCAGCAGACGCGCCAGCTCCGGGAACTCCACGTCGTAGCAGATCAGAATACCGATGCGACCGAAATCGGTATCAAAGATGCGCAGATGATCGCCCCCCTCCATCACCCAGTCGCGCTTCTCGTGTGGTGTCGGATGAAGTTTGTACTGTGACTCAATGAGACCGTCGCGCCGGCACAGATAGGCGACATTGTAGAGTTCATTATCTTCAATAACCGGGAGTGACCCTGCAATCACATTGATGTTGTAACTGACCGCAAGGTGCGAGATCTCGGTGACAATTTTATCGGTATGCCCGGCAAGATATCGAATCGCCTCAATAGAGGTGCGGTGCTCTGCCAGACCCATCAGCGGGGCGTTGAAAAACTCGGGAAAGAGCGCCACGTCACAGCGATAGTCAGAGAGGGCGTCGATAAAATATTCCACCTGCTGAAGTAGCTCTTCGACGCTGTGCATCTCACGCATCTGCCACTGTACACAACCGATGCGTGCGGTACTCTTTTTTGCGCCAAAGAGTTTCGGCTTTTTTGGTTCGTAGTAGATGTTGAACCACTCTAGCAGCGTCGCATAGCCTTCGGAGTGGGTATCCTCGGGCAGGTATCCCTTGAGTACCCGCTTTACCTCAAAATCATTGGAGAGCTGAAAGGTGAGTATCGGGTCATAGATCTCCTTACGCTTTACCGCCTCAATATATTGCTGCGGCGACATCGTTGCGCTGTACTGTTCGTAGTTGGGAATACGACCACCGGCGATGATCGCCCGCAGGTTAAGATTCTGGCAGAGCTCCTTGCGCGCCTCATAAAGCCGTCGCCCAAGTCGCAGGTTGCGATACTCGGGGTCAACAAAGACATCAACCCCGTACAGCACATCACCATTGGGGTCATGTGTCGTCAGATAGGCATTACCGGTGATCTCATCATAGGTGTGCTCATCACCAAACTTGCCATAGTCGACAATCACGGCGAAGGCCGCAGCGACCACGGTGCCATTGTCTTCAATACAGATCTGCCCCTCACCGAAGGCCTTCAGCATGGCGCGATATTTTTTCTCCGGCCAGCCACCACCAAGGGTGGAGTAGACCTGATCCATAATCGCTTTGATATCGGCGAAATCACTTAGCCGCAGGTTGCGTAGCTTGAGTCTGACATCGCCGTGTATCTCTTCCTGGTGCTCCATCGTGGCTGGCCCTGGGGTCGAATGAGGGGAGTATCTAGTGTTATGCGAATGGGTGGAGAGTGCAAGACCCCGTAGAACGGACCGCGGCTAACTGGTCACACTCATTCTGCTATCGGGTGCATGAAAAAGTGAGAGCCCATGCACAACAAGTGGTATTGGCTTTGTCACTGTTGCCCGCCACACCTATAATTCCCCCACAAGGAGCGATATGGCTCATTCTCTATAAAGGAACAGAAAAATGCGTATCTGGCCGATCCTGTCACTCTCCCTCCTGCTGTTGCAGGGGTGTATCTCCCCCGACAACAAGACCTTTGACGGTTTGGGTACACCGGATATCACCCAGTGCGGCAATATCCCCGGGGTACTGGATGGCGCCAACTACGCCCCGCAGGCAGCCCCCATCTTTGCCAGTGATAATGAGCCCCACCCCGATATCTTCTATATCGGCTGGTCGCAGCTAGATGGCCGTTCCGACCTGCGCTTCCCCGCCCGTGGCTACTCCGATGAGGGTTATGAGGACAAGCTGCTGGTCTCCCGTGAGGGGCCGGACGGTAGCATCACCACCTGGCAGTTGCTTCCGGCGCTGGATCAGAACTGTGTCGATGCCGAGAAGGTGCGTATCCACAGCTTTGACATCGCTCCCGATGGGCGCAGCCTCTTTATCTCGATGCGCCGTAGCGACCATCCGCGTCTGGCCATCTATGAGTACAACATCTATAGCCACAACTTCCGCAAGATCACCCATGACGATAGCCATGACTTCATCTACCCCACCTACATCGGTAACGATGCACAGAGCGGGCACCGTATGCTGTTTGTCTCCAAAACGGTGGATGAGAGTGAGATCCCGGTCATCTATGCCGGCTTAACCCTGCTGGATGAGTATGACCGCGCGCCCACACCGCTGATCCACCGCCTCGATGCCGAGACCGGTGACACGCTGCGCATCGGTCTTAATAACTCCCATCAAACCGAGCCGGTACTGTTTGACCGCCAGAATGGGACGCCGCTCGTCGTCTTTACCCAGTGGGAGCATCAGGACACCACCAACCGCTTCTCCCTGTGGAAGACCCAGGTCGATGGCTCTGACAACTTCACCTTTCTCGGTCAGGAGTCGCGCAGCGATGCCAGCGCCGCCAATCTGTTCCAGTCGCGGCAGATCAAGAGCGGCCCCTACGCCGGCTATGTGATCGCCACCGAGGGGGGGCGCAGCAACCAGCGTTTCGCCGCCGAGGGGAATATCGTGATCGCACAGCGTAACGAGCTCGACCTGCGCAGCGATGTGATCTCCCTGTCGCGGGTCGAGAGCAGCAGCGGTATGGACCGCAACATCGCTCGTACCCCTGATCACTACAATGGCGCCAGTTTTGTCTACGCCTATCGTGACAGCACCGACAACGGCTACGGCATCTACATCAAGTCCTATCCAGCTAGTGGTGTCATCACCGGTCCAGGAAATCAGATCATTACCGACAGCAACTACCACTTCGTCCAGCCTCGCAGCTACAGTCCGCCGATTGAAACGGTTGCCGCCCCCGGTGATGGTGATCTCGGTGAGGGGCGCAGCACCTTTACCAATAACGCACTCAACGGACGCTCCGGCTTCCTGGTGCAGAACCTGATCGAGTCGGACAACGGGGTGCAGCACCAGCTTGATGGCCTTACCGCTGATGATATCAGCATCCAGTTCTTCGCCCCCTCACACACCTTCCCGGATTCGCGCACCATCGGTGTCGGCAACTCTCCCGAGATGAGTATCCCGGCGAGTGGTTTCATTCAACCTGAGAGTGATGGTTCTATCGGCGTTATCACCAAGAGCGGTCTCTACGTCTGGAAGGTAAACAAGGGGTTCGACCACAAGGGGAGTCGCGTCTGGGTTCCGGTCCGCGCCGAGCGCCAGGAGGTAAACTTTGTCCCCAATCGGGTAAACGCCTGTAACCAGTGCCACCAGGAGCGCTCGCAACAGAATATCGACCGCTATACCAGCTTTACCTCTATTGCCGCTACCAAGATGCAGGGTGACCTGAGTGGTGTGATCGATATCTCCGGCTACAATGCCGGTGCCGATGTGCCCGACTTTCATCGCGACATCATGCCGATGTTCACCACCCCCAACGGTAACGGGGTGAGCTGCGCCAGTTGCCACGATGCGCGTGACAAGCTCAACCTCAGCAACACCACCGGGCCCGAGGCGCGTAGCGCCACCTGGCGCAGCCTGACCAGCGGTGCCCACAAGCTGGCAGGAACTGAGGAGGTGGTGCCCTATCTGCGCACCACCATCAACCCGATGGGGATGGACAACAGCTACGGCCCCGCCCCGTTCCTCTGGGCACTGCTGCTCAACGATGACCTGAGCGTGCCGCCTGCGGCGGGCTACCCCAACGATACGAGCCGCAATCTGGATCGTGCCGGTGACTACGGCGCCACCTATGATGCGCGTATTGAGCAGGCGATCGCCGCTATTAACGCCCAGTATGACCACAGCAGCCACTGGAGCGCGGCGCAGGTGCAGCAGTTCATCACCTACTCCACCTCTCTGGCGCCGGTGGGGCTGAGTGACCGTATCACCTTTGTAGCAGGCGGGGTGAATGCGCTGGAGGGGGCAACGGCACAGAAGGCGTATCAGGCGCTGGTACGCCGTTGCTTTGATTGCCACAACAACCATATCGGTGTCGGTATCGATGGGGCCGGTTTTGGTCTTCCGCTGGAGAAGCGCTTCCGTGTCGATACCGACCTGAGGGGTGCCCAGACCCGACTGGTGATCGACTCGCACATGGCCAACAAGGGTGATACCGCCTTCTCTACCTTTGAGTGGCAGAGCAATATCGAGACCAATATGTACAACACCCTGGAGTCGGCCCGTTATCGTGTTAACTACGCCAACCCCGATGAGTCGGAGCTACTGGTCTACGCCCGTGGCGATGCTCTGCACCCGAACGTCTCGCACGGCGCGGTATTGAGCACTAGCGACCCCGACTACATCGCTCTACGTAACTGGATACTCGGCCTTGCCATCACCAATCAGCCACCGCAGCTCGACACCCCGATGGCACCGCTGGTACTGCGCGAGTATGACGACCCGATCTGGCTGGGGCCGCTCACCTGGAGTGACCCGGACGGCGATATGTCGCAACTGCTGCTCAGTGCTTCAGGCACCACAGAGCATGTGACCAATGACTCAATGGTCGCCATTGATTACCTCGACTTCAACTCGGCGATGATCAAGGGCTACGCCATCCTGGGTGACCGTGGTAACCACCAGATCGAGCTGCGCATCAGTGATGGAGAGCAGGGGAGTGTGGCGCAGAGCGTGCCGGTCACCATCACCAGTGACTACAACGTTCCCACACCGCAGGCAACCCTGCCGCGTGCCTACGCCTTCTATACGGTGCGTGAGACGGGCGAGCTGCGCAGAATCGACAGTAGCGGTAATGATATCGCCATCGGTGTGATCAACGGCTACTCCACCGACTGGAGCACCGTCTACCGTCGCGCCGATCGCGGCTGGCTCTACTTCTTTAACCAGGCGGCGCAGCAGGTGACCGTGGTCGATGAGAATAACGCCGCTGTGGTTACTACCATCCAGCTCAACCACGCACCGAACCGTGAGACCGAGAACCACAAGCAGACCGTCTCGCTGATCTGGTGGCGTCCGGCCGATGGGGTCGACGGCAGTAGCAGCTGCCCCGGTGGTGAGCTGCAGGGGATGCTGGAGTCGAAACTGAGCACGACAATGAATGGTGACTTCTATGTCGGCCTGGGTTGTGGGGATGGTGGCACCGTGGTTCCGGAGTATCGCACCCGTCTGGCCGATGGCGGCAACACCATCTCGGTCTACGTCTGGCGTCGTGCCACCTTCATGAGCAAGTGGGTAAATGAGGGGATCGACCGTCTTAACGTCCTCAACCTCGTTACCGGCAAAGGCAAACCGATCAGCAACTACAGTTTCACCGCGCAACAGATCGGTGGCGTCGACTACCAGGCACGAGACTATTTGAATGTACGCGCCGTGGTACTGGCGGAGGATGGAGCCTTCTACGGCTTTAACAAAGACCTCAATGCCCCGGTGGAGCTATTTAATTTTGACCCGATCAGCGGCATCCAGATGCCGGTGGAACAACCTGCCTGGCTACAGGAATTTATGGCAAACTACGCGCTCTATGCCACCCCGTTCCTGGTGATCGAGCCGAGATAGTGATCCGGAAAGTTACTCTCTACACCCATACCCTGATACTTCTCCTGACGCCGCTGGCAACAGCGGCGCAGGAGTCATCTCAGCTGCCGCCGGTCATGATGGCTGAGATGAGCGAGCGGGTACTGCCGAACCGCTATCGCTGCAAGGTACCGCAGATGGAGAGGGAGAGACTGGTGCAACAGGCAGAGCCCTTTGTCCCCAGTGGCTGGCGTGTAACGAGCCGTGTCGTCCTGAGTGATCAGCCTACCAATGGTGTGATGCTGGAGCTAGACAGGGTACTGACCGATACACTCAAACTGCGTGTCGGGGCTGGCATCATGGGGAGTCGTCAGAGCGGCAGGCTACGTGATTATAACTACGTTGAATCGGTGGATTTGCACCACCTTGGGGCTTATGTCGACTGGCAGGGGTTGCCCTATAACCTCTCACTGGTTGGCGGTGTGGCGCTGCACGATGCCACTACCGAGTTAACCCTGCGGCCAATTTCGGGTCTTACCTACAATCTCAATAATCGCCTCTATAGTAGTGCCGAGGTCGGCACTTTACGGGGTAGTATGAGCTACAGTCCAGTTGCCCCCTACCTGGGGGTGGCCTGGGGTATGCCATTCGGTAAAGGGTCACGCTGGCGCTTCAGTGCCGACCTCGGCGCCATCTTCAATATGCAACCCGATCTCTCCCTGCGTAGCGATTCAACCGTACCCGGTATCAATGCCGACGTGGCGGTGGAGGCCAACTCGCTGGAGGGTGAGTTTAGTGATCACTTCATCATTGCCACCATCGGCATCAGCTACACCCTCTAGGCCGAGGCGCTGGCCACAGTGGGTGATTGCCACGGTAGTGGCGCTCGCCTGCTCGGGGCTGTTGCTACTCTGGCTGCTGGGTGGACGTTTTATCGGCTGGGAGGTTGAGCGGCTGACAGGTCAGGGGGTGGTGACGATCCATCAGGCACAGCCACTGGCCGAATCGGTGCGCAGCTACCTCTTCTCTGACAGTGGCGGACTGATCCAGCAGCACCGACTGAATAATCTTGAACGGCAGCACCTGCTTAGCGTGAAAGGGATGGTGGGGCAATTGAAATTGGTCACTCTGCTTCTCGGTTTTGTCAGCCTTGTATCACTCATCCAGTTCAGGCGAGAGCTTCGTACCGTGCTGCGCAACTATGCCATTGTTGTGTGCGGCATGGTGTCACTATCGGCACTGTTACTGTCGACCTTCGGTTTTGCACAATCCTTTATCTGGCTGCATCAACGGCTGTTTTCACATCCCGACTGGATCTTTCCTGCCGATAGCGTACTGACGGCACTCTTCCCGCCACAGCTCTTTCTACATGGTCTGATGGCATGGCTGTCACTTTTTGTCGCCACCGCTATAGTCGCCGTAGCGTTACGTCACTTCACATCACACGGTAGCACGCTACAATAGCCACTCACTCATCCTCCACAGGAGGCAGGTACGCATGTCGGTTGTTATTATCACATTGCTACTCGTAATCATTGTGTTGCAGCTTGTGATGTTGTATCGACACCAGCAAACGTGCCAACAGCGCGATCGAGAAAAAGCACTTCAGTTTAACCAGTTTGAGGCCTACCACTACCTGCGTGACCGGTTGCAGCTTACCCGTGGGATCCCCTACACCACCGACTGGTCTGCCGCCCCCGACTTTCTCAAGCTGATTGCCGGTCACGTTCTGCAACAGAGACCTGCGGTCATCGTTGAGTGCAGCAGTGGTACCACCAGTCTGGTGCTGGCACGCTGTTGCGAAATAAATGGCAGCGGGGAGCTGTACAGTCTGGAGAACGGGGCAGAGTATGCCGAGCAGAGTCGTCACACGCTGGCGCGCTACGATTTAAGTTCATGGGGTGAGATTATCCACGCACCACTTATCCCCTATGAGATCGATGGCGTTACCTATCAGTGGTATGAGCTTGACAACCTTCCCGACCGCTCGATTGATATGCTGGTGATCGACGGGCCGCCTGGTTTTATCCAGCAGCACTCACGCTATGCGGCGTTACCGCTGTTGTTCGACAAACTGGCCGATGGTTGCACCATATTTATGGACGATGCGGCACGTCCCGATGAGCAGGCGATTGCACGAATGTGGTGTGAACAGTATCCGCAATTGAACAATCACTATCTCAACACAGAACGGGGTTGTGCCCTCTTCAGGGTGGAGCGCTAATCACTAGTAGGACTCGGACCAGGAGACAGCGTGCTCCAGACTTTCGATCAGGTGTTGCTGTTCATCGATAATGCTCTTCGCCAGATCTCCAATGGAGATCAGCCCTATCACACTCCCTTCACGCACCACCGGCAGGTGGCGTATATGGTGTTTGTTCATCACCGCGAGACAGGTGGTGTTGTTCTTCTCCGCCGACGTCATCAGGACATTGCCGGTCATGATCTCGCTCACCTTTGTGTCGTGTGAGGAGCGTCCCTTGAGGATCACCTTCCGTGCATAGTCCCTCTCGGTCACAATACCCAGTAGCTTATCGTTCTCCATTACCAGCAACGCGCTGATGTTGTGCTCCTCCATCGACTTTATCGCGTTGTAGACCGTCTCCGCGGGGCGGATAGTCAGAACATCAAACCCCTTCTGTTCCAGAATTGCCTGTATGGTGGCCATAACGCCGCACCCCATCTAACTGTAGATAGTGTTAATTAAAGTAGAGATACGCCTCTTTTCAAGCCGCTTTGAGGCGAGTGCGACCCACCGCACAGAGTACGGAACAGGACTTGTATCGGCTAGCTCGGCGACCTAAAGTGATACGTAACGTAAAAACGCAGCCAGATAGTGGACGCTTATGATTAAACGGATGGTGGTCGCAACCTTTGTCATCTTTGCCATTCTGCTCTTTATGCTGCCGCGTACCGATGGGGCGGGGAAACACAAAATGACGAGCGGCGCGATGTTGATGTGTACCAACGACCTGCGCAAGACGATCAATAAACAGTTACAGCAGGGGACGGAGATCACCGCCCGCTTTGATAACCGCTGTCCCGATCTGGTCAGCAGTGTGGTGATCGACCCAGAGGGCTCTATGACCCTGCACGGGGCACAGTACGGGATTGTGATGGAGCTGAGCCCGGTGCAGGAGCTTGGTGAGGTGCACTGGCGTTGTCTTGGTACCCCCGCCGAGTCGATCACCTCACTCTGCAAGCCCTAGGGTTGCGCTAACTTCCCTGTCCCTGATTGCGCAGTGCGGCGATTCGCTCCTCCAGCGGCGGGTGACTCATAAAGAGATGCCCCAACCCCTTGCCGATATGGCCCGAGATGCCAAAGGCGGCCATCTGATCCGGCAGTTCATTCTCCCCGGCTCCCCGCTGCAGGGCGGCGAGGGCGGCGATCATCTTCTCGCGCCCGGCCAGTTTTGCCGCACCGGCATCGGCACGAAACTCACGCTGCCGTGAGAACCACATGGTGATCATACTGGCGAGGATGCCGAGCACCACCTGGGCGAAGATGGTGGTGACCCAGAAGGCGGGGCCGTGACCCCGCTCGGTCTTGAAGACGGCACGATCGACAATGTGGCCGATGATGCGTGAGAGGAAGATAACGAAGGTATTTACCACCCCCTGAATCAGCGCCATCGTCACCATGTCACCGTTCGCCACGTGGCTAACCTCATGGGCAAGCACCGCCTCAACCTCATCCTGGCTCATCGCCTGCATTAAACCGGTGCTAACGGCCACCAGGGCATTATTGCGGCTCATCCCGGTGGCGAAGGCGTTGGGTTCCGGGGCGTTGTAGATGGCCACCTCCGGCATACCGATACCTGCCTGCTGTGCCTGGCGGCGCACTGTCTCCACCAGCCAGCGTTCGGTGCTATTGCTCGGCTCGGTGATCACCTGTGCCCCGGTCATCTGTTTGGCGGTCCACTTCGACATCGCCAGCGAGATCAGCGAGCCGGTAAAACCGACGATGGCGGAGAAGGCGAGCAGGCTGGCCGTGTTGATGTTGCCGGACTGATCGAGCATCGATCCGACTCCGGTCACCGCGAGGATGATCGACAGCACCAGCAGGATGGCGATATTGGTCGCAAGGAACAGGGCAATGCGCTTCATGGGGTCTCTCTTCAGGTAAAAAATTTGACGGGGGATTAGATGGAGGCGTGCGGTAAAAGTTCGAGAGTTAATTCACCGGTTGGTGGTAAGAGTCAGGCCCTTATCAACAGACGCCGCAGTGGACGAATCGATAGCAGTGCCAGCAGCAGGGCGCTGCCCCATGCCAGCCACACGGGCATCAGCTCGGTGCCACGGCTCAGGTCGGCCTGAATATTGATCGACATCCCACCAGCGATAAGATCGGTCAGCAGCCCCAGCCCGATACTGGCGATGGTGATCCCCGCCAGGTAGGCGATCAAGACACCCTTCCCAAGCTCCTTTTTTACCACCGCCAGGGTGGCGATGTTGGTGGCAGGCCCCGCCAAAAGAAAGACCAGCACCGTCCCCGGCGAGATCCCGGCCAGTAGCAACGCCGCAGCCACAGGCGTTGAGGCGGTGGCGCAGATATACATCGGGATGCCGATAAGCAGCATCAGCACCATGGCCGGCAGGCCGCTACCCCACTCGGCCAACGCCTGGGGCGGTACCAGGGTGGTGACCAGACCGGCCAGCACGATACCGATGGAGAGCCACGGGGCGATATCATCGAGGATATCGCTCACCGCATATTTCAGCCCGCTCGTGCTCTTCTGCAGGGCGGTTTGTCTTGCCGGGGATGGGGGTGTTGCACAGGAGCTGGAGCAGCAACCGCCACAACTGGCAGGGGCCGCCGGGGCCTCTACCCTGCTTTGTGGCACCAGGGTGGTGAGCAGGCCGGTGAAGATGGCACTGAGGATCGCGGCAACAGGACGCACCACCGTCATAAAGGGGCCAAGCAGGGCGTAGCTGACGGCGATGGAGTCGGCCCCGGTCTCGGGTGTAGCGATGAGGAAGGAGACGGTGGCGCTGCGTGAGGCGCCGCCACGATGGAGCCCCAGCGCGGCGGGTAGCACGCCGCAGGAGCAGAGGGGGAGCGGGGCACCGATAAAGGCCGCCTTGGTCACCGGCCAGAGTCCGCGACCACCCAGCCATCGGCCAAGCAGCTCTTCACTCAGCCACGCCTTGATCAGCCCGGCGGCGAGCAGCCCAAGCAACAGCCAGGGTGCGGCATCCAGATAGACGTTAAGAGTGTTGTCTAACAACCCCTCCACTACGGGGTTTTGGCGCCAGCCTGTTTGTCACGGGTCGCCTGCAACAGCTCCTGGTTACGGCTGGCGATTCGCTCAATCAGGGCGTCCATACCGTCGCGCTTCACCTCGGTGGTAAAACTGCTGCGGTAGTTGTTAACCAGGCTGATGCCATCGACATTGACGTCATACATCATCCACTTGTTATCCTTCATAAAGAGGCTGAAGCTAACCGGCACCCGTGGACCGCCGTTGGGCAGGTGCACCTCAGCACGGACACGGGTCTTTTTGGTATCGGCATCGGTATCGACGGGAAGGTAGCTGATCAGGTTATCGGTATTGGCCAGCAATGAGGAGAGCTCCGCCGGGTCCTCCAGCAGTGCCGAGACATAGAAGCGCACCATCAGATTCTTGAACTCGTTGGTAAAACGGCTGCGCTGCTCCTCGGAGGCACTACGCCAGTTTTTCCCCAGCACATAGCGCGACATCACATCGAGATCGACGTGGGGCAGTAGCACCCTCTCTACCAGCTCAAACAGGTGTTCATGTTTGGCATTAATCGCCTCCTGTTCCGCCTTGAGCACAGTAAAGAGCTCCTGCGTCACATCCTCCAGCATCTGGTGTGGCGGGAGGCTGGCCTGGGCCACACTAAAGGTGTTGAGACCAAAGAGTAGAATGGCAAATTGCAGTAGACGTTTCATGGCGTTTCCCGGTTCTTCCTGAGTAGTTACGTTGATTCTGGCGAATCCCGGCGCGCTTGGCAAAAGGTGTTTATGCCCGGTGGCGTGCTAGAATACGAACTTGTGACCCCCCTCACGGGTCTATCTTCACACCTTGGACAGCCGTTTTCCCGATTAGTTGTATGAAAAGCCCTGAACTCCTCGCCCCCGCCGGAAACCTGAAAAACCTGCGCTACGCCATCGCCTATGGCGCCGATGCGGTCTACGCCGGCATGCCGCGCTACTCGCTGCGGGTACGCAATAACGATTTCGACACACTGGAGCAGCTCAAGGTAGGAGTCGACGAGGTGCATGCCGCCGGCAAACAGTTCTTCCTCGCCACCAATGTGTTGCCCCACAACACTAAGGTAAAGAGTTTCCTCAAGGACATCGAGCCGGTGGTGGAGCTGGGCCCCGACGCCCTCATCATGGCCGACCCCGGCCTCATTATGATGGTGCGCGAAAAGTGGCCCGAGGTGCCAGTGCACCTCTCGGTGCAGGCCAATACCGTCAACTATGCGGCGGTAAAGTTCTGGCACTCACTGGGGCTCACCCGCGTCATCCTCTCGCGCGAACTGTCGCTCGACGAGGTGGCCGAGATCCGCCAGCAGTGCCCCGAGATGGAGCTGGAGGTTTTCGTCCACGGTGCGCTCTGCATCGCCTACTCCGGCCGCTGCCTGCTATCGGGCTACTTCAATCACCGCGACGCCAACCAGGGGACCTGCACCAACTCCTGTCGCTGGCAGTACGACATCAACCCGGCGGTTGAGAACGAGACCGGCGATGTGGTGATGAAGGATTTGACCGCCTCCACCACCGGCAATGGTCAGCGCCACCCCGAGTCCGAGGGGGTCTACCTCATCACCGAACAC
This sequence comes from Chromatiales bacterium, assembly GCA_029879245.1. GTDB lineage: Bacteria > Pseudomonadota > Gammaproteobacteria > Thiohalomonadales > Thiohalomonadaceae > JAPHSX01. The sequence goes on along the minus strand of JAOUQQ010000045.1, from coordinate 1,566 downwards.
GAACGCCCCGACTCGCAGCTGCCGATCGAAGAGGATGAGCACGGTACCTACATCATGAACTCCAAAGACCTGCGTGCAGTGGAGCATGTACAGCGGCTGGTGGAGATCGGCGTCGACAGCCTGAAGATCGAGGGGCGCACCAAGTCTCACTACTACGCCGCGCGTACCACCCAGGTCTACCGCCGTGCCATCGATGATGCCATTGCCGGCCGCCCCTTCGACCCCACCCTGCTCGGTGTGCTGGAGAATCTCGCTAACCGCGGCTATACCGACGGCTTCTACCAGCGCCACCACACCCAGGATTATCAGAACTACCTCTCCAACCACTCCGCCAGCCTGCAGCAGCAGTTTGTCGGCGAGGTAGAGAGTTACGACAAAGAGAGCGGTCTCGCACTCATCGACGTAAAGAACAAATTCGCCGTTGGCGACACCCTGGAGATCATGACACCTAACGGCAACAGCTTGATCACACTTGAGGGGATGAGCGATGAGGTCGGCAACCCCATGAGTGAGGCACCGGGTGGCGGCTACCGTGTGAAGATACCGCTGCCGCAGGACGATTATGAAATGGCGCTAATTGCGAGGAATCTGTAAAGGCAGCCTGACCGGAGCGTCATTTGCTTCACATCATCGATACGGGGTATAACTGCCTCATAGATAATATGGAAGTGACAGGATGTTGATAATTGTACGCAAACGAAAACCAGAGCCCTCCGCACAAGCGGGGCTCTGGTTTCTTTGTTTATAGGGCATGGAACGGATGGAATAAGAGATAGCCACGCATGTGGATTGCACAAAATTGGTGCGTACGGTTGGCGATTGAATTCCGTATATTACAGATGTCCCGGTAAATTGTGCTATACGGAATCCGTATATCATCTCTTATCTGGATTCCGTCTAATACACTGTTAGCCATAATACTGAGGGGGTTGAATGACGGTTAAAGACATAGAGAATGCCTTTGCGAGGTATGAAAACGGAGAACGCCCATGGCGTCTAGTAGAACGAGACTGGTATGTAGCTAATTCTACTGGCATTTTATATCCATTGAAATACATATGGGCTTTGGTCACAAATTCCAATCCAAAATCATTTAACACGCGTGACGCCAGAGCTGAGCTTACTGAAAGAAATTATTCAGTTATTAATAAAAATCAATTTTCAACACAAGATGCACCAGTTGGAAAAAAGAAGCCGGGAGCAAAGCTTGTTTTAATTTTAAGCTACGAAAGAAGTGAAGAAGTTAAAAAGGCGGTTCTAAAAAGAGCTAACGGATTATGCGAAAGATGCGAATCACCAGCCCCATTCAAGAGAAAAAAAGACAAAACACCATATTTGGAAGTTCACCACAAAAAACAATTAGCACATGGCGGTGAGGACACAATAAAAAATGCCATAGCCTTGTGCCCAAACTGCCACCGTTATGAGCATTATGGAGTATAAATGGCTAACAGAAGGTGAATGGGGTCACCCATTAGGCAAAATGTCAAGCGAAGGCACGAAAAAATCCTCCCGATAACAACCGGGCACCACAGTTAATCGTGATTGATGACATCAGTGCTCCCG
>JAOUQQ010000121.1 GCA_029879245.1 Chromatiales bacterium | reverse complement strand
GGCTTATCGACTCAGGCGGCGTTAGCCGTCCCCTTGATAAACAACATCTCGTCCCCCTGCACATCGATCTGAATCGTATCTCCGGCAGCGAATTTTCCGGCGAGGATCTGCTGTGCCAGCTGGTTCTCGATGCGCTGCTGGATCGCCCGCTTGAGGGGACGCGCACCGTAGACCGGGTCGAAGCCCGCCTCGCCCAGTTTGTCGAGTGCCGCCTCACTGAGTCGCAACTGCATACCCATCTCGACCAGACGCTTGCGCAGGTAGTCGACCTGAATATCGGCGATGGCGCGGATCTGCTCGCGTTGTAGCGGGTGGAACACCACCACTTCGTCGACACGATTGATGAACTCGGGGCGGAAGTGATGACTCACCACCTCCATCACCGTCTCTTTTATCTGACCATAATTTTCATCCCCGGCCATCTCCTGAATCGCCTGCGAACCGAGGTTGCTGGTCATCACGATGACGGTGTTGCGAAAATCGACGGTGCGGCCGTGGCCGTCGGTAAGACGACCGTCATCCAGCACCTGTAGCAGGATATTAAAGACATCAGGGTGTGCCTTCTCCACCTCGTCCATCAGGATCACCGAGTAGGGTTTGCGGCGCACCGTTTCGGTTAAATAACCGCCCTCTTCATAACCGACATAACCGGGCGGAGCGCCGATGAGGCGTGCCACTGAGTGCTTCTCCATAAACTCTGACATATCGATGCGCACCATCGCCTCCTCGGTGTCGAAGAGGAACTGCGCCAACGCCTTGCACAGCTCGGTCTTGCCGACCCCGGTGGGGCCGAGGAAGAGGAAGGATCCGTTAGGACGGTTGGGATCAGAGAGCCCGGCGCGAGAGCGACGAATCGCATCGGCCACGGCACGGATCGCCTCATCCTGCCCGACCACCCTTTTATGCAGATTGGCCTCCATATTGAGCAACTTCTCACGCTCACCCTCCAGCATCTTGGAGACGGGGATGCCGGTCCAGCGGGAGACGATCTCGGCGATCTCCTCCTCGCTTACCTTGTTGCGCAGCAGGGTGGTCTCTTTCAGCTCCGCCGCCTCGGCCATTTGCAGAGACTTCTCCAGATCCGGGATGCGACCGTACTGCAGCTCCGACATGCGCCCCAGGTCGCCAGCACGCCGCGCCGTCTCCAGCTCCTGACGGGCACGATCGAGCTCCTCCTTGATGTGCTGTGCCCCCTGCACCGCCTGTTTCTCCTGCTTCCACACCACCTCCAGCTCGGCGTACTCACGGCCGAGACGGGTGATCTCCGCATCAAGGTCGTCGAGCCGTTTTCTGGAGGCCTCATCGCTCTCCTTGGCCAGCGCCTCACGCTCGATCTTCAGCTGGATCAGGCGACGGTCGAGCTTGTCCATCTCCTCGGGCATCGAATCGATCTCCATACGGATCAGGGAGGCGGCCTCGTCGATGAGGTCGATCGCCTTGTCTGGCAACTGGCGGTCGGTGATGTAGCGGTGCGACAGGGTGGTGGCGGCGATGATCGCCGGGTCGGTGATCTGCACCCCGTGGTGGACTTCGTACTTCTCCTTGAGGCCGCGCAGGATGGCGATGGTGTCCTCCACCGTCGGCTCGTCGACCAGCACCTTCTGGAAACGACGCTCCAGCGCCGCGTCCTTCTCAATGTACTGGCGATACTCATCCAGCGTGGTGGCGCCGACACAGTGCAGCTCGCCGCGGGCGAGGGCGGGCTTGAGCATGTTGCCCGCATCCATCGCCCCCTCCGCCTTACCGGCGCCGACCATGGTGTGGATCTCGTCGATAAAGAGGATGATCTGCCCCTCCTGCTTGGCAAGGTCGTTGATCACCGCCTTCAGCCGCTCCTCGAACTCACCACGGAACTTCGCCCCGGCGATCAATGCGCCCATGTCGAGGGAGAGGAGGCGCTTGCCCTTGATCCCCTCCGGCACCTCGCCGTTGACGATGCGCTGTGCCAGCCCCTCGACGATGGCGGTCTTGCCGACGCCCGGCTCGCCGATCAGCACCGGGTTATTCTTGGTGCGCCGCTGCAGCACCTGGATGGCGCGGCGGATCTCATCGTCGCGGCCGATCACCGGGTCGAGCTTGCCCTGCTCGGCCCGCTCGGTAAGGTCGATGGTGTATTTCTCCAGCGCCTGGCGCTGCTCTTCGGCGTTGGGGTCGTTCACCTTCTGCCCGCCGCGCATATTGTCTATCGCCTTCTCGATCGCCTGTTTGTTAGCGCCGTTGTTACGCATCAGTTCACCCAGCCGCCCCTGCTCCTCGGCGGCGGCGAGGGCGAAGAGCTCGCTGGAGATGTAATCATCCTTGCGCTGCTGTGCCAGCTTGTCGGTCATGTTGAGCAGGCGCGCGGTGTCGTTGGAGACCTGCACATCGCCGCCGGTGCCCGAGACCGTCGACATGTGATCGAGGGCGTCGCCGAGGGCTGAGCGCAGGCCGTTCACGTTGACCCCGGACTGGGCCAGCAGCTGACGTACCGTGCCCCCCTCCTGGTCGAGCATCGCGGTCATCAGGTGCACCGGTTCGATAAACTGGTGGTCGCGACCCAGCGCCAGTGACTGGGCATCGGCCAGGGCCATCTGGAACTTGGTGGTCAGTTTGTCCATTCGCATCAATCGTTACTCCGAAGATCTGGTTCTTGAGGAATTATCTGGCACATAGTGGTGCAGCTGAACAATTCAAGAGATTTTTTCCTGCACCACCTCATCACCGGGGGTATCGACCTCAGGATAGGGGTGCAGCACATCCAGCCCCAGGCTCTTGCCCGCCTGCTGTACGATGCGTACATGCTCGCGGCGAAACTCCTTCGCGTTAGAGAGGCCGCAGGCGTGAGCAAGGATATCAACCTCATGGTTAACCCAGGCGGCGTAGGTGGCCACCCGGTCGGCCTTGCTCTTGACCACCAGCCCCTTCTGCAGGCGCGGGTTGTGGGTGGTGATACCGGTAGGGCAGGTATCCCGATGGCACTGCAGTGACTGGATGCACCCGAGGGCAAACATAAAGCCGCGAGCCGAGACGACAAAATCGGCCCCGGCACAGAGCGCCCACGCCACATTGGCCGAGGTGACCAGCCGCCCCGAGGCGATCACCTTGACCCGTTCACGCAGACCGTAGCGATGCAACACGTCTGCCACCATCGGCAGCGCCTCGGCAATCGGCAGCGAGACGTGATCCATCAACACCTGTGGGGCGGCGCCACTGCCCCCCTCGCCGCCATCGACGGTAATAAAATCGGGGGCCGAATCGATACCACGACGACGGATCGCCTCGCACAACAGGCGCGGATAGGTATCAGAACCCATCGCTGCCTTGAGGCCAACCGGCCTGCCGGTCACCTCGCGGATATGGGCGATCATATCGAGCAGGTCCTCCGGCTTTTTGATCTCACGATGGCGATTGGGGCTGCTCGCCGTCTGAAACGCCGGGATACCTCGAATGCGAGCGATCTCCTCGCTCACCTTGGCGGCAGGCAACACACCCCCACGTCCCGGTTTGGCCCCCTGGGAGATCTTGATCTCAAAGGCCTTCACCTTCTCGGCCACCGCACGCAGCTTCTCATCATCGAGCCGCCCGTGGCCGTCACACACGCCGAACTTGGAGGTGCCTATCTGGAAGATGAGATCACCGCCCCCCTCCAGATGATAGGGCGAGAGCCCCCCCTCACCGGTATTGAGCCACACCCCCGCCCGCGCCGAGCCGATAGAGAGGGCGCGCACCGCGGGGGCGGAGAGGGCGCCAAAACTCATCCCCGAAATGTTGAAGATCGACTCGGCAACAAAAGGGTATCTGCAGTCGGGACCGATCACCTGTGGCGGGGCCGGTTCACACTCATCCTCCAGCAGCGGATAGGGGGAGTTGACGAAGATAAAGGTGCCCGGCTCACGCAGGTCGTTGCTGGAGCCAAAACCGATCAGCCCCCCCAGCCCCTTGGCGGTGCGGTAGATCCAGGAGCGGGTGGCACGGTTAAAGGGCATCTCCTGACGGTCATGGGCAAAGAAATACTGGCGAAAATACTCCCCCTGGCGCTCAAGAAAGTAGCGCAGGCGCCCCACCACAGGAAAATTGCGCCTTACCGCATGCTCCGACTGAAACATATCCTGCACAAACATCACCGCCAGCAATAGCATAACGACGCCCGCCATCCACCCCATGATGGTGATAATGTCACTCACACTTAGCGTCACCTGCTCCATCGATACTCCTTTTGCCTGCCTCACAGTTAACTTAGCAATCTTCTCACCAATTGCCATGCCGCATCTTCTAACCACTTTTGGTTTAAGATGTCGTTAAGGGTGGTAGAACACAATATACGCCATCCAGCCACCCGGTGAGGAGACGATGCGCCTGTTACTCGTTGAAGATGACCCGCTACTCGGCGACGGCCTGCAGGCCGGACTTCGCCAGGGCGGCTATACCGTCGACTGGTTGCGCGATGCCGCCTCCGCCGATGCGGCGCTGGCCAGCGGCCACTATGAAATTATGGTGCTCGATCTTGGTCTGCCCGACCGCTCCGGACTCACCGTGCTGGGCAAACTGCGCCGCCAGGGCAACGACCTGCCGGTGCTGATCCTCACCGCCCGCGATGCCGTTGAAGATCGGGTAAAGGGGCTGGACAGTGGGGCCGACGACTACATGCTGAAACCGTTCGACCTCGACGAGCTGAACGCCCGTCTGCGCGCCCTGTTACGCCGCCATAGTGGGCGGGCAGAGAACCGGATCGTTCACGGTGATATCACACTACAGCCGGACTCACACGCAGTAACGTTCAAAGGGGAAGCGATAGAACTCACACCCCGTGAATATACGTTACTGCAACTGCTGCTGGAGGGCAGTGGCCGGGTCATGTCGCGCAGCCACCTTGAGGAGAGCCTCTACTCCTGGGAGGGAGAGGTAGAGAGCAACGCCATCGAGGTCTATATCCACCACCTGCGCAAAAAGTTTGGCAGTGATTTAATCCGTACTGTGCGCGGCGTCGGCTACATCATCGATCCCGTGGTCAAGCCATGACACCCTCAATCCGCAGTCGCCTGCTTGCCATCCTGCTAGGTGTCATCACCCTGGTGTGGATTGTCACCATCATCATGAGCTATCACGAGACACAGCATGAGATCGAGGAGCTGTTTGACGCCCAGCTGGCACAATCGGCCCGCACCCTGATGGCAGTTGCCGGTCACGAACTGGCCGAGCTTGATGGGATCCCCGATGTGGCGCATATCCACTTTCTGCCGGAGGAACTGGGTGGGCACGAGTACGAATATAAACTCGCCTATCAGTTATGGATACAGCCTCAGAACAGATTGATCCTGCGCTCCTATAAATCACCGGAGCAACCACTTTCACAACTGACCAACGGCTACAGCACAGAGAGCATAAATGAACAGCGATGGAGAATCTTCTCACTGACCGATCCCGACAGCGGCTATCAGGTCATGATGGGCGAATCGCTAGAGATCCGACAGGAGCTTAGCAGAGAGATCGCCACCCGCTTGGCACTACCCATGCTCATCGCCCTGCCACTACTTGCCATGTTGATTGCCCTTGGCATCAATCGCGGCCTGAGGCCACTGCAACAACTTGCAAAGACCATCACTCGACGCGACCCTGCTCATCTTGAGAGGGTTGAGACCTTAAACGCACCCACGGAGATCGCACCGATTCTCCATGCACTTAACCAACTGTTTGAACGCGTAGAAGAGGGGCTGGAACAGGAGCGCCGCTTCACCGCCGACGCCGCTCACGAACTACGCACCCCGCTCGCCGCCCTCAAGGTACAGGCACAGGTGGCACAGCGCAGCGGTGACAGTGAAGAGCGCCAACGCGCCCTCAAACAACTCACCAGTGGCATCGACCGCACCAGCCATCTGATTGAACAGCTACTCACCCTTGCACGACTGGAGCCGAAAACCGCTCAAAAAGAGTTCAGCACATTTTCTCTCAGACCCATCGCCGAAGAGGTAATCATCTCACTGGAACCAGCGGCGACAGCGAAACAGATCGAATTACAACTCAAGTGTGATGAAGAGAGCACTGTATACGGTCAACCCGATGCGATCACCATCGCCCTGCGCAACCTTGTCGACAATGCCATCCGTTATACCCCACAGGGCGGCAACGTAGAGCTAGCCATTACAACACAGGATAATCAGGTGACACTGAGTGTTTCCGACAGTGGCCCAGGCATTGCGGAAGAGGAACGTAAAAAGATATTCAACCGTTTCTACCGCCTCGCCGGACAGGAGGTTGAGGGGAGCGGACTCGGATTATCGATTGTGCAGCGGGTGGTGGAGTTGCATGGAGGGGAGAGCATAATAGAGGAGTCCATGCTCGGTGGCACGAAATTAAGTATTACACTAAAATGGCACCAGCCTGTCGGCGTTGATGCGATCCGCCGCTGATACGACCGCGCCACATAACCATACAATCTACCTGGCCTATTGTTGAAATAGCATTAAGACATGGGTATAAAACGTATAGATATTCCTAAATCATCCTGAATCAGGAAAATTAACAACACATATAAATACGGAGTCAGTAA
>JAOUQQ010000002.1 GCA_029879245.1 Chromatiales bacterium | reverse complement strand
GGTGTCTCCGGTATTGATTGGGGGGGGTTATTGCAATTTTCTGGTCGGCAGTCCGCTTGCCTGCCACTCGGGGTATCCATCCTCCATGCGCCGGGCGTTAAATCCCATTTGCCGCAATCGGGCGACCGCCTCAAAGGCGAGGATGCAGTGGGGGCCGCGACAGTAGGCGATGATCTCGTGGCCCGCATCCAGCTCGTCGAGATGATCCTCCAGCTCACCCGGTGGAATATTGATCGCACCGCTCACATGCCCGGCGACATACTCCTCCTCTGGGCGCACATCGAGTACCGTGACCAGGCCGTCGCGTACTCGCTCCAGCAGCTCATGATGGGGAACCGGCTCCAGGGTATCGCGAGAGGTGAGATAGTTCTGTACCAGCAGTGTCACCTCGGCCAGGTGACGATCGGCGACCCCGCGCAGGGCGCTGAAGAGGGCGATCACATCGTTATCGCTAATGCGGTAGTAGACCTTTAACCCCTCCTTGCGACTGGTCACCAGGCCGCTCTGACGCAGTTGCTGCAGGTGTTGTGAGGTGTTGGCGACGGTGAGCCCGGCAACCTTTGCCAGCTCCTCCACGCTACGCTCCCCCTGGGCGATAAACTCCAGCAGCTCCAGGCGGTTGCCATTGCTCATCGCCTTGCCGATACGGGCGAACTGGGCGAAGAGCTGTTGTTTGAATCCGTTGCTTGACATGATTTTCCTATCGCTTAATCTGTGTATTCAAATAATTTCTTGAATAGATTGGTTCCAGAACCAGTATAGCATCCGATTGAGTGAGGGTAACGATGGAGTTGACCGAGTGGCTGATGGCCAACGAGAGGCCTGTGCGGCTGGGCTTTTTCTTTGGCATTCTCGCCGTGATGGCTGTGTGGGAGGTGGCGGCGCCGCGCCGTGCACTCACTGTTTCAAAGGCGGTACGCTGGGCGAATAACCTCGGCATCGTCGTCTTTAACTCCTTCCTGGTTCGGCTCATCTTCCCCGCCGCTGCAGTGGGGGTCGCCGCCTTTGTCGCCGAGCACGGCTGGGGGCTGCTCAACTACTTCGATGTACCTTTCTGGCTGGCGGTGGTGCTCTCGGTGGTGGCGATGGACTTCATCATCTACCTGCAGCACGTGCTGGTGCACGCGGTACCGTTGCTGTGGCGGTTGCACCGTATGCACCACGCGGATCCTGACTACGACGTCACCACCGGGGCGCGCTTCCACCCCATCGAGATCATTCTCTCGATGCTGATCAAATTCGCCACCATCGTGGTATTGGGCCCGCCGGTGGTGGCGGTGGTGCTGTTTGAGATCATCCTCAATGCCACCGCCATGTTTAACCACGGAAATGTGCGCCTGCCGCTGGGGCTGGACCGGGTGCTGCGCCTTTTTCTGGTCACCCCCGATATGCACCGGGTGCACCACTCCACCGAGGATGACGAGGCCAACTGCAACTTCGGTTTCAGTCTGCCCTGGTGGGATCGCCTCTTCGGTACCTACCGCGCCCAGCCGCGCGCCGGTCACGAGGGGATGGAGATCGGCATCCATAAGTACCGCACCGAGAAGGAGGTGAGCTGGCTGCCCGGTATGCTGTGGCTCCCCTTTCGCGGCAAGGTGAGCGAGTACGCAATCAACCGCAGAGCGTGGAGGCAGGGCAGCGATGAGTAAAACGATGATGCGCGCCGTGGTGGCGCTGCTGCTTATCGTCGCGATTGGCGTGGCGATACACTACCGCGAGGCGTTTGATGTGGCGTCACTGCAGGCGTGGGTCGACGGCTTCGGCATCGCCGGGCCGCTGGTCTTTATGCTCGTCTATGCGCTGGCGACGGTGCTGTTTCTCCCTGGCTCGGCGATCACCCTCGCCGGTGGTGCCATCTTCGGCCCGCTGTGGGGCACCCTCTACAATCTTACCGGAGCCACCATCGGCGCTACCATCGCCTTTCTCATCGCCCGCTACCTGGCTGCCGACTGGGCCGAGCAGAAGAGCGGCGGTCGGGTAAAGCAGTTAAAAGAGGGGGTGGAGGCCGAGGGGTGGCGCTTTGTCGCCTTCGTGCGGCTGGTGCCGCTCTTCCCCTTTAACGCCCTCAACTATGCGCTGGGGCTCACCCGCATCCGCCTCGCCCACTACATCATCACCTCCTATCTCTGCATGCTGCCCGGTGCCATCGCCTACACCTACCTGGGGTATGCCGGGCGCGAGGCGGTGGCCGGGGGAGAGGGGATGATCCAGAAGGGGCTACTGGCCCTTGCACTACTGGCGCTGGTCGCCTTCCTGCCTCGCCTTATTGGCCGTCTACGTCAGGGGCCGAAGATGGCCGTGGCCGAACTACAGCAGAGCACGGACAATTACCTGATCCTCGATGTGCGCAGCGAGGCCGAGTTTGTCGGCCCGCTGGGCCACATCGACGGGGCCATCAATATCCCGGTAGAGGTGCTGGCCGAGCGCATCGGTGAGCTTGAGCGTTATCGTGAACGCCCCATCGCCATCGTCTGTCGTACGGATGTGCGTTCCGCCAAAGCGGCACAGTTGCTGGCCAAACAGGGCTTTGCCGAGCTGCATGTGGTGCGCGACGGTATGACCGCCTGGAACGGGGCGGGCTATGCGGTCGTGGGGCGCAACGAAGAGGGGCGTTAACTCCCCCGCCGGCCATTGTGTATCGCCCCGTTGGCGCATACTCTTTAGGGTATGACAGAGGTGTAGCGGACAGACAATGAGCGAAACCAGGACAGTTGATCTCCTACTGGGGGCCACACACGATGGGGCCGGTGTCACCCTGATCGCGGTGGCGCTGATGGCCGGGGCGTTGCTCCACACCATGCGCGATGAACGGCGCACCCTCTACAACACTATCGGTCTCTTCCTCTTCTCTCTGGCCGCACAGTACGCGGCGGTACTCGTGTCCATTCTGGGGTATGAGTCGTCGGGCGGGATACTGCGCGGCCTCTTTATCCTCACCGAGGGGCTGGCGGTGATCCGCCTCGCCGGGATGGTGATCGCGCGGGTGCTACTGCCGCTGCTGCGCTTTACCCCCGCCAGTATCCTCGAAGACCTGCTGGTGATCGGCGGTTACCTGCTATGGGGCATGGTGCGGCTGCACGAACACGGAGTGGAACTCTCCAGTCTTGTTACCACCTCGGCGGTGATCACCGCGGTGATCGCCTTCTCGATGCAGGATACCCTGGGCAACATCCTCGGCGGTATTGCGCTACAGCTCGATAACTCCATCAACAAGGATGAGTGGATCGAGGTCGACGGTGTGGTGGGGCGCATCGTCGATATTCGCTGGCGTTTCACCGCCATTGAGACGCGCAACTGGGAGACGGTGGTGATCCCCAACAGCGTGCTGATGAAGAACAAGTTTCTGGTACTCGGCCGACGCGAGGGACAGCCGGTACAACTGCGCCGCTGGATCTGGTTTAACATCGACTACAGCGTGAGCCCCGCCCAGGTGATCAGCGTGGCGGAGCGTGCGGTGCAGGGCGCCGTGATCCCCGGCGTCGCCACCAACCCCACCCCCAACTGCGTGATGATGGACTACGGCGACAGCGCAGGGCGCTACGCCATGCGCTACTGGCTGACCGATCTCTTTAGTGACGACCCCACCGACTCGATGGTGCGCGCCCACATGTTCGCCGCACTGCAACGGGCCGGGCTCAAACCGGCGTGGCCACGCCAGAACCTCCACCTCATCAAAGAGAGCGAAAAGCTGGCCGAACAGCGCCACCAGGAGCACGTTGCCGAGCGGGTAGACCTGCTCAAACAGCTGGCACTATTCACACAGTTCAGTGATGAAGAGCTGCGCCTTCTGGCCGAGCGTCTGGTCTATGCCCCCTTTGCGCGGGGCGATGTGATTACCCGTCAGGGGGCGGCGGCCAACTGGCTCTACATTCTCGCACGCGGCCAGGTCGAGGCGGTACTCGACTCCCTCGGTAGCGCGAGGCGAGTGGTGGGCAAGATCGAGGCTGGCGGTACAGGCAGCTTCTTCGGTGAGATGGGTCTGCTCACCGGTGACCCGCGCAGTGCAACCGTCGTTGCCGTCACCGATGTACTCTGCTATCGCCTAAACAAGGCGGCGTTTACCGATATCATCCAGGCCCGACCCGCCATTGCCGAAGAGGTGTCACGTATCATGGCGGAGCGGCGGGTGGCGCTGGATAACGCCCGTCAGGAGCAGGACGCCGCAAAGCAAAAGGCCGAGCAGAGGCGGCAGCAGGGTGAGATAGTGAGCCGAATCAGGGCATTTTTTCGTCTCTAACAAAAAGTATCGGGGTAGTTAATAGTAATGTTTACCGGAATCGTACAGGGCACCGCCGAGGTGGTGCAGATTGATGAGAGAGAGAAATTCCGTACGCACGTGGTGCGCCTGCCCGAGGCATTGCTGCCGGGGCTGGCGCCCGGTGCCTCGGTAGCGCACAACGGCTGCTGTCTTACCGTGGTCAAAATCGATGGCGATAGTGTCAGCTTCGACCTGATGCAGGAGACCCTCAAGGTCACCAACCTAGGCGAGCTGAAGGTCGGGGGAGTGGTCAACGTCGAACGTGCCGCCCGGTTTGGTGATGAGATCGGTGGCCACGCCATGTCGGGCCACATCCTCACCACCGCCGAAGTGACAAAGGTGATCGAGTCACCCAACAACCATCAGATCTGGTTCCGCCTGCCACAACAGTGGATGAAATACGTTTTCACAAAAGGCTACATCGGCATCGACGGCATCAGTCTCACCATCGGCGATGTGGAGGGCAATGAGTTCAATGTCAACTTAATACCCGAAACGCTGCAACGCACCAACATCGGTACACGCAAGACAGGTGATCGGATCAATATTGAAATTGACCCGCAGACCCAGGCGATTGTGGATACGGTGGAGCGGGTGATGGGGGAGCGGGAGAACTAACGAGTAGATTGGACGAAAACTAAATTATTTTTATAAGGAGAGTAAATCATGGATATATACAAAGCACCAGAGTCCGATATTGAGGGTGAACAAAAAAATAAATTTAGCCCAGTTAAGGCAATTGTATTTGGCTGGTTGGTATCTGTAGTTGTAGTTTTAACTGCGAGTGTGATAGAGACGACCATTGCTGCCATGTTGCTTAATGTGGATGTAATGAATGAGAGTTCACTACATTTAGCACTGGCAAATAATATGGCATTTCTGCTTGTTGATTTATCAATGAGTTCACTCATTATGTTTTATGCAGGAAGAGTGATACGAAGATACGCAGTAGACAGAGAGACGATGTTCGCAGTTATATTGTCATTGCTAACATTAGGTACATTCTATCTGTTAGTGATAAACACTGCGGCCTGGAAAATATATCCTGTCTGGTACAATGCATTAACAATAGTTGCAATATTTGCAGCGATAATGCTTGGCGCGAGAAAGAAGGGGTAGCATAGGTAGGGTGGATAAGCGATAGCGCATCCACCTGTCCAGCTTTTGGGTGGATGCACATCCGTCCTGCTGCCATCACGGAGGAGGTGGCGTCCCATCTATCTTGCGTGTAGTGTTATCGGCGGTATCTTGTATCGTTTTATTCACGCTTTCTAGCGTCTGTATAGTCTGCTGCTGTTTATGAAGAGTGTTCTGCAAATCAATATTGGCCATCGTTGCGTCGTCACTAGCCGTATTGAGCTGCTCTTTCAGTGCGCGGATCTCGGCTTCAAGTTCAACTGATATGGTCTTAAGCTCGCTACCCAGCTCTTTGGTAGATACTTTGGAATGAGGGCGCTGCGCGCTATTTTTTAATCTAACCATCAGGCTATCCGCCCTGTTTATTAGTGAAGTTAGTTTATAATGAGTCGCCCGGTTATTAGGGTTTCTATTAAGATCAGCAAGACTGGCTTTTGCCGCTGACTTAAGGCCTCTCCACTCCTGTAGCTTCTCTGCAGTGACAACGGCTTGCGGTACAGGGGCGGTCATTGTCATCCCGCGACCTGGTTTTAGTTGAGGGTCTGCGCTCAATCCGGTTTGCGGGTAAACAGACAGGTATGCGACAAATAGAGTAATGGCTGGTTTGGTCATATTCATCATAATGCCTCCGCTCCAATATTTTATCGGTTATGCATCGTGCTAGACGTGAACTTTGATATACCACCTTGGCTTTATTCTGCCAAAATCTTTACGAAGGTGCGTCTTTAATGATTTTTTAGAATCAAGCACATACTCATCAGAACCCTCTCTTACAAAAACAGCCCAATGCCAATAGGGCTTTCCTTTCTCCAGGTGCCATTTGGTAGAAAGTAGCGCGCAGTCCGGTAGAGAATCCCAGTCTATAAACGGCGTCTCTTTGCCATCGGCCACCAGGCCAAATTGGGCTAACAAATCACGAACATGCTGTGGGTCTGACCAGAGTGAGGAATCATCGGCATAGATCCCCATCCTGTTGGCGGTCTCTTTTGCCGCTTGATAAGTGATTCCTGCAATTGCCGCTACGCTGGCAATGCCACAGCCGGTTGTTTCTTCCTGGACTACTGGTTTCATATTATTTTAATCGTAACGATATTGTAAAGATGTATCGAATAATTTGCGGCATACGGTAACGAGAGAGTAGTTATGATACATGGGAGTATTCACGTTCAATCTTAACGACCTCAATTTTATAAGATTTATACCATTTGGTACGCCCCATAGTTTGAGCGGCAAGATGCTCGGGATCGTTTTTCCAGGCCGCGATCTGCTCTTCGCTTTTCCAATATGAAATCGACAACTCCTGATTATCTTCCAGGAAGGAGATGAACTCTGTACAGCCATATCTGGTTTTAGCCAACCCCCTCATGCGTATAGCTGTATCAGTATATGACTCGTCAATGATATTGATTTCAGCCCTGAATATAACAGCGTACATATGTTGTTGATTCCTTTTTTGAGCGTAATATCAGGTTAATAAGCGCGCTTTAGAGAATTTTAGCCTGTTGAATTCCTTTCCTGGGTATCTACTCTATTTGCCCTAAATGAAAAGGCTAGATACACCAGGTAAAGACCCATTAGACCATCTACTGCACCACAAAACTCAGGCCACCAGAACGGGGTTCCATCGTTTATAAATAGATGGTTGTGGGCTACATCATAGACGGCGTGACCGATGTATCCTGTTGCCAGAATAATAACTCCAATACTGTTTTGTAATTTATAGCCAGCATAGGCGGCAGCAATAAAAATAGCGCTCACATACATTTCATTTAACAGCGCACCATGATCTCCGGCATAAATTGCAAACACAAAATAGTACAAGGGAAAAGTTGCAAGCAGTAAGGGATATGCCCATTGCTTCTTTTCTAACCTGAATGCGCGAAAGTGTACAATTGCATAAGTTGCAAGTATCAGGCCTATTGTTAGTGCCAGTAGGTTCATTGTTTATATGTCTATCGGCCAAATCAAGCGATCGCATTGTTTTTGTTTTGATGGGCGAATGACTATATGCTTATACTGCAAGTAGCATATCCAATACGTCTGAAACAATATAAGAATTTGTATCTTCATATAACCGAACGTAAAAGTGATACATTGTCATTGTGCTATTGCTCGACAACCCAATTCGAATAATATCCGCATGCTCAGTTTGGCTCCATGCGCCACTGCCTCGATAATTTAGACCGTCGCGTATTTCAGTAATTGAACATGCACCATCCTCTCGCAATGACAATAAGCCATAATTTGTTCTGTTATTCAACGCATTATCGCTGAATCGCGTGTCACCCCTTTCGTAGGTAACTATTTCTAGAGAGGCGTAATAAGATGGTGTGTGCACACATGACAGTAATGTACAGGACAACAACATGAGTGTAAGGGCTTTTTTTATCATATGACTATAATAAATCGATAATGTATTTATGTGCGTAACGATAATGATATTTATGTAATGAGTTTCGGAATGCCTGTTATACGTGTTGTTCGCGTTAGTGATATCTGTATTAAGTCATATGATATGTATTCAGAATAGTGTGTGAGGATCATCTATTTATTGTCGAGTTTTTACACTGACCCCAAATGTTTCTCAGGCGCCAAAGTTTCTTTTAACCCAGAAATAGAATCGCCATATATGATATGACGGTGATGCTTTAAGTCAAATGGTATGTCGTCGGCATTTTTAGTCATTAGTATGCAGAGTTTTCCTTTGGCGTGGGCATATCCAACTTCATAAAAGACATTAGGATTTTGTCCCGACATATCTGCGATTATTAGATCAGCTACATCAATTTGGCGATAAATTCTCTCTAAGATTCCCTCTTGAAAGATTTGCTCATCTACACGTTCTGCTGAAATGTCTAATTGTGCAGCAGTTTCCTTGATGCCTAATTTGTAGGTGTCATCAAAAGCGCCATCAAAGGGCATCAATACAAAGGCAAATATTTCAGTATCAGTAGATCTCTCTCTGACTCCTTATACACCCAACGCTTAGCTCAGCCGAGGAAGGCCGCAATGCGGCCTGACGTCGGCTGGAGCGACGTGTTATGTTACCTGCAAAGCGCCAAAGAACAGAAATGAGCCAACACCAAGGCCAAACAGTACTAAAGCACCGCCAAGAGAATAATGAGCTATCCTGTCAGCGCTCGCCAATGGCTCTAGTGCTGAATCACTGTATTTTTTAACGATGGACAACACCCCTTGAATTAGTTCTTCTTGACTTGCTTCTGGGTTAAGCTGTTCAGCTTCTTGCTTCATTGCTGGCTCAGAATTAAAGAATCTTGCCCGAAAGCTCTTCAAAGTGTTTGAATGCCAAAGTGACACTATGCCAAGGCACATTGATAGAAATAGCACCACCCAGCTTATAATCAGTAAATTAGGGTAACTGGTATTAGCTGCGTTAGAGCCAAGAAAACTACTTGAGAAAGTGATCGTGCCAACGAGCATGGTTGAAGAAAGTGACACAATTAGTTTTGCTAAGTTTTCACGCCCCTCCCATAGCCTTCCATGGACTTCTGCCATTTTCGCTCCAGCTTCCTCACCGGCATAACGAGCCTGTTGGACAATATATTTAGTATCTATTTCCTTTGGCACGATTCATTCCTTTCAACATAACTATAATTAGATCCCACTTCGGACGTGTTTATTTACGTCAAAAATGACGAATAACATACATCCTGCCACTTAAGTTGTTGTTATTACAGCAACAGCGCCGTGAAAATGCGTCGCTCTTTATCGTGCACTGTGAAGGTGATAATTCCATAACCTGCGGGCTCCATGTTGTTGAGGCTTTTCCCGAATATACCGGAGAGTTGGGTTTTGTCACAACAAAAAGCCCCGCATGCGGGGCTTTATATAAGGTGAATTTATCGAGTGTTGTCTGCCAGTTACTCTAATGCATTCACTCGTGACAGGACATATGCCTTTGAACCGCTGCTTAATCCGCCGCGTTGCAGTGCCTCTTTGTAGGCGTTAAGTGCCCTATCTGCCTCACCGTTGCCTTCGAGCGAGATGGCGAGTCCCATCCAACCAGTGGCATTTTGTGGTTGTTGCTTGAGTGCCTGCTGGTAGTAGGTGATGCTCTCTACAAATTCGTTGCGCTGCTGGTGCAGCGCGGCGGCGAGGGTGAGGGTGTCTTGTGTGACGCTCGGTGAGTGGAGTGCCGTTTGCAGTGTCTCGATGGCGGCACTGGTCTCGCCCGCCTCGGCCTGCAGGCGACTGTAGAGCAGGGTGAAGCGCTCGTTGTCGGGGAGCAGCTGATGCCCCTCCCGTAACAGGTTGCGTGCCTCGACCTTCCGCCCCTGTGAGAGGTAGAGGGCGACCAGCCCTTCGCGTGCCGCGGTGTGTTGTGCGGAGAGTTGCAGTGCCTCACGCCATAGCTTTTCAGCCGCGCTGTTATTGCGCCGCTGTATGGCCTGGTAGCCGTCACGGTAGTGCTGTTCGGCCTGTTCGCTTTTGTTCGGCGGGAGGATCACCTTGCCTACTGCATCACGCGGCCGGGTGACGACGGTTGCGGCAGACTCGGTGCGCCTTCTCTTCTCTTGCACTGTCTGTTTGGGGGCCACCGTCTTTGCCGTGGCCTGTGTCTCAATGTTATCGGATAGCGGTGTGACCACCGCCTTCTCTACGGGGGCCGGCTCGGGCGGTGTTGCGGGTGCGACCGCTGTAACCTCGGATGAAGGTGTTGTGGCGAGAGGGGCCGCTTCAACAGGTGCGGTTAGTGTGGCGGGGGGTGCCTCCGTTACGCTGATGGCGGGCTCAGGCTCTGCTACTGCGGCTGGTGTGGCCGTGGCCATGGCGGCGGGTTGCTGCTGCCACAGGGTATAGGCGAGTGCGGCGAGTAGCAGTGCGACCAGCGTAAGCAGCAGCGGTACCAGTTGACGACGCTGCTGCGACGGTGTGCCGTGACTCTCGCGCACCAGCTTGAGGCTGGCGTCAGGGAGTTGCACCTTGCGGCGAGACTCCAGGTCGACCAGCATCTGGTTAATAACACTCATTGCCCTTTGTTATCCTCTACTGCCTGCGAGTGCCGAGCGCCACGAGGGCAGGATCTCGAAGAGTCCTTTGACTGCCCCCTCGGTGTCGTGAATGGCGGCGCGAACCTGCTCCTCGCTGATCGCTTTTATCCCCTGTCCGAAACCGAGTAGCAGCGCCTTATGGGCGAGGATGTTGACCAGCCTAGGCACCCCGCCGCTGCCGCGGTGCAACAGCTTGACGGCGGAGGCATCGAAGCCGACCTCGCCGTTGCCACCGGCCACCAGCAGGCGGTGTTTGAGGTAGGAGTCCAGGCCGTGGCGGTCGATCGGCTGCAGGGTGTAGGAGAAGGTGATGCGCTGGCGCAACTGGCGGATCGAGGTGCGTTTGAGCATCTCGTCCAGCTCGGGCTGACCAAACAGCACCACGTGGAGCAGTTTGCGCTTTTCGGTCTCAAGGTTGGTGATCAGGCGTAGCGTCTCCAGAGTCTGCAGTGGCATCGCCTGCGCCTCATCGATGCAGAGCACCACCTTTTTCATCGAGCCGCACAACTCGATCAGTCGCTCGGTGATCTGTTTCAGTGCACGATGGGTACCGGCGCTGACGTCGATGTCGAGCCCCAGCTCATCGCCAAAGGCGAGGATCAGGGCGGTGGGGCTGAGGTAGGGGGTGGGGATGTAGGCGGTTACATAATCATCCCCCAGACTGTTTAATAGCTTGCGACAGAGCAGGGTCTTGCCGGTGCCGACTTCGCCGGTCACCTTGATGAACCCCTCGCCATTTTGCAGCGCCACCGTGAGGGTGTTGAAGGCGTCAATGTAGTGGCCGTAACCGAAGAAGAAGGTGGTGTCGGGGGTGAGCGAGAAGGGCATCTCGCGCAGGCCGAAGTGTTCCAGATACATTAGCTGCTCCTCCGCTTCATACCTAGATCCCCTGCATGGTGCCAAAGCGCTGCGAGGAGTGTTGCAACTGCTGCTGCCAGGCGTAGCCCTGGGCGTCGATCACCGTCGGCTTGAGCAGGATCACCAGCTCACTCTTGCGGTTGGCCTTTTTGGTGTAGCGGAAGAGGCCGCCAAGCACGGGGATATCGCTCAGCAGCGGGATACCGGAGCGCTCATCCTCGGTGCTGTTCTGCATCAGTCCGCCGATCACCACCACCTGCTGGTTGGCGGCGCGGATCACGGTGTCGGACTCACGAATATTGCTCGCCGCCAGCGGCATGCTGAGGGTGCCGAAGGTGGTGGAGACGGTCTTGGTCTGTTCGCGCACCTCGCTCACCGCCGGGTGAACGTGCAGCACAATGTCGCCCTCGGCGCTGATCTGCGGGATCACGTCGAGCGCCACGCCGGAGAAGAAGGGGTCCAGGTCGACCGAGACCTGAGTGGTGGCACCGGCGGTGGCGGCGCTGCTCTGGGTGTCGATGTTGGTGACAAAGAACTCATCGTTGCCGACTTTAATCACCGCCTTCTGGTTGTTGATGGTGGAGACGCGGGGGCTGGAGAGCACCTGCACATCGCCCTGGGTCTTGAGCAGGTCGATGAAGGTGGTGAAGTCCTGGGTGAAGAGGCCGAGGGTGAACGGCCCGCCATAGCTGGAGGCGATGCTGCTGTTGCTAAAGGCGGGGGTGGTGGTGTCGGCCAGCGAAGAGAGGGCACCCGTGCCGCTGTTGCTGGCGCGCAGGCCGAGGTGGGCGCTCTCGCCAACATTGTTACTCAATGCCGCCCAGTTGATGCCGCTCTGGAAGCCGTCGCTCAGGGTCACCTCAAGGATGCGCGCCTCAAGGATCACCTGACGGTGCAGCGCCAGCTGGCTCTCCTGCAGATACTCCTCAACGATACGCATCTCTGAGGGCTCACCGCGCACCATTACCATCCCGGTCTGGGTGTTGATGGAGATGCGGCGTCCGTTATCGGTGCCGACCAGCATCTGCAGAGAGTGTTTAAGCTCCTCCCAGAAGTCGGCGTTGGAATCGGTGACGATGGTGCTGCTGTTGGAGGCCCCGTCACCGCTGCCGTCACCATTGGTTATCTGCCCGGTCTTCGAGGTGGTGAGCGACTGGCCGGTACGTTTGGCCGAGAGGTAGTTAACCTTAAACAGCCGGGTGTGAATGGTGTTGGGGAAGACCTGCACGGTGTTGCCCTTGAGCTTGTAGTCGTAACCGAGCACGCTGCGCACCACATCCATCGTCTCCGGTACGGTGGTGTTCTTCAGGTCGAGCGAGATCGTGCCTCCCAGCTTGGGGTGGAGCACCATGTTGTAGGGGGTGCCGTCGACCAGACCGAGGAAGAAGTCACGCGCGCCAAGGTTGCGCACCTTGACGTCAAAGCGCACCTCGGTGGCACTGGCATCGACACCCGGCAGCTGTAACTGCAGCGGCGGCAGCAGCGCGGCACTCACCTCGGCGGGGGGGGGCGTGACCCCTCCGCTGGCGGGCAGCTCAAAGGCCCCCTGCATCTGGTTACGCAACGCGCTCTGGCGTGTCTCGTTCTGCGCGCAGCCAACCAGTAGCAGGCAGACCCCTGCGGTGATCGAGTAGATGGCCTGTCGGCGTGAGGTGTTCATCATGGCTGCTGGACCCCTGTCGGTCGCTTGAAGGTGCTGGGAAGAAGGTTAAGGGTGAAGCGGCTGCCGGTGCGCTCCAGGGTGACGCTGGCCGACTCTATCGACACCACCCGGGCGGTGCCGACGCGCTCACCCTCCGCAACGCGCTGGCCATTGATGATGGCGCTACGCTGCTGATCGGTGATGCGTACCGCATTGAGCTGTAACGCCTCGCGGCGCTGCCTGGTGCCCGATGGGGCCGTGCTGCTCATCGCCTTTGTGGCCGGCGGGCGCATCGGGTCGTCGGGAAACAGCGCCGTTGGGGTGGCGGCAGTCGCTGCCGTGCTGCAGAGCAGCAGTGCTGATATGCATCTCGCTTTAAACACCAATCCATCCCTCGCTTAAACTCAGTGTGTTAACGGTGATCACCACCCGCGCCAGCGGATAGTCGACCATCACCAGCTCCACCGACTCCCAGTGAAAACGCCACGGCAACTGCTCCATCGCCATCAGGTAGTCATGGGTCTGCTGGAAGCTCGCTTCAAGCTCAATGCGCATGGTGTGTTTGTAGATGCCGACGTCGCTCTGCTCCGTCGGCTCGCCCTCAACCTGCAACAGGGGGGTGGCCCCCAGATTCTCCACGCGCACAAAGCCGAGCTGGCGCTGTCCCCTGAGAACACTCTCCAGTGCCAGAGCCACCTGTTGCGGTTCAATCAGGCCGCTCACCGCCTCGCGCAACTGGTCATCAATCTTCTGCTGTGCCTCCTGCAGTGCCATCAGCTGACGCTGCTGAGCGGCGTTGGGGTCGTTGCGATGGCGCTCCAGGATCTCCAGCTTCTGCTGCTCCAGGGTGATGATCTCACTGCGCACTGCGGCGATCTCGCCCAGCAGGCGACGCTGTTGCTGCTCCTGCGGTGAGATCAGCAGATGGTCGAACAACAGATAGAGCAGACCGGCGAGGACCAGAAAGAGGATGCCGCGCTCACGCAGGGTGAGCTCATCAATGCGGCTCTTCACGGCGGTGAGGTGCTGTTGCATCGTTAGCCCCCCCGCCGTTTTGTCGGAGCGATAGTGCTCAGGTTGAAGTCGACCAGGTCGTGCCGCTCATCGTTGCGGTTGATCACCACACTGCGAAAGGTGGTGCCGCTGAATGAGGGCTCGGTGGCGAGGCGCTGCAGGTAGCGCGCCACCTCATCCGACTGCAGCGCACTGCCGCTTAGTAGCACACCGCTACCCTGCTGCAGGGTGATGCGGCTCAACCAGAGTTGCGGCTCATCCTGTCGCGCCAGACCGGCAAGGTGGTGGGAGAAACCGTTTTCGCCATCGAGGCCCAGCTCACCCACCGCCGCGAGAAGACGCTGTTTGTGCTGCAGGATCAGGCGCGCCTTCTCAATGCGCTGTTCGATCCCATCGTCCTTTTTGCGCACGGGATATGTGGCGCTCAGGCTGGTGAGCTGGCGGCTCTGCTCCTCGCGCTGCTGCTTGACGGTTTTAAGTTGTGACTCGATCTGCTGGCTCTGCCACAGGCTAAAGCCGTAGAGGGCGAAGAGCCCCAGCACCACCAGCAGGTTTCCCTGTAGCAGTGTGGTGGCGGAAAAGACCTTCTGCTGCTTGCGCAGGATCGGCTGATAGAGGTTGACCTGTTGCACTACAGCGCCCTCCGCTCTTCACGCAGCGCCGCACCAATGGCGAAGAGGCACTGCGACTGACGTTGGTCGCTAAGCACCTCTTCACTCTCGAAGAGGGCGTTAAGGTCGAGGGTACGCACCGGCACACCCAGGTTGCCGCCCAGATAGCCCATCACGCCGGGCACACTCTGCTCCAGCGGGGCGATCACCAGACCACTCACCGGGGGGAGCGAGAAGTGGCTCTCGTAGTAGTCCATCGAGCGCTGGATCTCCAGCACAATGTTGTCGAGCGCACGCTGCAGGGCAGCGGGCATGGAAGACTCTTCACCGTCGAGGGTAAATTCGTCCTCCTCAGCGGGGGTGTTGGCGTAGTTGAGTAGCTGCTCCAGCCCCATCTCAATACGACGCGAGAGGTAGAGGGTCTGCTGGCGGGTAAAGATCAGCATACTGTGCTGCGGACCGATATAGAGGGTGGCCACCCCCGCCTGATCCTCCGGCAGCAGCGCAGCAATATTGCGCAACGCCAGCTCCGGGATATCGATCACCTGCAGGTTGATCCCGCTCTGCTCCAGCAGGTCAATATGACCCTGCACCGCCCGGGTACGCGCGGCGACCACATACATCAGTTTGGGGCGACCACGCTCCTGCTGGCCGGGAATATCGAAGACATCGATCACCGCATCATCAATGTGAAAATCGATCAACTCCTTAATCTGCCAGCGTACCGCCGCCTTCAGCTCCGAGCTCTCCACCTGGGGCGCTTCAATCAGCAGTAGTGAAAAGCTCTCATGGGCAGCAACGCTGCTACACTCACCCGCCTCAAGGTGGTGCTGCTTGCCCAGCTTGCTCAGCGTGGCTGGCAGTTGCTCGTCACCCTCAAGCGGGACAAAGTCACACAGCCTGAGATGGGGCGCTTCGCCCCCAGCCGCAGTGCCAGCACGGGCCACAGCGATACCGTCATCACGAAGCGCAATGCCGCTCAAGCCATCAATACGAGCCCGTTTGTTGAGGAAGGAAAACAGGGGGAGCCTCCGTCTGCTGTAAATGTTCACTCACCCGTTATCAGAGTCGGGTGCAATTTGGATATATGGGCAGCAGGGGAATTTTCAAATGGGGAGGGGTGAGAGCACGGTTAGAGGAGTAATGACGGAGTAATTGTGTGGAGATAGATGGGTGCGTGGCTGAACAGTTGCCAGTTATGTATCAACGTACACCAAGCTATATACATAATAGGTAAGCACTGCGAGTGGCGCCAAACCGAGCAAAGTGGAGACTAGCGCCTCCCACACCTTAAACCACTTCTCAACAACACTAGCCTGCTTAAACTCTTCATTCCAGGCAGAGCGAAATTTTTCAGAGAACATATAAAGCCAGAAGTAGATGAACCAGCCAAAAAATTCAATGTTGTCAATCATGGTTGTTGTTGGCAAGGTTCGTCATCGTGGCAGTAGACCTGACAAGTAAGGTTTGCTGTGGAGGCGGGAACGGGCCATATGTTTTGTTTAAGTCTCAACTGAGCTGACTCGTTGAACATTAATACGGGTTAATTAAGTCTATAAGTAATCTTGCCAGGCCAACTAATAAATAGACGTGAAATAATGCTATGGACACTTTAGATAGATACCCCCAAATCAAATGATTTGTGTTTGCCCCTGAACGCCAAACAGAAACAGTCACCCAAATTAACCAGAACAGACAAGCCGACATATATATGGCCCTGGATAAAAGATAAAGCCATTCATTGTTTAATATAGAGAGTTGAAATGCTTCTTGAAGAAAAGAGACAAAAAACAGAGTTAATGCGGATAAGAAAAACAATAAAAAAGGAAGTAAAACAAAATAACCCCAAAAAACCTTATAAAGCTTTTCTCGACCCTGCCATGCAGTTTTAATCCATTTCATATGTTAGTGAGCAGGTTCAACTACTCAGACCCCTTGTGGTTTTAATCATAGGGTAATTTTGGTAACGCCTTCAAATTATTAACATACCTCTCAAGATTGAATGTTTCTTTGTTTTTAAGCATATCAAATATTTCTACAGACAATACGCTTGCTATATAACGAATTGCATTCTCTCTTGATTCCCCAAGCTTCATTAATCTTTCTAGTGTTTCCCTGGTTTCAGCAGGGTTGTTTTCATTTATTTGGTTTTCTATGACTTCAACGATTGCTTCACCTGCAAGCTGGCCGCTTTCAGTTCTGGCATTCACAATTTGTTCGGGTTTATTTTTCATGTTTTAAATCTAACGTTTAATCTCGGTCGGTCGCAGTAGTACGTAGGGTGGGTTAGAGTAACGTAACCCGCCGGTCAGTCGTGAATGGTGGGTTTCGCGTTGCTCTATCCACCCTACGAGCTGACAGTTATATTAACGAGACCTTATGTCTCGTCATGCATTTTTAGCATGGTTTTCAATGACGTGAGTTGTTAATAACCAGAACCCATAAGCGCCCAAAACAGCAATAAGACCCATATATATATTTAGAATTACATCAAATACCCAATGACCTTCATCACCAACAGCAATGAACGACAAAAACGGAATAATAAAGCCTATAACCGTCAGCACCATTGAGTAAAACATATAATTAACACCTGGTGCATTTGTTGACCTGAACAGCCTTACAACTGATATAAGAATAGCGAACATGGCAATAAGTCCTATTAGATCACCAAGCCCATCAATTAGTAATGAAGATGCAACGCTCTCGAACACTTCTTCACCGTCATTTATTTCAATATCTGTATCTTCCATGGTTTCCTCATTTATTAACGCTAACGTTCACGATAACCGGCAAACCGTAGTGGCACTTTATGTGTGCTAGCGTAGTACGTAGGGTGGGTTAGAGTAACGTAACCCGCCGGTCAGTCGTGAATGGTGGGTTTCGCGTTGCTCTACCCACCCTACGAGCTTACATTGTGTTGGCGGCTCCAGTAATAAGCACTCCGAAAAGCCAATTGAAAAACACAAAACATAACCCACCAACCCCAAGCCACATATTGTTACTGGCGGCTCTTCCAGCATTAACCCCAACATCAACACCACTAACTTCAAGTTTTCTTGAAACGGAGCGCCCTACAACTATACCAGGAAGAAACAGAACCAATATAACTGGAACCGGATAGATTAGGTGCACTAGCGAATTATATGGGAAAGCAAATGCCAGCAGAGGAGCCAAATACAACCAAGTAAATAAGATTAAAAATCTGTACTGGTTTTCACTTATTCCATGATCAATGAACACGTTCTTTTGGAGCTTTATTTCTTTATTCCACTTGAAGCAGAAAAAAATGATAAAAGCCAGCGCTACGTAACCAAGCATTACACTCTCCTCACTATAAAGCCCAACGTGATTTAGACAGTATCTGCGTTTTCCGATCTAGACAGATTCCGCCTATTACAATAAACATAGAATTAAATTTATTTATATAAGGAGAACCAGCGGGAGCCGATATGGATAGACCCAGGCACAACGATTTACATTCTTGTAACACTTCAACCACTCCCTCAACCGCTTGCTTCAGCAAATATAGAACAAAATGGCGATGGATGGTACGTGCGTTTAGAGCAGCCTCTCAGCAAAAAAGCCGATCATCAGTACCAGTCCAAAGTGGATGTTGACCCGATAGGCGCGGGTGGGGCCGCTGTTGGGGTAGCGGCTTAGCAGCCACTGCTGGTAGGGGAGCAGGGCCATGGCGGTGAGCAGGGCGACGGCGAAGGGGTCGCCGAGGAGTGACTGCTGGCTGACAAACCAGAGGGCGATGGCGGCGATAAGTTGTAGCTGGATGGCGAACTGGCCGATGTTGTCACCAAACAGGTGGTTGAGTGAGCCGATACCGGCGCGTGCCTCGTAGTTGCGTCGCGGCATGCCGTAGAGCAGGGTGTTGGCGCTGGCCCAGAGCCAGGTGGCGGTGAAGAGGAGCCACAGGCTCTTCTGCGCTACCCCGTCGGTGACCAGTTGCGCCATCGGTACCATCCAGGCGAAGCAGAGTCCCATGTAGGGCTGGGTGAGCAGGGTGCGGGTCTTGATGAAGGGGTAGCCGAGCAGCAGTAGCAGTGCCACGGCGGCCCAGAGAAAGACGGTGAGGTCGAGGAAGAGCAGCAGCAGGGTGGCAAAGGCGAGCAGGCCGAAGAAGATCCACCACCCTTCGCGCGGGGTGATGAGGCCGATGATGACGAATGACTCTGGCGCCTCTTTCAGGTATTTGGCATCGAGCAGGTCGTTATAGACCCAGGCGGCGCTGCGGATGGTGGTGGCGGCGAGCAGCAGGATGGCGATCTCGCCATAGTGTGGCCGCCCCTCGCCGAGGGTGAAAACCCAGAAGGCGGGGGTGAGCAGCAGTACCAGGTCGACCGGGCGGTGGAGGTGGCAGACGTGCAGGTAGGGGCGCAGCCAGATCACGAACCGGTAGAGCTGGGTAAAAAATGCCTCGGTGGCGCGCTGTAGCCGCGGTTCAAGCCGTTGCCACTGCCTTGCCAGACGCTGGGCGTGGGTACCTAACACGGCTGCCTCCCCTCCATCGGTGGCAGAAAGAACTCACTCACCAGCAGCGGCTGACCGCGCAGGGTGAATACCGAGCGGCGCCCCCAGATCTCCGGGTGGCGGGTTGTCCCTTCGCCGAGGGCGTGACGGTAGAGGCGCTTCTCCTGACCGACGCGCGCCACCTCGACCTCGGAGCGGCGCATCGTCGGGTCGGCAAAGAGGAGCGCCCCCAGCGGTTTGCTGCCCAGCAGTGCCAGTTGACGCAGTCCGCGGCGCAGTGAGGGGAGGGGGATGACGGTACGGGCGAAGACCCACGGCTCGCCGTCACAGCGCAGCCGCACCTGACGTACCAGTGCCAGCTCCTGCGGCGGGCGGCCGAGGGCGCGTGCCTCGCTGAGCATTGGTGGCTCCATGCGCTGGGCGATCACCTCGACACTGAAGGTGCCGCTGCACGCCTGCTGCAGGCGGCGGGTGAGGGAGGAGCGATCGAGCAGCCAGGCGCGCCACTGCTCCGGCAGTTGCGCCCGGTTGAGGCGGTAGCTGCCGCGCCACACCGGCTCCATCGCATGTTTTCCGAACTCATCTTTCATACAGTTCTGTGAGTACTTACTTCTCTTATACGTTAGCGTACTGCCGCTTCTCGCCCAGCCAGCGCTGCAGCAACGGCTCGACCTGGCGCGGATAGGCCTGCAGCAACAGCTGCGCGGCGGTGGTGACATCCTGCATCAACGGCTGATCGCGCTGCAGGTCGGCGATGCGCAGTTGCAGCATACCGGTCTGGCGGGTGCCGAGCACCTCGCCGGGGCCGCGCAGCTCCAGATCCTTGCGGGCGATGACGAAGCCGTCGTTGCTCTCGCGCATCACCCCGAGCCGTTCACGCGCCTGCTGTGAAAGGGGAGGATGATACATCAAGACGCAGCTACTTTTCGTGCTACCGCGTCCCACCCGGCCACGTAGCTGATGCAGTTGTGCCAGTCCGAGTCGTTCGGCGTTCTCGATGATCATCAGGCTGGCGTTGGGCACATCGACCCCCACCTCGATCACCGTGGTGGCGACCAGCAGATCCAGCTCGGCACGTTTGAAGGCATCCATTGCCGCGGCCTTCTCCTGCGGCTTCATCCGCCCATGCACCAGGGCGATGCGCAGATGGGGTAGCAGGGCGCACAGCTGTTCAAGGGAATCTTCGGCGGCCTGGCACTGCAGCTTTTCCGACTCCTCGATGAGGGTGCAGACCCAGTAGGCCTGGCGCCCCTCGGCGCAGGCGGTGGCAACGCGGGCGATCACCTCCTCGCGCCGCTCGTCGGTGATCGCCACCGTCTCGACCGGGGTGCGCCCCGGCGGCAGCTCGTCGATGATCGATAGATCCAGATCGGCGTAGGCGGTCATCGCCAGGGTGCGGGGGATCGGGGTGGCGGTCATGATCAGCTGGTGGGGGTGGGTGCCATCCTGCTGTACCCCCTTCTCACGCAGGGCGAGGCGCTGGTGGACACCGAAGCGGTGCTGCTCATCGACTACCACCAGCCCGAGCCGTTTGAACACCACCTCCTCCTGAAACAGGGCGTGGGTGCCGACGGCCACCATCGCCGTGCCCTCCTCGATGGCGGCGAGCATCTCGCGCCGCTCCTTCGCCTTCAGCTTGCCGGTAAGCCACGCCACCTCGACCCCCAGCGGGGCGAGCCAGGCGGAGAGGCTGCGGTAGTGCTGCTCGGCGAGCAGCTCGGTGGGGGCCATCATCGCAGCCTGCAGGCCGCTCTCTACCGACTGCAGCGCCGCCAGCGCGGCGACGATGGTCTTGCCGCACCCCACATCGCCCTGCACCAGCCGCTGCATCGGCGTGGGCTGCTGCAGGTCGTGGCGGATCTCCGCAAGCACCCGGCTCTGTGCCGCGGTGAGGGTGAAGGGGAGCGAGGCGGTGAGTTGTGCCGAGAGTTCACCCGCCGGGGCGAGCGGCTGTGCCGGGTAACGGCGCATCTGCTGGCGCAGCAGCCGCAGGCTAAGTTGATGGGCCAGCAGCTCCTCAAAGGCGAGACGCTGCTGTGCCGGGTGTTCGCCATCGACAAACTGCGAGAGGGCGATATCGGGGGGCGGGCGGTGCAGGGTGAGGAGTGATTCGCGCAGCCCGCGCATCCCTGCCGGAAGCAGCGCGGGGGGGATGAGGTCGGGCAGTCCCACCTCGCCGGCGCTGTAGCGATCGAGCGCCTGGTCGATAAGCTTGCGCAGCCCCGGCATCTGCAGCCCCTCGGTGGTGGGGTAGATGGGGGTGAGGTGCTCCTCCACCTCACTCATCTCTGCAATGATACGGCGGTACTCCGGGTGGACCATCTCCAGCGTGGCACCGCCGCTGCGCACTTCGCCAAAGCAGCGTAGCCGGGTGCCGGGTGAGAGCCCCTCTTTCTGTGCGTTATTGAAGTGGAAGAAGCGCAGGGTGAGGCTGCCGGTGCCATCCGAGATGCGGGTCAGCAGCATACGGCGACGCCCGAACTTGATCTCGCTGAGCTGCACCTCCCCTTCGATCACCACCTCACTGCCGGGGCGCAGCGAGCCGATGGGGTGGATGCGGGTGCGATCCTGATAGCGGTAGGGGAGGTGAAACAGCAGATCCTGCAGGGTGTGGATGTGGAGTTTCTCCAGCCGCTCGGCGAGCCGCGGCCCAACCCCCTTCAGCTCGGTGACCGGGATCTGGTGGGCCGGGGTGGCGGCGTTGTGCGTCGACATGGGGTGAGGTTGAGTCTCTCTTCCCGTTTGTCCGTCCCCTCTGGTTAGCCCGCCAGCTCCAGTACGCCGTCCATCTCTACCGCGGCCCCTTTAGGCAGTGAGGCGACGCCGATGGCGGCACGGGCCGGATAGGGCTGCTGGAAGTAGGAGGCCATCACCTCGTTGACCAGCGGGAAGTGGCCGAGATCGGTGAGGAAGATGTTGAGCTTGGCCACATCGGCCAGCGAGCCGCCCGCCGCCTCGGCCACGGCGGAGAGGTTGTCAAAGACACGGCGGATCTGCGCCTCCATATCCCCCTCGACCATCTCCATCGTCTCGGGTACCAGCGGGATCTGCCCCGAGAGGTAGACGGTGGTGCCGATCTTGACGGCCTGAGAGTAGGTGCCGATGGCCTGGGGGGCCTTCTCTGTGTGGATGATTTCGCGGCTCATGAATGCCCTCTTACAGCGTTGTCGTGGATAAGAGGGGAGTTTACCGAAAAATGGGTCGTGATTGCGAAGAGAGGTGGAAAAGAGTCAGGCAGTATTAACTCCGCCAGCTAGCAGTGAGTCTCAGGCGATTTTGCGCAGGGTACGGCTAAACCAGCTGTTGCTGTCCAGGGCGGCAGCATCGTTGGTGAGACCTGACATTTCGGCGAGAACCTGAGGGCTGTAGTCGCGATCCTCACGGGTAAAGTGGCCCCGCAGCCAGCTCGACATGAAGTTTGCCATCTCAACGGCGATCGATTCGCCATTGTCGAAACGGTGGGTGTAGTCGGCGAGTCGCTGGATAAAGTGGTCGTGCAAGCGCTTATGTACCTTTAGATAGGTGTAATCGGCCTGCTCCATCAGCTCCTCTTCAAACTCAAAGTGAGCGAGGATGATGGGGACAATACTGTCGACCATTGTTTCAACACGATCACGCTGGCCACTTTTGGCCGATTTGGTCAGTGAGTTGATGAGGCCCAGGATCTCTTCGTGTTGATCATCAATGACACCGATACCGGTGAGGTCGGAGTGCTTCAGATGTTGTGTTGTCATGACCGCCTCCTGACTATCTGATCGGATATTGCTAACGATTCACTTCCGCTGTCGCCCCAGAGGGCTAAAAACCGACAGGATTCAGCACCTCCACACCCTCCATGAAAAGCGAGATTAACATCACATCCTGTCCCCATGTATTGGGGAATACCCCTATTCATGACCTACTCAGGGCACGCTGCCACCAGCTATCATTGCGAGCCTCGCCCGGCCCAACAGCTTCCCCGGCGATCCTGGTCAGGATGTGAGGGCTATAGTCCCTGTCCTCATGGATGAAGTGGTTGTGTAACCACTTCCCCATAAACTCGACCATCTCCGGGATCACCTCTTCACCGGCATCAAAGCGCTGTGTGTAGGAGGTGGTGCGCTGGATAAAGTGGCGATGGAGTCGGCGATGCACCCTGATGAACGGGTAGCCGGCATGCTCCATCAGCTCCTCTTCAAATTCAAAGTGGTCGAGTGTTTGGGAGATGATGTAGATGATGGCCCTGGCGATCTGTTCTCGATCCTGACTCTCGGCGAGGGCGGCTAGCTCTCGAACCAGATTGAGGAGTCGGTCATGCTGATCGTCAATAACCTCTATCCCTGTTAAATCGATAAGTTGTAACTGTCTGCTTTGCATGGCTGCCCCCCTGGTAGATTGGTCTACTCTCCTTGCCAGCCTCAGGTCTATATTATGATTATTACCTTGAGCTCCCCTTCACCTTAAAGATAGTGAAAAGCAGGGCGATAACCAGTGGGGGAAACCCTAATACGATGAGAGAAAAGCAGGATAACCGGTTTATTTGCGGCTGATTTTCAAGACTTGCTCAATTGTTCGCATGTGGCGCAGGATGCGTGCCAGATGCTGGCGGCCGGTGACCGCCACGGTGAGATTGATGGTGGTGTTGAGGCCGTCGCGTTCATCCAGAGTGATGTTGTCGATATTGGCGCGTGTCTCGGCGATGGCGGCGGCGACGGTGGCCAGTACGCCGCGCTGGTTGGTGACATCAACACGCAGCTCTACCGGGAAGTCGCCCTTGACCTCCTTCTCCCACTGCACGTCGACCCACTTCTCCGGGTATTTGCGGAACTCCGCGACGTTGCGACACTGCTGGGTATGGATCACGATGCCCCGCCCAGAGGTGAGGAAACCGAGGATCGGGTCGCCGGGGATCGGGCGACAGCACTTGGCATACTGCACCACGGTGCCCTCGGTACCCTGGATGGAGAGGGGCATGGTGCCGTCGACACGCTCCCTTTTACCCTCTTTGCCCTCTTCATCGGGTAACAGGGCGCGGGCGATCAGCGGGGCCGTGCGGTTGCCGAGGCCGATCTGTTCGAGCAGGGTGTCGCGGTCGGCAAAGCCCAGTTCCGCCGCCAGTGCCTGCCAGCGCTCTGCAGGAATATCGTCGCACTTGAGGTGCAGCTCGCTGAGGGCGCGCTCCAGCAGGCGACGCCCCAGGGTGATCGACTCATCGTGGCGCAGGTTTTTGAGGAAGCCGCGGATAGTGGCGCGCGCCTTGCCGGTAAAGACGAAGTTGAGCCAGCTGGGGTTGGGCTGGGCGCCGGGCGAGGTGATGATCTCCACCGACTGGCCGTTGCGCAGCTGGGTGTGTAGCGGCGCGAGGCGGCGGTTGATCTTGACCGCCACGCAGCGGTTACCCACATCGGTATGGACAGCGTAGGCGAAGTCGACCGCGGTGGCCCCGCGCGGCAACTCCATGATCTCCCCCTTGGGGGTGAAGACGTAGACCTCATCGGGGAAGAGATCGACCTTGACGTTCTCCAGAAACTCCTGCGAGTCACCGGCGTTCTGCTGTAGCTCAAGCAGATTCTTCAGCCACTCACGGGCCCGTTCGTGGGCGATCCCCCCTGAGGCATTACCACTCTTGTAGAGCCAGTGGGAGGCGATCCCCGATTCAGCCACCTTATCCATATCCTGGGTGCGGATCTGTACCTCAATGGGGAAACCGTAGGGGGTGAGCAGGGCGGTATGCAGCGACTGGTAGCCGTTGGCCTTGGGGATGGCGACGTAGTCCTTGAACTTGCCAGGGATCGGCTTGTAGAGGTTGTGAATGGCGCCGAGAACGCGGTAGCAGGTGTCGACCTTATCAACAGTGATGCGAAAGGCGATGATGTCGGTGACATCGGAGAAGCTCAGCTGTTTGTGCTGCATCTTCAGGTAGAGGCTGTAGAGGTGCTTTTCACGGCCGGAGACCTCACCGGGCATCTGCTCCTGGCGCAGGCGCTCCTCGATGGCCGACTGGATCTTGGTGACGATCTCACGGCGGTTGCCACGTGCCCGCTCGCGTGCCGCCTCCAGTACCCGGCAGCGCATCGGGTAGTAGGCGCTAAAGCCGAGGTCTTCGAGCTCCATCCTGAGACGATTGAGGCCAAGGCGGGTGGCGATGGGGACGTAGATCTCCAGTGTCTCGCGGGCGATGCGTCGCTTCTTCTCCGGGCGCATCATCCCCAGGGTACGCATGTTGTGCAGCCGATCGGCCAGCTTGATCAGGATGACGCGAATATCCTGCACCATCGCCAGCATCATCTTGCGGAAGTTCTCCGCCTGCGCCTGGGCCTTGGATTCAAATTCGATGTGGGTCAGCTTACTGACACCGTCGACCAGCGTGGTGATCTCCTCACCAAACAGCTCGGTGAGTCGCTCATAGTTAATATCGGTATCTTCGATAACGTCGTGGAGAATAGCGGCGGCGATAGTTTTGTGGTCAAGGCGCATCTCGGCGAGGATGCGCGCCACCGCCAGGGGGTGGTAGATATAGGGTTCACCGCTAAGGCGGCGTTGGCCCTGATGGGCCTCGGCGCCGATTAGATAGGCCTGGTAGACCTCCTGTACCTGCTCCGGCTCCAGATAGCTGTCGAGCAGCTCACAGAGGTCGCTGATAAGGAACATGCGGCTCTGATCCATGGGGTGCTACCTGTGGAGCAGCGGGAGAGGAGAGGGCTTATTCGGTCTCCTCGCGGATCTCCTCGTCGGCGATCTCGGTGGTGCTCTCCGGAACGGCAGCCCTGGCCGTGAGGATGTCGCGGGTGACCAGGCCGTCGGCGATCTCGCGCAGTGCCATTACAGTCGGTTTGTCGTTTTCCCACTCCAGCATCGGCTCGTTGCCGTTGGCCAGTTGACGGGCGCGCTTGGTGGCGACCAGTACCAGCTGAAAGCGGTTGTCGACGTTATCCAGACAATCTTCGACGGTTACACGTGCCATTTGTGGTTACTCCAGGGCAAGACTTACAGATAAATGGAACCGGCTATCTTAGCCAAAGCTTCGGGTTTATGCCAGCAATGCATCGAGCATCGCCTGTTTGGCGGCGATCTGTGTTGCGGCACGCTGGCGGCGTGCCAGCACAATGGCACGCAGTTCATCCAGTGCAGTATTGAAGTCGTCGTTAAAGACCAGATAGTCGAACTCCCGGTAGTGGCACATCTCACTGACCGCCTCACCCAGGCGTTTGGCGATCACATCATCGGCATCGGTACCACGCCCACGCAGGCGCTTTTCCAGCTCCTCACGCGAGGGGGGGAGGATAAAGATGCTCACCGCCTCGGGCATCTTCTCGCGTACCTGCTGCGCCCCCTGCCAGTCGATCTCCAGAATCACATCCATCCCCGTGGCTAGCTGCTCCACCACGTTGCCCTGAGAGGTGCCGTAGAAATTGTCGAATACCTGGGCATGTTCGAGGAAGGCCCCCTGCTCGATCATCTGTTTGAAGGTCTCTACCTCCGTGAAGTGGTAATCCTTGCCGTCCACCTCGCCGGGGCGGGCGCCGCGGGTGGTGTTGGAGACCGAGACCATGATCTGCCCGGTTCTCTCCAGCAGCGCCTTCACCAGGCTGGTCTTACCCGCCCCGGAGGGAGCGGAGATGATATAGAGGGTGCCGGGATTGTTCTGTTGTTCGCTCATTACTGTCGTTTACCTTTATTCAATGTTCTGTACCTGCTCGCGCATCTGCTCGATCAGGACCTTGAGCTCTACCGATGCCTTTGTCGTTTCGGTGTCGGCCGATTTGGAGCCGAGGGTGTTGGCCTCGCGGTTGAGCTCCTGCATCAGAAAGTCGAGTCGTCGCCCCACCGGCTTGTCGGACTCCAGCTGTTTGCGTACCTCATTGAGGTGGGTGGCGAGGCGATCCATCTCCTCATCGACGTCGAGCTTTTGCGCGGCGATCACCAGCTCCTGCTCCAGGCGGTTCTCATCCACCTCAGCCTTCAGCTCATTGAGGCGTTCGCGCAGCCGGTTTCGCACCCCGGCGATCACCTCCGGCAGGCGTTGGCGTACAGCAGCGACGACCTCATCGGCACTGTCGCAGCGTTGCAGGATGAGTGAGCGGAGTTTATCCCCCTCACGCTGTCGGTCCTGATCCATCTGCAAGATCGCCTCATTGAGTAGACCCAACAGAGCATTGTGTAGCTGCTGCTCATCCAGCGTTGGGGCCTGCAGTACGCCGGGCCACTGCATCACCTCCATCGAGTTGATCGGTGAGGGGTTGTAGAGCAGGGCGTCGATCTCACGGGTGGCGTGGGCCAGCTTTTTGACCAGTGCTTCGTTGATCGTTAGATCACCCGCCTGGGAGGTGGGGGGCTGGTAACGCACGTTGCAATCGACCTTGCCGCGCCCCAGATCCTGCTGCAGCCGCTCTCGCACCTTTGGCTCAAGCACCCTTAGCTCCTCGGGCAGACGTGGAGTGAGTTCCAGATAGCGGTGATTAACCGAGCGCAGCTCAAGCTGCAGCGCGCCCCACTCGCCCTGTGCCTCGCATCGGGCGAAGGATGTCATACTGCGAATCATAGAAACTCCCGTGGGCGATTTGGTATAGTGTGCCACATGGTAACCGAATGGTGATGCGGTCAAAAGAATTGCGCCATCCGGTCAATCGATTTTGAAGGATTGCATGAACGAGAACGAACACATCCTGGCCCCGGGCACCCGGCTTGAGGAGTATGTCATTGACGAAAAGCTGGGTGGTGGCGGATTTAGCATCGTCTACCTGGCTCACGCTGTAGATAAGGCGGGTGAGCAGGTGGTGCTCAAGGAGTATATGCCGCGCAAGCTCGCCTTTCGTGGTGAGGATGGTCATACCATCCACACCAATGACGATAAGGCCGCCGAGCAGTTCGCCCATGGGCGGCGCCTCTTCTTTCAGGAGGCCAATACCCTCTCCGGTCTGAAGCACCCCAACATCGTCAATGTGATCAACTTCTTTCGTGCCAACAGTACCGTCTACATGGTGATGGAGTTCCAGAAGGGGGTGAACCTTCAGGAGTACATCAAGCGCCACAAGGGGGGGCTGAGTGAGGCCTTCCTCTACCACGTCTTCCTGCCGCTGCTCGATGGGCTGAAGCTGATCCACTCCCGGGGGCTGCTCCACCTCGATATCAAGCCTGGCAACATCCACTTGCGCGCCAAGGGTAATCCGCTGCTGCTCGATTTTGGCGCGGTGCACGAGATGCAGCAGAGCCGCCAGTATCAGCCGGGTCAGGTGCTGACCCTCGGTTTCTGCCCCACTGAACAGTCGATGGCCGGTGGTTATGTCGGCCCGTGGACCGACATTTATGCCATCGGCGCCACCATGCGCGCCTGCATCGAAGGTGGGGCGCCCCCTCCTGCAGAGGAGCGGCGGATGAAGGACACCATGAAGCCGGCGGCGGAGGTGTTCAAAAAGAGCCATTCGCAGCGCATCCTCAAGGCGATCGACTGGTCGATGGAGGTTGACCCGATGTACCGGCCACAGAGCGTGGATGAGTTGCTGGAGGCGCTGGGTGATGGCGGTAAACTGGGGCCGGGGTACCAGGAGGAGGAGAGTTCTCTGTTTGGCAAGCTGGCCAGCAGCTTCTCCCGGCTCAAGGGGGGCGATAAGTGATCTACGAGCTGGGACAGGCCAATCGTCTCGGGAACCGTAATACCAATCAGGATCGCTTTGCCGCGATAGAGACTGATGAGGGGGTATTGCTGGTGCTGGGTGACGGGATGGGTGGGCAGGCGCGTGGCGAGGTAGCGGCACAGATTCTGGTCGACACTGCAAAGCGGCTCTATATGGATGCGGAGCGACCGATCAGGAACCCCAAGCCCTTCCTGGATAAGGTGTTACGCACTGCCCATCAGGCGATTATCGACTACGGTGAGCAGCAGATACCGCCGATCACACCGGGTACTACCGGGGTGGTCTGCCTGGTGCAGGATAGTAAGGTGACCTGGGCACATGTCGGTGACAGTCGCCTCTATATCTATCAGAACGCGCTACCGCTCTATCGCACCACCGACCACTCGCTGGTCGAAATGCTCTACCAGAAGGGGGAGATCAGTCGCCGTGAGCAGGATAGCCACCCGCAGCGCAACCAGATCACCCAGTGCCTGGGTGGCGGACTGGTCGAGGAGCCGGAGCCGACGATCAGCCATACGGTAAATATGCGGGTAGAGGATATTATCCTCATCTGTACCGACGGTCTGTGGGGGCCGATGGATGATTCGGTGATGGGGCGCTTTCTCTGCCGGCAGGGCAATCTGGATGACATCATCAACAGTATGGCGCAGGAGGCGGAGCAGCTGAGTTATCCGAACAGCGACAACATTAGCGTGCTGGCGCTGCGACTGCTGGCAACGACTGGGCAGAACAAAGCCACCGCCGAGACCACGGGAGAGTCAAAGGTCTCTCCGGCGGATGACCCACTGCAGAGCGCCATCGCCGAAATTGAGGCGGTGATTAAGAAGTATGAGAACGAGATCGAGAAGTAGCACCTATTATCGTTTCCGTCACATCTGACAGGATTGGTCACGATAATCAGGCAGTAGTGCCACATCGGCAAAACCCAGCGCCATCGCATCGGGCAGATTGGCCTGGTGGATGGCGAAGATATTGATTCCCCCTGTTGTAGCACCACATAGCGTTATGACGGCACCACCTATATTTCCCTGCTGAGCGCAGATGACATCAATACCCGCACCAGTCAGCTCCTGCGCCATCACCTCCAACGGGATACCTGAATCGGGCTGGCACTGGAGAGTTTGATTATCCTTAAAGACCTTAACAATCGGGGTGTCACTCCTGGGGCAGCCGGTGATGACCATCAGGGCGGTGAGTAGTAGTGCGATGGGAAAAAGCCTGGCCATCTCCTCTTCCTCCGTAGGATAACGAGTCGCTGGGTGACGGTGGGAAGTGAGTGTCGCCTTGCCACTGCCCCTCGGC
The DNA here is from genome assembly GCA_029879245.1 of Chromatiales bacterium. Classification (GTDB taxonomy): domain Bacteria; phylum Pseudomonadota; class Gammaproteobacteria; order Thiohalomonadales; family Thiohalomonadaceae; genus JAPHSX01. The sequence continues at coordinate 47,179 of JAOUQQ010000002.1, read as the reverse complement.
TACAATAGCACCCCCCGATCACCACAGACAAGGTAGAGCGATGCGCCCCAGCGGCAGGCAGCCTGATGAGCTGCGTCCTATCCGAATTACCCGCAACTACACCAAACATGCCGAGGGCTCGGTACTGGTGGAGTTTGGCGACACCAAAGTGATCTGTACCGCCACCGTGGAGGAGCGGGTACCGGGTTGGCTCAGGGGCAAGGGGCAGGGGTGGGTCACCGCCGAGTACGGCATGCTGCCTCGCGCTACCGGCATGCGCATGGGTCGCGAGGCGGCCCACGGTAAACAGGGGGGGCGCACCATGGAGATCCAGCGTCTGATCGCCCGCTCCTTGCGGGCGGTGGTCGATCTCAAGGCACTGGGCGAGCGAATCATCACCGTTGATTGCGATGTGATTCAGGCCGACGGCGGAACCCGTACCGCCTCCATCACCGGCGGCTATGTAGCACTGGTGGATGCCATCAACCACCTCAGACAGAACGCCGGACTGAAGCAGGAGCCGCTGCTCGGGCAGGTCGCCTCCATATCGGTCGGTATCTATGAGGGCACCCCGGTACTGGACCTCGACTATCCCGAGGACTCTGGTGCCGAGACCGACATGAACGTAGTGATGAATGATGCGGGGGCCTTTATTGAGGTGCAGGGGACTGCTGAGGGGCAGCCCTTCAGCCGCGAGGAGATGGACGCGATGCTGGCACTGGCGCAGAAGGGGATCAGGGAGCTTATTGATATTCAGCGCGAGGCGCTGAGTGATGAGAGCTGGAGGGAGCTGTAGTGAAAAAGATTGTGCTGGCCAGTGGTAACAAGGGTAAGGTGCGTGAGTTCAATCAGCTGTTGGCTGAGCTTGATATTGAGGTGGTACCGCAGACAGAATTTGGGGTACCGGAGGCGGAGGAGACGGGCTTGACCTTTGTCGAGAACGCCATCATTAAGGCACGTAACGCCGCTGCTCACACCGGCCTGCCGGCCATCGCCGACGATTCGGGTATTGAGGTGGATGCGCTTAACGGTGCCCCCGGTATCTATTCGGCCCGTTACTCCGGCCCCGGCGCGAATGATAAGGCCAATTGTGAGAAGTTACTGCAGGAGCTGGAGGGGGTAACGGAGTCTGAGCGTAGCGCCCGCTTTCAGTGCCTGCTGGTGTTGATGGAGCATGAGAGGGACCCGACACCGATTATCTGCCAGGGAACCTGGGATGGGCGTATTACCACGACACCGCAGGGTGAGAACGGCTTTGGCTATGACCCGGTCTTCTACGTGCCAGAGCATGACTGCACCGCCGCTCAGCTAAGTGGTGATGAGAAGAATCGTCTGAGTCACCGTGGTCAGGCGCTACAACAACTGCTGGCGGCAATCGGCAAGAGCTGACCCGCCCAACCTGGAAAATCGAAGATGGCTGATTGTAAATATCTGGCAAAGTGTGCGGTTTGGCAGCGCTTTAACTCTGACATTAAGAATATCTGGATCAAGAACTACTGCCAGGGTGACAAGCAGGATCGCTGTGCCCGCAAACAACTGGGCGAGAGTGGTCAGAAGGTGCCGGTCAATCTGTTGCCTAACGGCACTACGCTGGAGGAGTAGTCACCCCTCTTCATGCTTAACCTCAGCGCGCCACCGCCGCTTACTCTCTATATTCACTATCCCTGGTGTGTTCGCAAGTGCCCCTACTGCGACTTTAACTCTCACCAGGTGGGAGACGGGCTATCCGAGGCGGCCTATCTTGAAGCGTTGTTGCGGGATCTGGAACAGCACCTCCCTGCGGTGTGGGGCAGACCGATCCACGCCATCTTTATCGGCGGCGGCACCCCAAGCCTGCTCTCCCCTCAGGGAGTCGACCAGCTCCTGTCACAACTGCGCGCTCTGCTACCGCTGAGCGCCGAGTGCGAGGTCACGATGGAGGCCAATCCCGGAACGGTAGAGCAGGGTCGCTTTAGTGCCTTTCGAGAGGCAGGGGTGAACCGACTCTCCATTGGCATCCAGAGCTTTAATGATGGGGCGTTGCAGCGTCTGGGACGGATTCATAGCGGGGCTGAGGCGATAGCCGCGGTGGAGGCGGCCCATGCCGCCGGTTTTGACAATCTCAATCTTGACCTGATGTTCGGCCTGCCGGGGCAGAGTGAGAGTGCCGCTCTTGCGGATCTGACACAGGCGGTCTCACTTACACCCACCCACCTCTCCTGGTACCAACTGACCATCGAGCCCAATACCGCCTTTGCCCACAGCCCACCCCGGCTGCCTGAGGATGAGGCGATCTGGGATATTCAAATTGCAGGGCAGGCATATCTTGCCGAAAAGGGCTATGGTCAATATGAGGTCTCTGCCTATGCACGGCCGGGGCGGCGCTGCCGCCACAACCTTAACTACTGGCGCTTTGGTGATTATCTGGGGATTGGTCCCGGCGCCCATGGCAAGATCACCCACTGTGCTGAGGGGCGCATTGAGCGGGTGTGGAAGAAGCGCCACCCGCGCGAGTGGCTGGAGGCACCGAACAGGGCGGCGATGGTCGCAGGACACAACAATATCCCGCGCCACGATCTGGTGCTGGAGTTTATGATGAATGGACTGCGCCTGGTGGAGGGATTTGACGTCGCGCTCTTCAGTGAGACGACAGGTCTGCCGATTACCGCGGCGGAGGTGCCGTTGAGCCGTGCGGTAGAGCTGAGATTACTGGAGTGGGATGTGGAGCGTATTGTGCCGACGCCAAAGGGGCGTGACCATCTCAATCAACTGCTGGCGATGTTTCTGCCGGAGGAGTAGCGATGAGTGATGATGATGGAAAGGGCGATGATGAGTACCAGCCGATAGCGTGCGGCCTCTATTCAGAGTACGAGGTGGCGATCATGCACCGCGAGATCCTGCGACTGCACTGGCGCGATAAGAGTGGGATGGATCACATCGACCGGGTCATTCCCACTGACCTGCAGACACGTGATCACTGCGAATATCTCATTGCCACCGACTGCGCCGATGGCTCGCATCTGGAGCTGCGCCTTGATCTCATTATCACCAAGGAGCAGGAGGGGGAGTGACCCCTCTGCCCAGACTCGGTTACTGAACTAATTCACCGGGGCCGAGGGGCCAGTCAGTTATACCTGCTGTTGCACCCAACCCAAACTGCGGATCTGCATACCACTGCGGCGTACCAGCTGCGGCAAAACATTCAGAATAGCCTGGGCCTCAGCGGCGTTGCGATAGTTGCCGTAGAAGACCACATACCAGTCACGGCCACGATATTCACTCTTTACATACGACACCTCATCCACTAGCAGGTGCTGCATCTGACGAATGTAGTTAAATGCCTCAGACTTGTTGTGGCTGCCGAATAGCTCAATGGTGAACTGCTCGGGTTTCTGTGCCAATAGCCAGTCGCTGTCACGCACCGGTATGGTGATGGCGCTGGAGGTGGCATCAAACTGGGGATTAATGGCGGCATCGAGTGAAGCGACCTGATTCCCCACGGCACCAATGGCGGCGCTCTGCTCCAGATTCAGATCGTGCTGGGTATCGAGCAGGTAGCCGAGTGCAATTACCGCGATAAACAGCAGTGCAGCGATGGCGCCAAAGATGACACTACGGCGACCGATGGTGGCGGCCATCTGTTTGTGTGCGTAGTCGAGATCGAGGCTCTTCTCCTCCAGACGGTGGTTACGGCGTTTCAGATCCCTGATGTAGACATCAAAGAGGTGGCTGCGACGCTCCAGCTCATCAACACGACCATCAAGTTTCTCACCCGCCTCGGTAAGACGGGCATCGACCCCCTTCAGCTTCTCACTCAGAAGCTGAAGCTTGGCGGGGGTGGGTTCGAGTACGGTGATGCGCTGATCAAATTTTGTCAGCGTATCAGCGATAGCGGTCAGTTCCCCCTTTACCTCACGGGAGAGTTGCTGATGGTTCGTCTCAAGTTGCTGCTGGGTGGTTTGCAGGATCTGCTGCTTCCCCTCCAGTTGCTGCTGTCCCTCGGCGAAGGAATCGCCACGGCTTTGCAGGCGTTGCTGCTGCTCTGCCAGCTTCTGTAGCTTCCCTTCAATCTGGCTGATCAGGGCATCCAGTTGCTGTAACTGGGCTCTGGTATGTGGCTCCTGCTGGTCAAGTCGCTCCCTCAGGTGGCGACTCTCCTCGCTGAGCTGATCAATGATGGCGTTAAGATGGCCTTTGGCACGGGTGATCTCCTCGTTAAAGGGGACAACACTGTTCTGCGCGGAGGTGGTCTCTTGGTTAGACAACCCCTTGTCCGAATGCGATTCGGGGGCACTGTGCCGGGTCACCTGCTCTTCGGCATGTTGTTGTGACATCGGATATTCCCTGTTTTAGCTGTGATATATCAGAATATCCTAACATGTTAACATTTGTGATGGCTATCACATTTTCTCCGGCAGGGGGGTGATCAGCTGTTCAGCGACCGTCCCCCATCAACCGTCAGGATATGTCCACTGGTGTAGTGGGCATCCCTCGCCAGGAAGAGAACGGCGTTGGCGATATCCTGGGGATCCCCCTGCCGCCTTAAAAATGTTCGCTCCAGAATCTTTGTCCTGGTGGCGTGGTCCATCTCGCTTTCCGGCCAGAGGATCGCACCCGGCGCGACGCCGTTGACCCGCACCTCCGGCCCCAGCTCGCAGGCCAGCGATTTGGTCATCATCACCAGCCCAGCCTTGGCCATCGAATAGACAGGGTGCTCTTTTAATGGTCTCTCCGCATGGATATCGACGATGTTGACGATAGAGCCGCGCTCGACCTTCAGGTGAGGCGCCGCCGCCTGGGCGAGAAAAAAGGGGGCCTTGAGGTTACTACCGATAAGGTCGTTCCACTCCGTTTCGCTTACGCTGCCGACAGGGGTGGGGTAGAAGGTGGAGGCGTTATTCACCAGCAGGTCCAGCCGGCCCCATGCGGCATGGGCATGCTCGACAATGTTAGGCAGGGAGGTGAAATCGAGCAGGTCGCCCTGTATCAGGGTGACCGAGTCGGGACGTATATCATGTAGTTCACTCTGTAGCGCCTCGGCCCCGGCGGCGGAGTTGCGATAGTGGAGAGCGATGTTGGCCCCGGCGGCGTGGAGGGTGCGGGCGGTGGTGGCGCCGATGCGGTGGGCGGCGCCGGTGATGAGGGCAACCTTGCCGGCAAAGTTGTTATCGTGACTCACTGACTTCTCCAAATGGTTTGGTGCTGGCACACTGTGGACCTAATTCTAACGTATGCGGGACTAAAGGACATGGCGGGATCGGCAATGGGGCGAGGCATAAAAGGGGTGGTGGCGGGCGGCAACGTCGGCGAGTTACCGCCCCCAGATGCCGAACAGCAGGCCCATAGCGAAAGGCTACAGGATCATATCCGTGAGGTGATGAGCGTCGAGGGTGGACGTATCTCCTTCGCTCGCTTCATGGAGTTGGCCCTCTACGCCCCCGGCCTCGGTTACTACAGCGCCGGCAGCCGTAAGTTTGGCGAGGGGGGGGATTTTGTCACCGCACCGGAGCTCTCCCCCCTCTTCTCCCGTACACTGGCCCGTCAGTGCCAGGATGTGTTAGCACGAATCAGTGGCGATATCCTGGAGTTTGGTGCAGGACGCGGGGTGATGGCCGCCGATATTCTGGCCGAACTGGAGCGTCTCGACTCCCTGCCAAAGCACTACTACATTATGGAGATCAGCGGCGACCTGCGTGAGCGACAACGGGAGACGATTCAGGAGAGAGTGCCACAGTTGATGGAGCGGGTAGTGTGGCTCGATGTTCTGCCGGAGGCCTTTGAGGGAGTAGTTTTGGGCAACGAATTGATCGATGCGATGCCGGTGCACCGTTTCCGCATCCACGGTGGGGAGCCTCATGAACTCTTCGTAATGTGGGATGGCGAGCGATTCGTGTTCGACGAAGAGGCACCCGATGCCGCCCTCTACTCGCGACTCAAGGCGCTACAAAACCAGTTCCACTTGAGCGAGAGGTACGAGTCAGAGATCAATCTCATCGCCGAGGAGTGGGTCGTCGGACTGGGGCGGTGGCTAAAGCGGGGTGTTGCCCTGCTGATCGACTACGGTTTTCCCGCTACCGAGTACTACCACCCACAACGCTCCGGCGGCACCGTGATGTGCCACTACCGCCACCGCGCCCATGATGATGCCCTCACCCTTGTCGGCCTGCAGGACATCACCGCCCACGTCGACTTTACCGCCATCGCCGAGGCGGCACTGAAGGCGGGGCTCTCGGTGCGCGGTTTCGCCAATCAGGCCAACTTTCTCATCGCCTGCGGCCTGACCGAGCTACTGACGCAGCAGCCGGACGATGCCCGTGTGCAACTGACGCAGGCCGCCGAGATAAAAACCCTGACGCAACCTTCCGAGATGGGGGAGCTGTTTAAGGTGATCGCCCTGACAAGGGGCTGGGAGGGAGGGCTACGGGGTTTTGCGCTACGTGATGAGCGCAGCCGGTTGTAGGTTGTTGCTGGTGGCCCATCCTCAGGGCGAATGTTTGGCCGCTCCCACTGTGTGGGTCAATTGAGCATCATCAGAACGACACGACGCTGGCGCAATAACTCACGGTAGCTGCGGGCCAGCGCCTTCTCATAGGCGCAGTCGCCGGTGTGTCCAATATCGATAAGGCGCGCCTCCAGATAGGCGATCTCTTCCAGCAGGCGACTGTAGCTCTGATCACGGTCAGGTGTGGCGGTGGTGTAGCGCTCTACCAGCATATTCATCTCTCTTCTCCTCCTCGTTGCCCCACTATGGTGCCCCGGCCGAGTGACGGTGGTGTGACCATCTGATGAATTATTTATTACCGTCCTACGCTGTGTGACTGGGGTAAACGCGCTATTATGTGGCGCCTGTGATAATACGAGAGTTTCTGGAGTAGCCATGTCAGACCGTCTGCAGCAGACCCAGCAGATGCTGGCCAAACATCACCGCGACGGTGAACGTTTTGCCGAGTTGATGAAAACCACCTTTGCAGATCGGTTTAACGATCAGTTCTGGGCCGAGTGGGATCGCTGGATCAAGCCGGTCTACTCCGCGCAGCCGGTGGTGCTCGATCTGGGTACCGGCCCTGCTCTTTTCCTTAAGGCGTTGGTGGCCTATCAGCCGGGTATTCGTGCCATTGGGGTGGAGTGTGCCCCCTATATGCTGGAGGCGGTGGGTCAGCTACCGGAGGGGAGTGAGATCATCACCGAAGATCTCCACGACCCCAAACTGCCGCTGGCCGACGGTTCGGTCGATGCGGCCAACTGCTCAGTGGTGCTGCACGAGATGACTCAGCCTTTGCGCACCCTGCAGGAGGTGCACCGTTGCCTTAAACCAGGCGGACGATTCTACATCCACGACTGGGTACGGGCGCCGCTGGAGGTCTACATTCGCGCGCAGACCGAGGAGGCTGCGGTGTTCAATCCCGATACGCCAATCGATGAGCTTGAGGACCTCTTTATTCACTTTATTGAGCATAACCGTTTCAGCCGTGAGGATCTCATCTACCTGCTCAATATGAGCGGCTTCGCGGTGCTGCACAGTGCCATCAGTAAGGAGGGGCGTTTCGCCCACATCGTGGCGGAGAAGCGGGGCTAATAGACATGGAACTGTTGCAAGTTGTATTACTCGCCCTGCTACAGGGGCTGACCGAGTTTCTCCCCATCTCCAGCTCGGCGCACCTGATCCTCTTTCCCAGGCTAAGCGGTTTTGCCGATCAGGGGCTCGCCTTCGATGTGGCGGTGCATGTGGGGACACTGATGGCGGTGGTGTGGTACTTCCGCCGTGAACTCAACACCATGACGCGCGACTGGATTGCATCGGTGGCCAGGCGCGAAAAGGTCGGTGATAGCAATCTGATGTGGGCGGTCGGCTTTGGCACCATCCCGGTCGGTCTGGCGGGGTTGCTGTTTAAGGACTTTATCGAGGAGTCACTGCGCGAGCCGCTGGTGATCGCCACCACTACGATCCTCTTCGGTCTGCTGCTCTGGTGGGCAGATCGTCAGGGCAGGCGGGAGCGTAGTGAACATACCATCGGCTGGCGTGATGTGGTGGTGATCGGTGTGGCGCAGGCGATTGCACTAATCCCCGGCACCTCGCGCTCCGGTATTACCATGACCGCCGGATTGATGATGGGGCTGACCCGCGAGGCGGCGGCGCGCTTCTCCTTTCTACTCTCGATACCGGTGATCATATTGGCGGGGGGACTCAACACCCTGGAACTGATCAGGAGCGAGGGGGCGGTCGACTGGGCTACGCTACTATCGGGCGTGGTGCTCTCGGCGGTCAGCGCCTACCTCTGTATCCACTTCTTCCTCAAACTGCTCGAGCGCATCGGCATGTTCCCCTTCGTGGTCTACCGCCTGCTGCTCGGTGTAGTGCTACTGGTGATCTACCTGTGAGGAGGGAGCTGAGATACTTTCGTCTCTGGTTAGCAGTGGGCTGGCTGATTGTGATGGCAGTGATTGGCCTGTCGTTAGTCTCGAAGCTTCCGTTTCCTGTGAGTTATAACGACAAGGTGGGTCACTTTATCGCCTATGCGGTGTTGATGGGGTGGTTTGTGCAGCTCTTCACTAACCGTTGGCTACTGTTGGTGCATGCGCTGTTTCTGGTGGGGCTGGGGATTGGGCTGGAGTTTGCCCAGGAGTACTATCGACGCCAGTTTGACTACGCTGATATGGCAGCCAATACCCTCGGTGTGGTGTTTGGCCTGCTGCTGATCTTTACCCCGTTGCGTTACTCCCTGCAGTGGTTTGAGGGGCGTGTCCTTCGCCGCAATCGATAATCGCTGAATCGATCCGCGTTCATTTAATTTCATGCTGGAATCGCTCTCGCACCTGCAACTGCTACTGGCAGCACTGGTAGTCTTTACGGCCTATCTGGTACGGGGTATCACCGGTTTTGGTTCGAGTCTGATCTCCATCCCTCTCCTGGCACAGATGATGCCACTGTCTATTGTTGTGCCGGCGATGGGGTTGCTTGACTATGTGGCATCGTCCAGCCATGGGATGAAACACCGTGAGGCGATCCAGTGGCGCGACATTCTGCCGCTCCTCCCCTTTACCCTTATCGGGGTCCTTACCGCACTCTACCTTTTTAAAACCCTGGATGGGGAGTTGCTGCGCACCATCCTCGGTGGCTTTATCGTGCTCTATGCCTTCTATTCGTTGCTCGCCACCGGACCGGGGTTTAAGGGGTCGCGATTGTGGGCAATTCCGGCAGGGGGGCTGGGGGCGCTTATCGGCACCCTGTTTGGAACTGGCGGTCCCTTCTATGTGATCTATCTGCAGTTGCGTCAGCTAGACAAACGCGCGTTTCGTGCCAGCGCCGCCGCCATCTTTTTTATCGATGGCAGCAGTCGCATTGTCGGTTATTTTTTCTCGGGTTTTTACCAGCTTGATACGTTGATGGTGCTGGCCAGTGCGTTACCGGTAATGGTGGTGGGTCTCTATATCGGGGGGCGCATTCACACAAACATCAGTCAACGAGCCTTTAAGCAGGGAATTGGCATTCTGCTGATTGGCAGTGGTATGGCCTTGCTGTGGCGTTAGGCGCTCTTTGCCATCAGTTTTGAGATAGTGGTCAGCAACTCATCCTCTTTGACCGGCTTGGTGATGTAGGCGTCCGTGGCGCTCATCTTGCCCTTGAGTTTATCCATCAGGCTGTCGCGTGAGGTGAGCATAATGACCGGGATGTTCTTCTGTGCCGGATTGCTCTTCATCCTCTCTATCACCTCATAGCCATCCACCTTCGGCATGATGAGGTCGAGGATCACCAGATTGGGCCGAGTGAGCTCCAGCTGGCCAAGTGCCTCAAAGCCATCCTTGGCCTCATACACCTGATACCCTTTGGCGCTAAGCAGATTGGTGACCACCTTGCGGGCCAGTGCGCTGTCATCGACCACCAGAACCGACTTACGTCCGCTCTGACCAGTAACACTGTCGCTATGTTGAGAAGCGGGAGCTGGATTCATGCTCTTCGGTAACACATGGTCAAAAAAGTTAAAGAAGCGCTCGTTGTCCATACTGGCTGAGCCGGCCGATGTAGGACGGGCGCTCTCTCCCTCCTTTTCGGGGCGGAACATATACTGAATTTCGGGCATCGGCTTGAGATAGTTGAGCACCTGCTGTCCACGAAAATCACCCAGACTGACGGAGTAGATAGCCCCCTTGCGCAGCAGGATCTTGCCCCAGTCGCCCTTATCGGTAATTAACACCACATGGCCGCTGGCCCTGTGTTCGACCAGCTCCGCCATCGCCTCAATAAATTCACCTAGCGTCTTTTTGTATTTCATAACCGCTGCCCCGGTTCTCCCTAAGAGACTCGGCTGGGCAGCGAGAGCTTGAGGTGTGTGCCCTTGTCGGGCTGGCTCTCCAGTGAGATGGTGCCGCCGATGCGCTGCATGATCTCCTGGCAGAGCAGCAGCCCCATGCCGCTCCCCTTCTCGCCACTGGTGCCGACACGGGTAAAGCGTGTATCAAGTCGGAACAGTTTCTCCTGCTCCTCCGGTGCAATACCTATCCCCTGATCATCGATGCGGATCTGCCATCGCCCCTCTGACTCCTCGGCGCCAATGTAGACCTGGCCACCATGGTGGCTGAAGGCGACGGCGTTACGCAGCAGGTTAAGTGCCACCAGCATCAGGGCATTCTCATCGGCATAGGCAAAACTGCCCTCAGTAATATCGAGCTCGAAAACGATCTCCTTCTGTAGATTCTCTGCCCGTACCCTCTGGATAGCGGAGGAGAAGAGGGCGTGCAGATCCAGCTGATGAAGAGATAACGGCGGATTACCATCATTTATAGCCGACCACTGAATGAGATTTTCGGCCAGGCTGTCGAGGCTGTCAGCGGCCAGGTGTGCCATATCGATATAATCGTGAATTTGATCCGTGCTCAGGGTATCGAACTTGCTGGCCAACATCTGCAGTACTCCGCGTAACCCGGTGATGGGCGAGCGCAGGTCCTCGGCAATAATGGCGATGAAGCGATCCTTGGTGGCATTCAGTGCCCGTAGCTCCTGCTCCTGACGGCGCAGGTTGAGGTGGGTCGTCATGCGGGCCATCAACTCCATACCATTGATCGGTTTGATCAGATAGTCGACACCCCCTGTGTTAAAGCCCTTAATGATGCTCTCCATGTCGTGCTTGGCAGTGAGAAAGATAACAGGAATATCACGTGTCGCGTGCTGCGCCTTAAGCTGGGCACAGACCTGATAGCCATCCATCTCAGGCATCATGATGTCGAGCAGCACCATGTCGACAGGTGTGTTGCGGCAGATCTCCATCACGGCGGTCGGGTTGGTGGTGGAGAGGTAGTCGTAACGCCCATCATGCATCAGAAACTGTTCGACGAGTTTAACGTTGGTCTCGTTATCGTCGACAATGAGTACCAGGGGTTTTTGTTGCGGCATGTTGTTGGCTCCGTGCTGGTTATCTCTCTGCCTGTACCGTTCTCAGAGACGCTATTGCGGCAGAGTAGTCTGACCTCTGAGGATAGGAGTAAGGCCTGCCAGCGTCTGTCGGTATTTGTCTGATCTGTGTGGGCTTAAGCCACTATATTGGGTGAGTTAGTTCGATTTTCAACGGAGGGGCGAAATTGTGAGGTTTATCGGCGGGGGGTGTCAGGTGGGCGGGAAAATTACCTCTGCTGTGCCTTTGGTGGATGTATGGCCAGGCCACTATTAATGTGTTCTATGGGATGGCGAAGTTAACTATGAGCTATCGCGCAACAAATAGTGATTGAACAACACGGTCATAAAAACAATAAGTTTGCAGGGGTATTTTGTGCATGTTAGCGTATTGACTAGTCTGATGGAATCGAAAGGGGGAGGGTCTCCCCGGTCCGCGCTGCGGGTGAGCCCATTACAATAAATGATTAGCAGACGTCTATTTCTACAATTACTCTCCGCACTGTCTCTGGGTACAGTCTCGGGTTCTGCGCGTAGTTCCGGGGTAGCGGATGTAGCGAAAGATATAAATAAGGCCATCACCAATGCTGCACAGAGTGCGATGCAGCAGGGCAACTATCAGGGTGTTGCGCCATCCATCAACGTGGTACTTCCAGATAATCTCCTGAACATGACGTTCAGCTTCAGTAACCTCCGTTTAAGTCAGGATGGTAAGACCCTTCAGCGCATTAACAATACAAAGTCGGGCTATATTACGGTGCAGTTGCCGCCACAGCACATTACCGAGGTGGCCTACCCAGAGGATGAGCATATCAAGGCCCCGGCAAGTGCATGGATCTCCGGCTCTTCCTATCTTGTCTTCGAGATTCCCGTTGCCGATAAGGCGGCAATACCCTTCACCCTGAACGGTCTGATGAGCTGGTCACGCTGGCCGTTGCGTGTGGTGCCGGTAGCACAACCACCCGGCGGGCACGAGCAGGCCTATTTGCAACCACCACAGCCTAACTGGCTGCGTTCAATGTTCTCCTCATTTATTAAAGAGGCGCATGGCGCGGAGACAAGGTGGGCTGGTTCATCATCTGGTGCCCGGTACATAGCGTCAGAGAAGTTTAGGATGCGATCTCCTGTTGCTGTTGATATGTCACTCCTACGGCCAAATCCGCAGGATCCTGCAAGCGAGTTTGATGGGGCCAGGTATACGGCTATTGAGGCACCACATCGTCTGATTCTCTCACCGGTCTCTGGGGCGGGTTGGTTGCCATCGCCGACAAAGGGAAGTGGTAAGTGGCATGAACTGTGGCATGCCAGGTTGGGCACAAGAGTGCGGGCGGGGAATAGTTACACGGTGCTTGAGAGTGGGGATGCCAGTGCTGTGCGTGCCGTGTGGTCCCCGGATCTGCGTACAAAGGAGGGGAAGCCGTCATCAAACGATGAAGATAACCGGGAGTGCGAAACGAGCAAAGTATGTACGCCGTTGAATCCTGGGGACCGCAATCAGTTGGTGTGGCAGAGCAGCTATTTGAGCTGGGAGGAGACCCGGCCGGTATGGGCAAAGGAGTTTGTATTAAGCTCACTGGGTGCATGGATGGATCTGAATGGTCGATGGGATTTTGAGGAGAGCGCAAGACCTGCGGGTATAACACTCTGGGATCATCGCTCAATTATGGGACGGGATCACTATGTCAAGATCGTTGAAAAAGGCTGGCTGGTACCTTTTGGATTCAGGGCGGTGCTGACGAAGATTGTTGAGCGTAAACCAAGGGTGTCTGCGATGGGGCTGGTGGCGGCTCTTGAACAAACGGTAACTCTGACCATCGTGGAGCGGGAGATCCATTACCAGTTTTCAGGCCCGCAGCAGGAGCGGCTCAATCCACTCAGATACGTAGCGCTATCCGGTGAAAACCGCTTTGAGATCGACAGCGGCGGTTCAAATGTAAAACTGATCAGGCAGGGAGAGAGCGCAAAAATATTTAATATACGTGCGATTGATCTGGCAGGGAATGAGCTAATGCTCCCTGCATCAATGGCATTTGTGCCGCTGGCAACTCTGGGAAGCTATTTTAGTGCAGAGGATGATGCAGATCGTGCCAATCTTGAGCAGAAAATATCGGATCTGACGGAGCTGAAGATAAGGGGTGACAACCAGAAATTTTGTTTTGCCGGATCGGACAAGGAGAGTAGCTCCAAGTTGGCGCGTACAACCTTTTCTGCCCGTACATTAAAATTTGGTATCCAGAAGGGGGTGGGCGGTGAAGGCTCCAGTCTGGAGTATCGTCCGATTCTGCCGCGGCTGGAGTTTGCAGATGTGCTGATGGATGCAGCATCGAAGATGACTGGTCAGCAGGAGTATCTGAAGGTTAAGCATCATGACAGCTATATCTCACATGGCTTTGAGACCACCGGTGAGAAACGAAACATAGGGGAAGTGTTTGCCCAGGCCTATAACGATGGATTGCAGTTAAAGATCCCCGGGGCCAACTCAGGTGGTGTTATCTCACCGAATATGCTGATCTCGGGCCTGTCGCGCAATTTTGGTGCGATCGGTGGTGACCCTGAAACGATGTCAGAGTTTGCAAAGGGGATAATTCCACAGGACTATTTTGAGCACCTCTTCAGTAACGTTGAGCTTGCAAAACTGGTAGGCGGTCTGACGCTGAAGGACGTGCTTGATGCTACCGGTCTGGAGTCACCATTCTCGGGCAGCTCGCGAGCACTACCAACCCTGCACAGCACTCGCGGCACGGTGGATGGCAAACCGGTCATCACAACACTAATGGAGTGGGAGACGACTTCCTTTAAGAAGAATCAGGGCACCTTCATCGCCAACCCTAATGGCAAAAAGAGCAGGCTGGAGCTGGATTGTCGCAATGTACTGTTCCTCGATAGCAGTCGTGCACCGGATGTAGTCACCAGAGGCAAGCTGACAAATTTTGGCATCAATATATTGGGAGCGGTAAAGGTGATGTTCGGTGGCATAGTATTCAGTGCGCGAGGAGCTGAAAAGCCGGACTTTGATGTTAGTGATGTATCAATTGAGTTTCTTGGGCCACTGAAATTTATTCAAACCCTGCAGCAATACATCCCTCCCAATGGATTTAGCGATCCGCCGATTCTCGACATCACCTCAGCCGGTGCGAGGGTCGGCTACACTATGCAGTTGCCGGAAATTAATAGCGGTGCCTTCTTGCTGGAGAATGTTGGTTTTAGTGCGGCGGCGAATTTGCCCTTTAATGGTGACCCGCTGGCGCTTGATCTGGCCTTCTCTACACGCGATAACCCATTCAGAGTAACGATCTACGGTATTGCCGGTGGTGGATTTGTCGGTGTGAGACTGGATACCAATATTGGTGTCAACATGCTGGAGGCTAGTCTCGAGGCGGGTGGGAATCTGGCGATTGATCTGGTTGTTGCTCAGGGTAAGGCGTACATCATGTTTGGCGCCTACCTGCGTAAGGAGGGGGGGGAGCTGACCGTGGCGGGTTATGCCAAGTGCGGCGGTTCGCTGGAGGTGCTGGAGATAATTTGCGTCAGTGTAAACTTTACACTCACGTTAACCTATCAGGAGTCGAACAATAGTCTTACCGGCAGTGGGACGCTGATTGTTGAAGTGGATGTGCTGTGCTTCAGCAAGGATGTGGCTTTGACCTATGCGGTGACACTGGATGGCATGGAGAAGCAGGAACAAAATACCGCGGGCGACATCATGCGTGATCGACGGACTGATACGCTGCTCTCCGATGGCCGTGGTTACTGGGATCACTATTGCGCAGCCTATAGCTGTGTAGATGACAGGGTGCTGGCATGAGCAAGTTACAGGAGATCATCTGGACAGTACTCCCTGCCGGAAGACGGGGAAGTAAACTAAGAGTATCGATTGCTCTTTCGCCGAAGCTGGATCCTGGTACGAACGACTCCACTGCTCTAAACCTGGCATTTCCCGAGTTCGCCAACTGGCCGGTTACACTTGAGGGCTTGTTGAGTGATTTTGATCTGGAATACAAATCACCGGGTGGACTGGTAAAACGCATCGGCAAGGGGCTGGTGGTGAAGCGAGTGATGGATCCAAAGGTGTGGAGTGCATTAATACCGGATGGTACGCCACTACAGGCCTACAAGACCACCGCGGAGCTCGCTCTGACATCTTATCCAGCATCACCTGTCGCCCGCTACCTGAAACACCGCTACGGTACGATGTCGCTGCTGGGTGGGGCGAAGCGCCCGAAGAGAGAGCGCATGAAGACCGTACAGGAGCGTCTATCTGGCAAAAAAGCGACTATGGATGGAAAGGGCAAGGCGGCAGATTCTAAGAGTAGCGCCAAAAGACATGACCGGCACCCGCAGAAAGTGGAAGAGAAACTCATGGAAAGGCGCAAAAAGATTAAGGGAGGGGCTGCTGAAGCGACAGTCAGAGCAAGCTCTGCACCGGGCAAGCGAAAAGATTACTCACGCCTGCTGGAGAAGATAGGCAGACCGGATTTTGGTGGGGGTGAGCAGGATCCTGCAGGCC
This sequence comes from Chromatiales bacterium, assembly GCA_029879245.1. GTDB lineage: Bacteria > Pseudomonadota > Gammaproteobacteria > Thiohalomonadales > Thiohalomonadaceae > JAPHSX01. The sequence goes on along the minus strand of JAOUQQ010000002.1, from coordinate 31,328 downwards.
TCGGTGCGTTGTCGAATTATCACCATAGACAAAAAGAGGGGAGTAGTTTAGACGCGGAGGCAGGGGCAACCGGTATTAATCGATCTGCTCCGTTGTTTGATCTGCACACTATCATCTCCGTTGCTCGCCAGTATCCCGATCTGTTGCGCTGGCTGGGGCTTGTTATTGATCTTGAGTTCAATCTACCACCGGATTTCTCTGCCCCGGGAGGGCAGATCAGGTTAAGCAATCCACAATTGGGAGATTTGAATAGCCTCGATGGCGGATATAGCAAGCGCAATATCTTTCCCTGGACCCAATACACGCTCTCTGAAGCTGGATTTATTTGTGCATCCTCTTCCATGATAGATGGATTGCTGCCGTTTGATGACACTCAGCGCTATGATCTGACTCAGATTGATACTGATGGTGCAGCCCTGAAGGAGTTGAGTTTAATGGAGTCGCTGGTCGATGCACAGGAGAGTCGATCAGGGTTAGCTGCGATGAGATCTGCTGGTTTCTCTGTGCTAGAGAGCGGTCGTAGTAGCAATGTGACTGAGCGTAGAAAGAGGTCACAGAAGTTGTCAAATTCGATCAATAGTGAGACAAAGCTGAGTGCCGAGGATGTAATGCGCGGGACTCGCATTGATGTGCTGGATCTTGATGTGCCGGGCCATACACCGCAGTGGCGTTCACTTTGTCACCGACAGGTGGAATATCATTTCGATACATTAAAGGGAAGTAAACGCGCTGATCGCCATGAGGAGTCTGAGGGGATGGTTGTGACCGCCCTTATGGGTTCACCATCCGGGAGTGAGCACTTTATCCATGAGGGTCTGTTTAACTGGAATGGTTGGGCACTATGTGTACCGGAGCCCGGGCAGCCGACGAATACGTTGGATAAGAACTGGAGTGGTGCGGGATTTCGCCTGAAGACCACCATCGAACCTGTCACACCAATGCCGATGTTGCGCTTTGGTCATCGGTATCGGTTCCGTGGCAGGATGGTTGACCTTGCAGGCAACAGTCCTGAGCCGTCTGTGGATGCGAGCTACACAATGCATGCCACAGAAGAGATGCGGTATGCGCGGTTTCAGCCGGTAGCGTCACCGGTGATTATTAGCGACAAAAATCTCGCTATTCAGGAGCCACTGAAAGCTGGATGGCAGCCAGCATCACCAGGTGAGTCGTCAGAGGTGATGGTGATTCGTTCCGGCGCCAAGAAGGGAAAACACAATACCACACTGTGCGTCCGGCACCTGGCACCGCCTGCCGTGTCATTGGGGTTGGCCGTAACCCACGGTAAGTTTGATGTGGTGAAAAACGGTGTTTTGGCGGGGATGAGTATTGCATCGGATTACCTGGCACGGGAAAAGGAGTTGCCACCATCAGAACACCCCCCAAAAGAGACATGGCGAGTCAACTATATTGCCGATCCTCTGGCTGCGGGTATTTCACTGGACGGTATTCCCGGCAGTGAATTTCCGCAGGTATTTGAGTTTGCCGAACAGAACTGGCCTGATGTTGCCGCCTTGCGTCTGCGTTTGGTACCAGGTTCGTCGGGTATCAGTAGCAATGGAAATGAGATAACGATCGCGTTAGCCGAGGCGGAGGAAGTCACATTACGTTATAGCTCATTGATTGCAGTGCAGAATCTTGAACTGATGGGTATCTGGCAGTGGACACATGAAGTGGCGAATACTGTCGCGGCCGACATTGATGGGGTGAATATTAGTAACGAGGTGCTACCGGCAATAAGCGATGCTGCAGCCAATGGTGGTAACTGGATGTTGACACCGGATCGGCCACTGAAGATAGTCCATGCGGTTGCACGTCCGCTGGCAGAACCGGTAATTATCCCGTTAAGTGCACCGGGTTTGACCGGTACGATGACCAGATTTGCCGGTGAGACTATAGCCGAGCTGACGGCGGCGGTAGAGATCCATGGTAATAGCACAGGTAATCTCTCAATAACGGCAACCTGGACGGATTTGGAACAGGCCCCGGACAGTGAACTGGGCTATCGTGAGGTGCAGGTGAAGGTTCCGGTGGTTGAGATGCCAGTAATGCCGCAAGCGCTGCTGACAGGAAATCCATCAGGTCATGGTACATATCTACCTTATGATGCCCAGTATGGGGCTGTTTTTATTGGAATAAAACGCTTGATGGATAGTGAAAAGCTCAGTTTTGCGTTTAGCCTACCCAATAAACACGACGAAATGACGCGTCAGCTACTGGAAAAGTACCAGTTGAATGAGATCGTCGATGCGGGCATCGTCACACACAATGCTATCGGAATTCACTTCCCTGATACCCGTGCACGGGACGTCCGTTTTCAGGTGACGGCCGCAACACGCTTTCGTGAATACTTTCTGCCGGCCCGTATGGGAGGGAAAACTGCCTGGGATGCGGAGGTGGAGCAGCAGTTTATGAGAACCGGCCCGCTTAGTGATGCCATCAAACTGCCCAGCTCAACGCCACCACCCGCACCAGAGATCGCCTACATGATGCCGATATTTCGCTGGGAGCGCGTGAAGGAGAGTCGGCGAAGCCGCCGTCTCACGGGGATACGCGTCTATTTGCGTGGCGCCTGGTTTGTTAGCGGCAGGGGCGAGCAGTTAGGAGTTGTAATCCCCCCTTACGGGCTGCAGGCAAAAGCGGATCGTGGAGAAAAGGGACGGAGTTCAGGCTCATCATGGGCGCAGGATCCGATCTGGAAAACAAAAAAACCAATAGGGCTATGGCCGCGTGATAGTGCGTTTAAGGGGTATCGTGCATTAGTCGAGGAACTCTATTTTACGACAGAGTCAGCAGATAATAATCTTGGCAGGTTCAAGCCTTCAGATGGGCCGCACAAGATCGTTACCTATGATGTGCAGTGGGATGGTGAGAAAAAGTTGTGGTATGCCGATATCGAGATGACGGAGAAGAGTGCCTATTTTCCCTTCATTAAATTGGCACTGTGCCGTTATCAGGCAGATAGTGTGCGTTATGCTGAGATGTCGTCACTGGTGTACGGTGAATTTATCCAGCTGCTTCCAGAGCGTTACCTGTGGGTCGATGTTAGCGATACGGATAATCGGGCGACTGCCTATGTGACCGGTGTGATGCCGATTGCGGTAAATGCAGCCGGTTCGCATCCGAAGAACATCATTGCACTGAGTGTTCAGGAGCGAAATGAAGAGATCGCAGATACTGATCTCTGCTGGAAAACAACTTCAACGTCCTTTCTATCGGCGTCTGCAGAGTTGGCGGCAGGCAGGGGCCAGGTTAATGACGGCGTGGTGACTTTATCGGCCAGTATAGGAATACCATCATCACGACCTAAGGGAAAGTACCGCTTGCTGGTGTCAGAGTATGAGGAGTATGAGCAGCAGAGTCATCACAGCACTGGGTCACGGCTGGTGTATGCGGAAGCCGTGGAGATAGATGTTCACTTTACCGTCACCCCCTCCATCATCATGGGACCACCAAAGTAGATATAAGGAAAGAGTAGATATGGTAACTATAAAAATTCATAGTGGTATTGTGTTGCTCTGTTTGTCTCTGCTGCTGGCCGGTTGTTCTTCGGTACCAGTTGATGTGGTGGATTCACAACACCAGATGACCATTATGGATGAGGGCAATATTGCCATGGAGAAGGCTTTGAACCCTGAGGCCAGGGCTAGAGTGCTTGCAGATACCATGAAACAGAAACGTGGCAAGTTGGGTGGAAAGGCGATAGCGGAGGAGGCACTGGAATTTAAGAGTTGGGGAGAAAGTGGAATAACACTGCCTAACGGTCAGCGGCATATTGTTGTCGTGTTGCATCAACAGCACATGGGGGCTCGTATTATTGACGGAGTTCAGTACGGGAGTTTTGATGCTGACAGTGGAGAGTTACGCGGCGTCCGGGCCGAGCTGCGAGACCCTGCGATGCTGCCCGAACCTCCGACACGTGATGGGCGGCAGTGGGCCGAGATGCATGACAAATTTCGAGAATTCGTAAAACAGCGATATGGCCGTGCGGTGAATTTTATTATTCACGAAACCCCTGTAATTGTTGCGCAACAGACTGTCGCCGGTTATCTGGCCGAGTATTCAATCAGAAATGAGGACGGTACGCTGAATCGGTTTTCATCCGTCATTGATGCGAAGGATGGACAGATCCATGTCATATATGACATGAACACAGATTAGCAACTGTTGTATTAGCTGGTTGTATACCAAATCAGGAGCAGGTATGAAAAAGATAAACGGAATATTAGGTGTATCGTTACTGATACTGGTAGGCTGCTCGACAAAAGTACCGATTATCGCTGTACAGTTATCTGATGATGATGGCAGAAACCGCGCAACAATCAGCAAGCAGGAGGTGAGTGATTGGGTGCGGTACGCCAATTCAAGTTGGAGTGGGACGGGGTATGAATTCACCTTTGATGAGGAGAGAGACTTTATCACGGTTAAATCGACGTTATTAAACTCGATACCTGCGGACAACGATAATCGTGCGTGGGAGTACTACAACATCATTGGTAACTATCTGGTATCGCTGCAACCAGCGACGCATGTCCCAGTCTTCTTTCGTAGTCATGGTCAAACTGCGTGGAGCTGGGGTCCGGGACAGACCAACTACATCAGTATGCCATCATGGGTGAATAGCTGTCGTAAGGCTGATTCAGGTGAGAATGGTCGTTGTGAGAGTAAGTGTTGCCCGGACGGAGATCTGTTGGCACATAGTCTGGGGCACTATTTTGGCTTGGCTCATACCTCCAGTGGTATTGCCTGTGAGGCGGTGCGGTTAGAGAACGCCGATGGGGACACTGCCGGACTCACTGCGGCCAACTGGGACGATGTGGCTGATACACCAGCTGACCCAGGCGTGCACTGCATTCAGGAACAGTCGCGTTGCGGCGGAGCTGTACAGGTCAATGGTATTGAGTTTCGGCCACCGGTGCGGAATCTTATGTCGATGTATCGGTGCGCTAAGCCGAAGTTGAGCGATGGCCAGAAGGCGGTGATAGAGAGTGCGAGAAATAACCCCTGGCGTATCCGGCTTGGTGCTGAGTGACGTGATCTTTGCCTAAAAAGAGAAGGCCCACCAGTGAGGTGGGCCTTGAAGATGGCGGAGCGGACGGGGCTCGAACCCGCGACCCCCGGCGTGACAGGCCGGTATTCTAACCAACTGAACTACCGCTCCGCGGTTCCCGGCCAGGGCCGAGAGCGCGCTATTGTAGCGGCTCAAACCCTTGGGTCAAGGGCTTTTTTGCAGCGCCAGGTCAGGGTGATGACCATGGCAATAATCGCACCGAGGGTGGCGAGTCCCATATCCTTCTGTGCATCCCAGATATCACCCTGCAGTCCCAGATAGGCGTCGCCCAGTTCCGGTTCGACCACGGCGGCGGTCATCGCCTCGGCCATTTCAAAAAAGCCACTAAAGGCGAGTACCAAGTTGATGGTGAGAAAGGCCGCCCACTGTGGACCTGCCCCGGCGCGTCGGCGCAGTATTTCGTAAAAGGGGAAACCACAGAGCAGGCCGTAACAGAAATGGACTACCCGGTCGTAGTGGTTACGCTCGAAGCCGAACCACTCCTGCATCCAGAAGCCGATGGGGGTCTCGGCATAGGTGTAGTGGGCACCAGTCATATGCAGGGTGAGAAAGAGGGTAAAGAGGCCATAACTCAGATTGGAAAAGGCGAAGCGCCTGTAGGTGGCAATGAGCAGTGCGCCATAGATGAAGACCAGCAGATTCTCCAGTAGCCAGTCGCGAAAATAGTGAGGGTCGATCGCGGTGATCACCATATAGAGACCGATCCAGCCGACCATTAGCTGTAACGGTCGGTTGTGGCGAAAATCGGGTGTGATCTCCTCCATGGCGCGTCCTATTTGTGCAGAAAGGGACTGTCAGGATCGCACAGTTTTTCCAGGCACTCCAGCCACTCCTCTTTCACCTCACTGCCGAAGTGTTTGCGCAGGTGTTGCAGTTTGGCCTGATGGATCTGATCGCCCTTCCACTGGCGGTGGTCGGTCATGATCCTTACCACCTCTTCGACATCATCGGTGAGGGTGATGTAGTCGAAATCACTCTGCGAAATAGTTCCCTCCGCCAGCATAATCTCGCGCGCCCAGTCGAGCAGCCCCTGCCAGAATTTACTCCCGACCAGTACCAGTGGCATCGGGTAGATCTTGTTGGTCTGGATCAGGGTGAGCGCCTCGAAGAACTCATCCATGGTGCCGAAACCACCGGGCATACAGACATAGCCCATCGAGTGCTTTACAAACATTACCTTGCGGGCAAAGAAGTAGCGAAACTCCAGTGACAGATTCTGGTAGGGGTTGGGGCGCTGTTCGAAGGGGAGTTCAATATTCAGTCCCACCGAGGTTGCCCCCTGCTCTGCCGCCCCCTTGTTGGCCGCCTCCATAATGCCGGGGCCGCCGCCGGAGATGATGGCGAAGCCCTCCTCGGCCAGGCGTTTGGCGATCTGCTCGGCCTGTTGGTAGTAGGGGTTGTCGGGTCTGGTGCGGGCAGAGCCGAAGATGGTGACGGCAAAGCCGATGTCGGAGAGCTCCTCAAAGCCCTCGGTAAACTCGCTGATGATGCGGAACATGCGCCACGACTCATCGCCTTTGAGATCTTCAATCATTACGGTTGGCCCTTCGGTCTATTGCTATCGTCCCCTGTAAAATTAGCACGAAAATCAGCGCTCACACTGCACAATGTTGCCAGTTGAACTGCTCGAAAAGACGCTCAAACTCATCGGGCAGTGGTGCCTCAATGGTGAGAGGGAGACTCTGCTCGGGTAGTTGCAGGGTGAGTCGATGGGCGTGCAACAGCAGGCGGTGGCAGTCGAAGCGATCACGGAACAGCCGGTTGTGCCGCCCCTCGCCGTGGCTGGTATCACCGATCAGCGGGTGGAAGATGTGATGGAAGTGTTTGCGGATCTGGCGCATTCGCCCCGTTAGCGGGATCACGCGAACCAGCGAGTAGCGCGCGCTCTGATATCGACCGATGGGGATCGGTAGCTCCACCGTGGCGAGCCGTTCATAGTCGGTCACCGCCTGTTGTGCCGGTTTGTCGGGCTCCTCCTGTAGCGCATAGTCGATATGACCCCGCTCATCGGTAAAGCCGCGGACGATCGCCAGGTACTCCTTGGTAACCTTGCGCGCCTCAAATACCCCGCACATCTCGCGTGCCGCCTCGCTGGAGAGGGCGAAGAGGATCACCCCGGAGGTGGGGCGATCGAGGCGGTGAATCGGATAGACCCGCTGGCCGATCTGATCGCGCAGGGTCTGCAGCAGGAACACCTCCTCCTGCGAGGCGATCCAGCTGCGGTGTACCAGCATGCCGGCGGGTTTGTCGACGGCGATGAGGCGCTCGTCGCGATAGAGGATCCGCAGGGGTGCATCCACGGCGGGGCTGTCAGGGCTCAGAAGTTCTGCCCGAACATGTGCCCCACCGCGGCGCTGAGTGCCTCGCTGCGATCAGGGGAGCGCAGTTGGGCAAGTAGTACAGCACGCATTCCCGGGATGGCCAAGAGATCGCCCATCACCTGAGCAAAGGCATCGTGCCCCAGGGTGTTGCCAGCCAGTGCCTCGATGAAGCGAGCGGCCATTGCCTCATCCTTCAATAGCTCCCAGTTGCGCGCGGCGATGGCCGCCAGCAGGTGGATATTGGTGCCAAGGGGGCTTGTCAGGGCCGCCTCAACCGCCTGTGCGGCCAGCCCGGGCCCTGACAGGGCAAAGGCGCGCAGCAGGGCGGTGATCACATTCAGATCGGCCTCCCCGGCGCTTAGCTCCTGTTGCAGACGAGTCAGCATCGCCTCACTGAGGGCGGTGGAGAGTGACTCGTTCTCCAGAAAACCGCACAGGGCGCTAAGGGCGGGGGCTGGCAGTTGCGGCAGTGCCTTGAGTACCCGCGTCTCGTTGTTGTCACTATCGAGGCGGGCCGCCACATCGGCAAAGCCCTGTAGACCGACGAAGGCCCATTGGTCGTAGCCGGGCTTGCCGTCCAGATAGTCGCGGGCATGGTCGTAGTAGCGGCTGGCGGGCTGGCTTAGTGCCTTTAATGCCCTGGCGTGAAAGCCTGCCATCATGCTCTCTTTGGGTTTGAAGCCGAAGGGGCTCTCCCTCATCGCATCGTTAAACTCGCCCCCCTCGCGGGCCGCCTGGATGTTGCTGCCGAGGGTCTCCAGCAGACCGTGCAGGAAGCTGTCGCGGGCGGTGGGGACCAGTTTGCCAGTTTCATCCAACGGAAATTTGAGGAACCAGATAAACTGCTCAGCCTTCTCTTCGCTGTTCCAGCCGAGGATCCCCAGCCACGCCTGCTGTTGCAGCGGATAGGGATAGGGTAGCTCACTATCCTCGAACTGGCGGAAGGTCTCGCTGTCGAGTTTGCGCAGACCTCGACCCAGGTCAAACACCCGGTAGCGGGTATGGCTCTGGGTAAAAAATTCGCTAAGACTTTTGGGGAGTTGCATCGTTACGGCTCAGAATGGATATCCCGGCGGCAGGGCGCCGCCGGGGATGAGGTGGGTTCAGGCGGCCTCGTTGTGCTCCTTGCGATCGGCACCCTCATTAACGCGCAGGTTGCGTCCCAGAAACTCCATGCCATCGAGCTTCTTGATCGCCCTGGCGGCGCCGTGGGCATCCATCTCGACAAAGGCAAAACCGCGGGGGCGGCGGGTGGCGCGGTCCTTCATGATGCGTACCGATTGCACATTGCCGTACTTGGCAAACAGGCGGGTCAGCTCGTCGGGGGAGGCCTTGAAGGCGAGATTACCTACGAAGATAGTCTTCTTCTCGCCGGAGTCGGTTTTGGCGGTGGCACCAGAAAACTCAATGGCGGAGAGGATGCCACCGAGCAGGGCACCCACGGCGAGAGTGAGGGCCAGATGCTGTGCAGAGCTCTCAATCAAACCGAGTGTGGGGTAGAGAAAATAGCCGGCAACGGCCAGCACGATCGCAACTACCAGCGCTTTTAGTACGCGTGAAAAGGGAGGAAATTTCATCAGTCAGTCACCTTTATATCGTTTATTTCCGTCATAGGTCGGGGTCGTGTGGCGCGGAACGAAGAGGCGGACAAAAGCCCTGCGCCACGGTAAAGTCCGCTACTATTCTAGCGTATCAGGCGAGACTGATATAGTTTTTTGTGAAAATTCAGGGTGTTGCGTTGGGTTCGCGTCACAAACCCCTTATTATTCGGCATTACGATAAGCCGAGGAGAGAGAATTTTGTTACTGACAGTATTTATCGATGAGCGACAGATCGCGGTTGATACCCCCCCCGGCATGATGGTGGAGGCCGAAGAGTTCTTTGCAAAAATGGATGCCGACATGGACCAGGGATGGCAGATGGGGCGACAGTGGATCGAAAGCCCCAACCCGAGACAGCGCTGCCAGATCGCCGCCGACAAACTGATGAGCGCCGAAGAGGCAGGCAACCAGACCATGATGCAGTTGATGGCCGCCTATATCCTCAGCCGCATGCCCGGTGTCGCGGGGGTCAATATCAACACCGGGGGTGAGATGGAAGAGACCGAGTTTGCCATGCACCCCGTCGGTGGTTCACTGTGAGTCAGCCGCTGCTGATGAGTGTGGTGGAACTGGGCGGCTACCCCGACTTCACGCCCCTCTATCAACGCCTCGGCTACCGGGTAGAGACCATCACCTCCGGGCGCAAGGCGATCACCACCCTGAAAAAGGCGCAGCCAGCCGTCGTCGTCGCCGAGTTCAATTTTCAGTTTGAGTTCCGTGATCGCACCAGCAACCTCGAGACCATCCTCGCCGTCACCCAGCACATCCCGGGGGTGAAGGTTGTCGTCTTCTACAACAAAGAGGAAGAGGTAAAACTGGAGCAACTACGTGAGCGTTTCCCCGGATTTATTGCGATGAGTTATCCGGTTGGGGAGGGGGAGTTGGAGGGGGTGATTGGGGGGTAGGGTGGGTTAGCGCAGCGTAACCCACCGGGTTGTAGTGAATGGTGGGTTTCGCTCTGCTCTACCCACCCTATGGGCTATTCTGTTTGTGTTTTTATTACGATCTTTTCTCCGGTTTTATTATCCACCACTGTAATTTCCTGTAGCGCCAACTGTTCCGCCATACTGGTGGCATGAACGTACACCTCGGCTTCAGATTTAGATCCCGTAATTGAGTAGGTTAAATCAACGCTTTCAGCAGAATCGATTAAGGAATACGAGTGCCTGCCAGTGACAATAAATCCTGGCTCTGGGTCTTCGCCCACCAGTAAGACTACCTCTGGATTAGATATAACCGCCTCTAGTGATAATTGGTAAGCCTCCCCTTTCATCATGTTTATTACAGAAAGAGCTATGTATGAGATGAGGCCGACAATTATTATAAAAAAATAAACAAAAACATAACCTAAAATTTTCCAGCCACTTTTAGAAGGTTTGATTGGTTGTTTATCCATGAGAATTTCTGCTCCCTAATTTTGTCTGGCGTTCTTGTAAGGTCGGCCGACTGATCTTGTGTTATTTCGTATGCAGAGTAAAGGGGCGCGGTTTCTTTAGTGGATTCCGTTATTGCGCAGGCAATCTCAAGCTTATCCTTGTCGCATCCAGCATATTAAGGGGGGGTGATCGTTTTTTACAACAAGGAGGAAGAGACAAAGCTGGAGCAACTACGTGAGCGTTTCCCCGGATTTATTGCGATGAGTTATCCGGTTGGGGAGGGGGAGTTGGAAGGGGTGGTTGGGGAATGATCTCTGCTGCTGCTTCTTTCGGCCCGGGATGGGCCCCACACAGTTGCTCTGGTTAGATTGTGGGAGCGGCGTCTCGCCGCGAATCGGTAATTTGTTTATGGTGAGAACCTCAGGTTAGTCGAGTTTATCCAGTAGTTTTTTACTTAATTCGCGAGTTAGGCCTGTCTGGTGAACGGTTGCACCAGCAGCATCCATCTGTCGAGCAAGCTCTGAGTCTTTGTCCCATTCCCATTTAAGTAAAAGGTAGTTGTTTTCTGAGTGGCTGTACATATAGCTTGGTATAGAGCCGAAATAGATATCGCTGAGCCTATAGGTATCGATATATTCACTGGAACGAACGATAAAAAGTGGGATCTCATTTATGTTATTAAAGTTCTTGTGTTGAATGCCAAGTAATGACTCGACTTTATTTAAGATAGTAACGACCATTTTGTCTGGGGTGTATTCAATATTCCCGGTATATGTTCCGTTACTTGATTCAATGCCAAATTCTTTGTTCGTCATGTCGAGATAAATGGTTACAGCATTGTCTCGATCGCGAAGCTCAGTGCGATGAGCTACTGTCCATTGCATAAAGGAGAAGAACAGTTTGTCTGCGCCAATAATTTCATTTTCATAGCTCGGATCATTCTCTCCGATATCGGCAATACCAAGGCGAAGTGTGATAGTGAAATTCTTCTGTTGTATGATGAATCCGACGTCAGAACTTGCCTGTATTGAACCAATATGCATGGCAATAGCTATCATAATAATAAATCTGAAACGCAAAATTCCTTTACTCCCTCTTTAACATGTGTTCATTGCGCATCAGATATTGACGCAATGTGGTTTACTTCCTCGCCCTCTCCTTAGGCAACACCACCAACTCCGTCATCGAGAAGCGGTCGTGCCAGGTGTACCTTTCCCGGTCCACCAGCGACCAGAGAAAGCCCAGCGCCAGTGCTAGCATGGAGAGGATGGCGCAGAGGAAGCGCAATAGTGCCTGCCATGGTGTGATGGGGCCACCACCGCGATTCTGCAGGCGGATGCGCCAGGCGCGCATCCCCAGGGTCTGGCCTCCGTGGAGCCAGAACCAGGCGAAGAAGGCGAAGGCGGTGAGTACTATTAGAAGTGTGCGCACGATGTCTGCGTCGGTACGGGCCTCACTGCCGCCGCTGATCGCCAGGTGGATGGCGCTGACGATAAAGAGTAGAGCCAGTAGCAGCAGGCTGTCATACAGAATGGCCGCGAGGCGGCGCCACAGGGGGCAGTGGGGGAGTTCGGTGTCACTACTCATGGCTTGGCTCGCCGTGCTCATCAAACCGGAATTTGGATAGCTGTGACAGTAAAAAGAGTCCGAGTACCGTGCCGAAGGGAAAGCCGAACAGTAGTAATATCCCGAGCCCTCGGGAGGCCCTGTAGCCCCAGGGCTGATGTTTTTTCAGACCCTTGAGCGCCATCAGGTGCATCAGAAAGAGGATTACCGGTAGCAGGCACAGAATAGCGTAGAGGAGATAGTTCTCACTCTCTCTCTGCAGCAGGCTGAGCAACAGGCTACCTGTGGTGCCGATGAACCCCAGCACATAGAGCACCATGGTGATGTAGTGAATTGAGATGGCGGCGGCAAGGGCCGCCTCCTCCCCGCTGGTGTTGGGGCTGGGCGGGATCTCCGGATGGTTTAGCGCTTCACTCATGGCTTTCGGTTGTTCCTGATGGTGTGGCGGGCAGTTTACGCGCCGCGGCCCGCTAACGGTAGACCTTGTAGAGGACGTTCACCTCTTTGGCCAGGGTGAGCTCGCCGGGGTTGATCTGGATGGGTGAGGTGGCTGTGTCGGCAAAACCTTGAGCCATCTCCCTCTTCATTAAACCAGCGGGTACTCGTGTGACAAAATTCTGCCCGCTATTATTGACCTCCATCACCACCAGCGATTTGCCACCCAGCTTCTCCTGCATCTTCTCTGCCAGTTCCCGGCTGGTGTCGAGGGCATTGAGATAGGCCTGCTGACTCATCTCATCAATCTGTGAGTGGGAGTAGTTGAGGCCTGAGAGCTCCACGCTCTTCATCGTCAGGGCTGCGGTGATCACCTGGCTCATCGCATCGAGATCGCGGAATACCATGCTGATGGTGCTGGAGGATTTGTAGCCGACAAAGATGTGGGAGTTGTTGCGCCAGGTGTGCTCCTTCTCCAGATTGATACGGGTGCTGTGGTAGTCCTCTTTCTTAATGCCGTGTTTATCCAGTAGCTGAAACAGGTTGGTAATGGCGCGCTTGGTACAGTCGGCCGAACGTTCGATAACCTTGTCGGTACAGCTGATAGTAGCGCTCATGGAGGCCATATCGGGGATCAGCTTGACCTCACCGTTTGAGGCGAGGTTGAGTAACAAAAAGTCACTCGGCTCTTCGCCCTGACAACCGAGTAGAGTGACCGTTAGTAACAGACAGGCAAGCCTTTTCATTCCTTTTCTCCTCTCCTGATGGCGTGCAGGGTTACGATGATAGGGGGCTGGGGTGGAGATGGCCAGCCTCGGTGACCTGCAGATACGGTTTATGTTGTGCGCCGCTTCCAGTAAAATCGCCGATTCTCGATTACCTTATACTAAAGGCCGATAGCGATGCTGGTTCTGCGTGGTAGCCCCGCCCTCTCCCCCTTCCGCCTCGACAAGCTGATGGCGCGCGCCGCTGATGGCGCCCCCGAGGTGAAGCATCTCTATGCCGAGTATCTCCACTTTGCCGAGTGCGACAGTGAACTCAGCAGTGACGAACAGACGGTGCTCTCGCAGATCCTCACCTATGGACCGAGTGTGAAGTCCGAGGAGCCCGAGGGCACCCTGCTGCTGGTGATCCCGCGCATCGGCACCATCTCACCCTGGGCCTCCAAGGCGACCGATATCGCCCACAACTGCGGCCTTACCGGGATCAAACGGCTGGAGCGCGGTGTTGCCTGGTATGCCACGGGCGAGAACGGCGCCGCACTTTCCGAGCAGGGCCGTGCCCAGCTCGCCGCCCTGATCCACGACCGCATGATCGAGCAGGTGCTTGATAGCGTGGAGGATGCGGCGGGGTTGTTCGCCAGTCACGAGCCCGCCGAGCTGCGCACCGTGGATGTGCTGGGCGGCGGCAAGGCGGAGCTGGAGCGTGCCAACAGCGAGTGGGGCCTGGCCCTGGCCTCTGATGAGATCGACTATCTGGTGGAGAACTTCACCGCGCTGGGGCGCAATCCCTCCGACGCCGAGCTGATGATGTTCGCCCAGGCCAACTCGGAGCACTGCCGTCACAAGATCTTTAACGCCGACTGGATCATCGACGGCCAGGAGCAGGAGAAGTCGCTGTTCGCCATGATCCGCAACACCCACCAGCAGAATCCGGGCAAGACCCTCTCAGTCTATAAAGATAACTCTGCGGTGATTTCAGGCCCCCAGGCGGGGCGCTTCTTCCCCGCACCCGGCTCCGCGGAATATGGCTATAACCAGGAGGAGATGGCGATCCTGATGAAGGTGGAGACCCACAACCACCCCACCGCCATCTCCCCCTTCCCCGGTGCCGCCACCGGCTCCGGAGGTGAGATCCGCGACGAGGGGGCGACCGGTCGCGGCTCCAAGCCCAAGGCGGGCCTCACCGGTTTCTCCGTCTCCAACCTCAAGATCCCCGGCTTCGAGCAGCCGTGGGAGGTCGACTACGGCAAGCCGGGGCGCATCGTCTCGGCCCTCGATATTATGATCGACGGTCCCCTCGGCGGTGCCGCGTTCAATAATGAATTTGGCCGCCCGGCGATCAACGGCTACTTCCGTACCTACGAGGAGAAGGTGCCGGGCCCCAACGGCGATGAGGTGCGTGGCTACCACAAGCCGATCATGCTCGCCGGAGGCCTCGGTAACATCCGTGTCGACCACGTGGAAAAAGATGTCATCCCGCCCGGCGCCCAGCTGGTGGTGCTCGGTGGACCGGCGATGCTGATCGGCCTGGGCGGCGGCGCCGCCTCCTCGATGGCCTCGGGGCAGTCGGCGGAAAGTCTCGACTTCGCCTCGGTACAGCGCGGCAACCCGGAGATGGAGCGCCGCTGCCAGGAGGTGATCGACCGCTGCTGGCAGCTGGGTGAGGCGAATCCGATTGTCTCCATTCATGACGTCGGCGCCGGTGGCCTCTCCAACGCCATGCCCGAACTGGTCAACGACGCCGGGCGTGGCGGCCGCTTTGAGCTGCGTGCCATCCCCAACGACGAGCCGGGTATGGCGCCGATGGAGATCTGGTGCAACGAGTCGCAGGAGCGCTACGTGATGGCGATCAAACCGGAGGACATGGAGCGCTTTGCCGCCATCTGCGAGCGTGAACGTGCACCCTTCGCGGTGATCGGCGAGGCGACCAAAGAGCAGCAACTGGTGCTGGGCGATGGCCACTTCGACAACAGTCCCATCGACATGCCGATGGAGGTGCTGCTGGGCAAGCCGCCGAAGATGCTGCGCGAGGTGCAGCACAAGCCGTTCCAGAAGCGTGAATTCGATACCCGCAAGGTCGAGATCCGGGAGGCCGCCTACCGCCTGATGCGGCTGCCGACCATCGCCGACAAGACCTTCCTCATCACCATCGGTGATCGCAGCGTCACCGGCCTGGTCAACCGCGACCAGATGGTCGGTCCGTGGCAGGTGCCGGTGGCCGACTGCGCCGTTACCGCCTCCACCTACTCCGGCTATACCGGCGAGGCGATGGCGATGGGCGAGCGCACCCCGGTGGCGCTGGTCGATCACGCCGCCTCGGCTCGAATGGCGGTGGGTGAGGCGCTCACCAACCTTGCCGCGGCCAAGGTCGACCAAATCGAGGATATCGTGCTGTCCGCCAACTGGATGGCCCCGGCGGGTCACCCGGGCGAGGATGCCGGCCTCTACGAGGCGGTGAAGGCGGTGGGGATGGAACTCTGCCCGCAACTGGGGATCTCCATCCCGGTGGGCAAGGACTCCATGTCGATGAAGACGGTGTGGAACGACGGTGAAGATAAGTCGGTTACCGCGCCGCTCTCCCTCATCATCTCCGCCTTCGCCCCGGTCTCCGATGTACGCAAGACCCTCACCCCGCAGCTGCGTAGCGACAGGGGTGATTCCGATCTGATCCTCATCGACCTGGGCAAGGGGCAGAACCGTCTCGGCGGCTCCTGCCTTACCCAGGTCTTCGGCGAGGTGGGGCACCGCGCCCCCGACGTGGACGATGCGCAGATGCTGAAGAACTTCTTCGCCGCGATTCAGAACTTGAGTGCCGAGCACAAGATCATCGCCTACCACGACCGTGCCGACGGCGGCCTCTTCACCACCGTGGCGGAGATGGCCTTTGCCGGTCATACCGGTGTCGAGATCGAGATGGATGAGCTGGACGGCGATGTGATCGCCGCGCTCTTCAGCGAGGAGCTGGGGGCGGTGATCCAGGTGCACCATCAGGACACCGAAGAGGTGCTCTCCTTGCTGCGCGAGTACGAGCTGGGCCACCACAGTTTCGTAATCGGCTCGCTTAACGACGATGACCGCATTGTGATAAAGCGCGAGGGGCGCACCCTGTTTGATGAGTCGCGCATCGAGCTGCAGCGTGCCTGGTCCGCCACCACCCACCAGATGCAGTCCCTGCGCGACAACCCCGAGTGTGCGAGAGAGGAGTACGACCGCCTGCTCGACGCCAACGACCCGGGCATGAGCGCAACCCTGAGCTACAACATCGACGAGGATGTCGCCGCCCCCTTCATCAACAGGGGTGTGCGGCCGCGCATGGCGGTGCTGCGCGAACAGGGGGTCAACGGCCAGATCGAGATGGCCGCCGCCTTCGACCGCGCCGGCTTCAACGCGGTCGACGTGCACATGAGCGATGTCATCGCCGGGCGCGTCTCGCTCAAGGATTTCCACGGACTGGTCGCCTGCGGCGGCTTCTCCTACGGTGACGTGCTCGGTGCCGGTGAGGGGTGGGCCAAGTCGATCCTCTTCAACCCGCGCGCCCGCGACGAGTTCGAGGCCTTCTTCACCCGTGAAGACGCCTTCGGCCTCGGTGTCTGCAACGGCTGCCAGATGATGTCCAACCTGCACGACCTGATCACCGGTGCCGAGGCGTGGCCCCACTTCGTGCGCAACAACTCCGAGCAGTTCGAGGCGCGTGTCTCGATGGTCGAGGTGCTGAAGTCACCCTCCATTTTCCTTGCCGGGATGGAGGGCTCGAAGATGCCGATCGCCGTGGCCCACGGCGAGGGGCGTGCCGAGTTCCGTGAAGGTCACGAGCCGAGCGAGGTGTTGCGTAAACACCTTGCCGCGCTGCGCTATGTCGACAACTACGGCGACCCCACCGAGCTCTATCCGGCCAATCCCAACGGCTCACCACTGGGGATCACCGGCCTGACCACTACCGATGGCCGCTTTACCATCATGATGCCCCACCCCGAGCGGGTATTCCGCGCGGTGCAGCACTCCTGGTGCCCCGATGAGTGGGCAGAGGACGGCCCGTGGATGCGCATGTTCCGCAATGCGCGGCTTTTCGTCGGGTAGCAGCTTGCAGCCGTCTCGCTACCGCCCGTCGAATGGCCTTGATTAGTGTGTGCCATTTAATGTTTTTTTAAGGTTCATGGAGATAAGATCGCGCCACCTTTAGCACCTGGATGGTGACTCCGTGGCAGAACAACAAAAAAAGAGTGGAAGACGCCGAGCGGCCTATTGGCTACTCATTGGTCTCCTCGTGGTTTTGCCATTTGGCATGATGGGCTTCAAGCTGTTTCTCCTCGATTACCCGTTAAAGGGGTTGATCCCGCAGCAGAGCTATCAGGTGGAGCTGGCGATGGAGGTGGATGGCCACGGTGATCGCATCCAGATGCAGGCCTTTCTTCCCCGCTCTGATGCGCGCCAGTTAATCATTGAGGAGCAGCAGGCGACCGGCCTCTTCACCCAGAATCTGCAGAGCGAGGGAATGAATCGTATCGCCAGCTGGGAGGGCGATGGTGTCCAGGGTCATCAGGAGGTACGTTACACGGTACTGGTGCAGAGTAAGCCGGTGCGTTACGAGTTGCCCGAAGGGCAATCGATACCCGCCCACTACCCCCCATCGCTGCAGCCCTATCTGATGGTTGAGGAGGGGATTCAGGTCGACTCCCCGTTGATCGCCGAGAGGGTGGAGCAGCTCCTGCCCGCCACTCAGGAACGCACCCTTGCTGAGAGTCTGACCACCATCCATCGTCACCTGCAGGATGCATTTGAAAATCGCAACTTCTCCGGCTATACCGACGCCCTTACCGCGCTGAAACTGGGTGAGGCGAGCTGTAACGGCAAGGGACGTCTCTTCGTCGCCCTGGCGCGCAAGCTCAATATTCCGGCGCGCCTGGTGGGTGGTTTTATTATGGAGGGGGGAAGCAAGCGTACCAGCCACCAGTGGGTGGAGGCCTATGTGAACGGCCACTGGGTTCCCTTTGATACGATCAACGACCATTACGCCGAGATCCCCGCCAACTATCTGACCCTCTACTACGGTGATGAGGTGCTGTTCAAACACAGCAGTAATGTTAATTTTCAATATCGCTTCACTACCACCAAACGGCTGATCCCACGCTACGAGGCACAACAGACACTGGGCGACTCGATCTTCAACCTGATCAACTTCTACACCCTGTTTGAACGGGTGGGGATCTCCCAGGACCTGCTCAAGGTGCTGCTGATGATCCCCCTGGGCGCCTTCGTCACCGTGGTATTTCGTAACGTGATTGGGATTGAGACCTTCGGCACCTTTCTGCCGGCGCTGATCGCCGCGGCGGCGCGTGAGACGGGATTGGTGTGGGGGTTAATCGGTTTTATCCTGATTATCACCATCACCGCACTGGTGCGTAAAGGGCTCGACTGGTTGCAACTGCTTCACTCACCAAAGATGGCGGTGATCCTGGCGGTGGTGGTAGTGGTGATGATGATGATGACCGTTACCGGGGTACAACTCGGGCTGTTCGAGCTGGCGCAGATGACCCTCTTCCCCATCGCCATCCTGGCAATCACCGCAGAGCGTTTCGCCATCATCACCGAGGAGCAGGGGGTGAAAAAGGCGCTGCACCTGATGGCGACCACAGCGGTGGTGATCGCCGCCTGCTATGCGGTGATGTCGTCGCTCTTTATGCAGTCGCTGTTCCTCGCCTTCCCCGAACTGCTGCTGGTGGTGATGGCGCTCAACATGTGGCTCGGCCGCTGGGTAGGTATGCGGCTGATGGAGTACTACCGGTTCCGTCACCTGCTGCAGAGCGGGGTGAGCAATGCCTGACTGGTTAAACAAGTGGCGTCAGGTACGTGATGCGGCAGCTGATGTGCTGTCGATGAACCGACGCAATCTCGGCTATGTCTACCCACACAATGCACGTTGCGATTTTCCTGTCGCCAACGACAAATTACTCTGTAAGGAGATCCTGCAACCGCTGGGTGTGCCACTGGCAAAGACCCACTATAGCTACCGCTATTTTTATGAGTTGCGTACCCTGGCGGAGGACCTGAAAGGGCTTGATGAGTTTGTGATCAAACCGGCCAGTGGCAGTGCCGGTAACGGCATTATAGTGATCGTTGGTCGTGAGGGTGATGAGTGGCTCGGTATCAGCGGTAAGCGCTACAGTCTTGAGGCGATACAGCGCCACCTCTCCGACATCATCTTCGGCGTCTTCTCGTTCGACAATAACGATGCGGCGATCATCGAGGAGCGGGTGGTACAGCATGAGGTGATGGAACGGCTCTATGATCGGGGCCTTGCCGATGTACGGATCATCCTGTTTAAGCACGAGCCGGTGCTGGCGATGAGTCGGGTGCCGACGCACGCCTCGGACGGCAAGGCCAACCTGCATCAGGGGGCGGTAGGGCTCGGGATCGCACTGGAGTCCGGGCGTTGCACCCATGCGATGCTGCAGGGGGTACCGATAGAGAAACACCCAGACAGTGGCACGGTACTTATCGGGGTAGAGATGCCGTTCTGGAGCGAGATTCTGAGCCACTCACGCCACATCGCCGAGGCGGTGCCGCTGAAGTATCTCGGAATCGATATCGCGATCGGTAAGAGCGGGCCGGTACTGCTGGAGATTAACGCCCGCCCCGGGCTGGAGATCCAGAACGTCAATCGACAGGCGATGCGCCCCCTGCTGGAGGCGATCAGATGAAGCAGACACTAAAGGAGAGTTTTCTGCCGATCATCGGGGTACTGCTACTACTCTTTCTACTGCTGGCAGTAGTGCGCTACCAGGTGGGGCTGGAGGCGGAGCAGGTGACGGTGATCACCATCCATGCGCCGTTGGATAAGTCTGATGAAAGCGGTATGGAGGAGTTCGATACCACACAGTTTGCGGGGCGGGACAGTGAGCTGGCAGCGATTGCGACACTGATCGGCGAGAGGAAGTGGCAACAGGCGGAAGAGCGGCTACAGACGCGGTTAGCGACGATTGATGACTCACCGGGACGAGGCATGCTGGGGGTGTTGCGATATCAGCAGCAGAGATACAACGAGGCACTGCAGACACTTAATGAGGCAGCCGGGCAGCAACCTGTATGGCCCGGTCTCTATTTCTACCGGGCGCGGACTAATTCAAAGCTGCAGCACGTAGCGATGGCGATGGATGATTACCGAAGAGTTATCGAGATAAATCCCAACCACTTTGAGGCGCACTACAATCTGGGTCTGCTGTTATTGCAACAGGGCGGTGAAGAGGCGGTCACCCTTTTCGACAGGGCAACAACGATGGCCGGTGGGGCAAGGAGGGCGCGGGCCTATACGCAATTAGGGCGCGCATTGCTGGCCCGCGGTGAAACAGGGCGTAAGCAGGCGGTAATGAGTTTTAATATGGCGATACGTCTTGCGCCAACAATGGTCGAGCCACGCCTTGAACTGGCGCTGATGGCCGAGGGGGATGAGACAGTGCAGGAGCAGTTGCTGGCGATACTGGATCTGTCGCCTCATCACCCCGCCACTCTCTTTTCCCTGGCACAACACCTTAGCGACGGAGGTGTCCGAAGCGAGGCGATAGCGCGTTATCGGGAGCTACTGCAGTACGAACCGCAATACAGTGCTGCACACTACAACCTGGGTCTGCTGTTGCTTGATGAGAAGGCGTGGCAGGCGGCCTATGAAGAGTTTGACTGGGTGGTACGGGAGGATCCTCAACACGTTAAGGGGCTGTTTAATCGTGGGCGAGCGGCCTATCGAATGAGTAGTTACCAGCAGGCTATTGATGATTATGAGGCCGCACTGGCGCTGCAACAGGGTAATTATCCCGAAGCGCTGTTAAATCGAGGTTTGGTTCTACGCGCCCAGAAGAGGTATCCGGAGGCAGAACAGAGTTATCGCAAGGCGATAGCGCAGCGGAGTGATTATCCTACGGCATGGTACAACCTTGGCCTTTTGCAGATGCGACAGAAGGAGCACGAAGAAGCATTAAACTCCTTTTCGCGTGCTGTTGAACTAAGCCCTGATTACAGTCAGGCCTGGTACAACATCGGGGTGTTGCAGGGGCGTTTGGAAAATAGTCAGAAGGCAATTGAGGCGTATGAGGAGGCATTACGCCAAAGGCCGAAGTACAACAGTGCACGACTCAATCTTGCTGTGCGTTTGATGAATGAAGGACAGACGATGAAGGCGATTGAACATTACCGCATCGCGTTAGAGTATGACGAGAGCTATGCCAGCGCCTGGTATAACCTCGCGCTGGCCTATATGACGACCAGAGATTATGTGGGCGCAGACGCTGCCCTGCAGCGTCTACTGCTGCTTGAACCACAGAACGTGAAGGGGCTGCAATTACGTGCAAAGACGCT
The DNA here is from genome assembly GCA_029879245.1 of Chromatiales bacterium. Taxonomy (GTDB): domain Bacteria; phylum Pseudomonadota; class Gammaproteobacteria; order Thiohalomonadales; family Thiohalomonadaceae; genus JAPHSX01. Next base: position 9,893 of record JAOUQQ010000002.1, on the reverse strand, counting down.
CATCGCCCGTAAGCAGTACAGGGAGGCTATTACGTTATTTGAGCAGGCACTCGATATTCGCACAGATAGTGTCACATTGCGCCTTGAACTGGTGCAGACGCTGCGAAACAGTGGTGAGCAACAGCGTGCGAGAAGAGAGCTCTATAAGGCACTGGCGCTAGCGCCTGACCATCAGGGGCTGAAGGCTGAACTGAAATTGCTGGAACAGATAATTAACCATGAGAGTGGAGCAATGCAATGAGAATAAAACAATATCTCGGTATAGTCGCCACTGCACTATCCGTGACGGTAGTGCAGGCGGAGACAGAGGGTAGTAGTGCAGAGGTGAACTGGCTGATAGAGACCGGGGTTGGGTATGAGAGCAATGCCTATCATGCCCCGGACCACAGTTATGTTGACTGGGCAGCCGACCCTACCGGTGCCACCACGGTGACACCTGACGAACAGGCGGGTGCTTTTGTCCCATTGAAGATTGAAGGTGAGATGAAAAACCGGATAGACGCGACCTCGGCGATGATTGCCAGCTATCGATTCAAGGGGGCGTTTTACCCCGACAAAGCACTGTCTGATGCAGGATACAGTGACCACAAGTTCAAACTGGGTCTTGATAGTGAGGCAGGTAAAAAGGCCAATAGCTATGTGGGTGTTGTGCTGCAGAAGAAAAATAAGGTCTATGTGGATCGCGATAGCGGTGACCCCAAGGTTTCCACAGGCGGAGGCGATGTCTCAAATCGATACTCCTATATGAGTGTGGGAGTTGAAGGCGACTACGAGAGAAAGCTGTCAGCGGCTAACTCCGTGGGGATTAAGGGTGAGTATACCAATCGCAACTATGATGACCCGGTGGCCTGGTCGCAGTATGACCACACATCGATGAAGCTGGGGACCTACTGGGAGCATCGAATCACTAAGGGGATGAAGTTTAATCTTGGTATAAATAGTGAGGTGGAGCGTTATACGGAGCGTCGTGCCTACAGCGCAGATGGCTCACTGCCTGGTACCAACCCCACTTTGCGCTACAACTTTTTCGGCATAGAGGCGGGTCTACGCCACCGATTCTCTCCGGCCACCGTTGCTTATGTGGATTATGAAATGCTGCAGCGTCGAGATAACCATGTGGGCTACAACGATATGGATCAGGGGACGATTAAGGTGCGCCTGATCCATGATATAAACGATCAACTTCGTCTGCGTGCGAAGGCCAGAAGCTACACACGTGACTACGCCAATGCCCTTAACTTTGAGGATCCTGCTCAGGGTGCCAAGAGTGCATCTGGGAGCTCCCTGCAGTTACGTGGTGAGTATCTTTACAGCGATAAGTTAGAGTACTACCTGGAGGGGGAGGGGAGTCGTATCAAAAATAGTGATGATCGCTACCAGTACAACAACAATGTGTTTTTGGTGGGGGCCGCGTGGCGATTTTAGTTTGGCTGTTGGCTGAACAGCCTGCTTGCATAGGTTCCGAAGTCGCACTATATTGTCCGACTCATAATAACAATATCTATCTACAACTAACCAACTAGTGAGGGAAGTACCATGGCTGACATGTTTTCTGATGAGTGGATGAAATCTTTTGCTGAGCAGTGGAATGCTGAGCCAGAACTCTCCGGTGCGCTGGAGCAGATCGGCTTTAACTCCACCATCGGTTATGGCTTTGCCGGTGACGATGCACCTGCCGGTGTACTGGTGATTGAAAATGGCAAGGCAACTACTGCTGGCGCCTATAATGGTGAGTCACTGAACTGGGATCTGCGCGCCAGTGCCGATAACTGGAGCGGCTGGGCAGCGAAGGGCGTGGGTATGATGGGCCTCGGCACCGCCTACGCCACCGGCAAGCTGAAGTTTAGTACCGGTGACTACAGTGCGATGATCAAGGACCCGCGGATGGCCGGTCCCTTCGTCAAGAGCTTCTCGGTAATGGGCCGCGCCTGATATCGAATAGCTGATGTGTTAAAAAGGGGGAGTGGCTCGCCACTCCCCTTTTTTATGTTTGAGACAAAGATATGCGACAGGAACTGGAACAGATCATCCGCGAGGCAGCACAGCAGGAGTTGTTGCCACGCTTCCAGCAGATTGGCCACTCACTGAAGAGCGACGGTAGCATCGTCACCGAAGCCGATCTGGCGATGCAGCAACGTATGATTGAGGTGTTGCAGCAGCGCTGGTCGCAGATCCCGCTACTCGGTGAAGAGATGTCGGTCGAAGAGCAACAGCAACTGCTCGACAGTAACGAGGGCGGGTTGTGGCTGCTCGACCCGCTGGATGGCACCAGCAACTATGCCGCCGGTATCCCTTATTTCAGTGTCTCACTGGCGCTGATGCTCAAGGGCGAGGTGGAGCTTGCGATCATCTACGACCCGCTACGTGATGAGACCTTTTCTGCTGAGAAGGACAGGGGGGCATGGCTCAATGGTGAAATGTTAACGGCACCACAGGCGTCGCGGCCGCTGAAGCAGGGGATTGCCCTGATTGATCTAAAACGCCTCACTCCTGAGCTGGCGGCGAAGGTCGCCTCACAGCCGCCTTATAGTTCACAGCGAAACTTAGGTTCCGGTGCGCTCGACTGGTGCTATGTTGCAACTGGCAGGGTCGATGTCTATCTGCACGGTGGGCAGAAGCTGTGGGACTACGCGGCCGGACAGTTGATACTTAAAGAGGCGGGAGGCCACTCATCAACGCTAAACAATGAGCCGGTTCTGATAAGTGACTTGCGACCGCGATCTGTTGTGGCGGCAGCAGATGGAATGAATTATGTGGAGTGGCATCGGTTTCTTACTGGTGGGGCATAAGAGTATGACCGAATGAATGACTATTCATGTGGATAACAGGTGTGAGGTCGTTAGCCAAATCGCGTATCAACAGATGTTGGCTCTGACTGCATCCAGTCGATGAGCTCAGTGAGAGGTTTTGGTCTGGAGAGTAAATAGCCCTGAATAATGTCGCAGCCCAGAGTCTTCAGCATCTCTCGTTGCTCTAGCGTTTCGATGCCCTCCGCAATGGTGGTAAGTTTTAATCCTCTTGCCAGATCGATAACCATCTTTACGATATGGGTCGTTCTCTCATCAGTCATACTGTCGATAAAGGATTTATCCAGTTTGAGATAGGTCAGGGGAAGGTTTTGCAAATAGGTAAGGGAGCTATAGCCGGTGCCAAAGTCATCAATGGCGATGTGTAGACCAAGTGCCTCGAGTTGTCTGAGAACAATGAGGTTACTTTCGGCATTCTCCATCATCAAAGATTCGGTGATTTCGAGGATAATGCGTGACGGTGCGGTGTCGGTTTCACGGAGGATGCGTGATACGCCATCGGCGAAACCCTCGCTGCAGAGCTGACGGACAGAGACATTGACGCTGATGGCCACATCCTTAAACCCCATCGAGTCAAGTGTGGCGATGTCGTGGCATGCCTGCCGAAGAATCCAGTATCCTACTTCGATAATGCCCTTGTTCTCCTCCAGTATCGGAATGAATTCTACCGGTGAAATATACCCACTCTCCGGGTGTCGCCAGCGTAACAGCGCCTCAAGTGATACGATGTGACCGCCGCTTAGTGACTGTTTTGGTTGGTACATAATTTCGAATTGTTGCTGTGCAAGGGCGTGTTTGCTCTCTTCTGACAGGATGTTGTAGCGCGCCCGCTGTGTTCGCAGTTCATTATCAAACAGATAGAAGACCTCGGTTCCGTGGCGTCGACACTCCTGCAAGGCATAGTCAGCTGCAGCCATCAGTTTGCTGGCATTGTCTGCGTCTGCAGGATAGACCGCTGCACCGATACGGATATCTGATTTGATGTTGAGCTGTTGTTCAATTGAAATAGGTGAGGATATTGCATCATGAAGATGATGGATAAGTGATTTAATGTCGTCAGCCAAAACAAATTTTCTGGAGATGATGGCAAATTCATCGCCACTCAATCGAGCTATCATAGTGTTGGCAGCGGATTGTTTGCTAAAGAGAGCTGGCCGCTCACAGTGCCTGTATAGGGTCTCTGCAAGTCTTTGAGATAATCGGGTCAGTAATCTGTCACCTGCAAGGTGCCCGTAGAGCTGGTTGACCATGGAAAAATTGGCGATGTTGATGATCAGCAGAGAGAAGTGCTGATGTTGCGGATTATTGTTGTGGATCCATTTCTGTATGTTGTCGATCATCTGCACCCGATTGGGTAGTCCAGTTAAATCATCAAAATAGGCAAGATGCATCAGTTCATTGCGTGACTTTATAAGCAGATAAAACGCCCAGTGTAGAAAGATGATGATAATAAACATTACCGAGAGTCGCGATTCGATAATGTTATTTCGTTGTGAATCGTAAGATGTCACCATCCTGCCGATTATGGTCGGGGTAAGATAGTGCCGTAATTTCCAGGTGATACCACCTGAGAAGATGTACTCTCTCTCTATCCAGTGACCTTCGCTGTCAAGGTATCCTTCTGTAGATCCCCTCCGGTCCTGGATGAGTATATTCTGCTCATCCTGAATGAGCTGAAAAGTAGAGACTTCCGGCATATCCCACCCCTGCTGCCGTTGCTGTGCAATCTCATCGTCGGTGATCGGCAGATAGGGAACCCCAAGCAGTGTCGCCTCAAGCACGTTGGCTCGAAGAATAACGGTGATGATGCCTTTAAAATCGAGAGTACCTGACCTATAGACCGGCAACGAAAAGATCAGTCCGTGACTGTTTGTGACATCTCCGTGTTGAATAGAGTCATACTGAGAGTTGTCACAGGTGCGAAGTAGTGGCGAGATGCGTGCGGGAATATCGTCCAGGCTGTGCGACCAGAGGAAGGATGGTGCATGTTGACGAAACCATGCCAACACAACAGGGAAGTATTGATACTCCTCATCCTCCAGCTCTTCCGGGATATCGGAGAGATTGTCGATAGTGCTCTCGTTACTTGCTGCAATGTCGTTTATCCCGGCGATGTGGTGATCGTACATAAAGAGGGGGACCTCTCTATTGGGGTCAAAGCGATCCAACACATAGTAGACCTCCGAGACACTGACGTTGTTCTCCAGATTGGTGTAGATCTGCTGAATGGTCCGATGTGCGTCCAGAGAGAGCCTGCCGTCTGCCACCACATCTTCATCCTCGCTTAACCGATTGCTACCACTGAGCTCGCGTACCATCGGTAGCAGTGAGATGGTTCTCGCGTTTTGATAGATGTCGTGAAACAGGGCCTCAAGTTCCTGTGCCTTCATTTCAACGATCTGTTCGTGCTGTTCGGTGATGTACTGTTCCTGGCGTTCATCTACATCTACTAACGCTGAGCGAAACTCAAAGGCCCAGAAACTTACCAATACAATGACTGCCGTCACCATAATCAGGGTGGTCAGGCGGTAACGCTTTTGTATCTGATAGAGTGAGGTCAAATTAAGTGCCCGACATCAATAGGGTTATGGTCATGCGAGAGTGGGGGTTCATATAGCTTCCCCTGGCTATAAGGCTCTATATATGGGCAATGCAGTGACTTACAAGTGAGCCGCCCGTTGACGGTAAGGTGACCTGATTGTGGAGTGTGTTGAAGGTGGAGAGGTTGTTAGAAAAGGGGCTCAGTCGAACTCGGGTGCCTGATCCAGCGGCTGGACCGACCAGATCGTCGCATGCCCAATCTTCCGCCCCGGCTTCGGCTCCTTACCGTAGTCGTGCAGGCTGGCCCCTGCCACGGCGAGAACCTTCTCGCGTGCGGGCATGGTGCCGATGAAGTTGACCATGGTGGCGTAGCCAGTCGACTCGGTGCTGCCGAGCGGCAGTCCGGCGATGGCACGCATATGATTTTCGAACTGGCTGGTGATGGAGCCTTCGATGCTCCAGTGGCCGGAGTTGTGCACACGCGGGGCGATCTCATTGGCCATCAGTCCCTCGTCGGTGTCGAACAGCTCCAGCGCCATTACGCCAACGTAGTCGAGCCTCTCCATGATACGACGGGCGTAGCCCTCTGCCTGCTCCTGCCTGGGGTCGTTGTGCAGGTTGCGGGCGGTGTGCAGGATGCCGTCGCGGTGGTGGTTCTCGGAGAGGGGGTAGAAGCGGAACTCGCCGTCTTTGCCGCGGGCGGTGATGATCGAGACCTCGCGGTGGAATTTGGCGAAGCCCTCGAGGATCAGCGGTACGCTGCCCATGCTCTGCCACGCCGCTTCCACATCGCTCTCGGTACGCAGCAGCGCCTGGCCCTTGCCGTCGTAACCCATGGTGCGTGTCTTGAGAATCGCGGGCAGGCCGAACTCGGCTACCGCCTGCTTCAGGTCGTCGAGGGAGTCGACGGTGGCGAAGGGTACGGTGGGGATCTCAAGCTCGCGGAACAGGCTCTTTTCGTTAAAACGGTCGCGGGCGGTGGCAAGGGCCTGGTCGTTGGGGGCGACATCGACCTTGCCGTGGAGGAAGGCGATGGCGGAGGCGGGGACGTTCTCGAACTCGTAGGTCACCACGTCGGCCTTCTCGGCCATGATGCTGAGCAGGGTAGTGTCGTCGTAGGCGCCGACCAGGTGCTCGCCGAGCGGCCCGGCGCAGGCGTCCGCGGCCGGGTCGAGGAAGATAAAGCGCATGCCGAGGGGGAAACCGGCCAGTGCCATCATCTGGGCCAGCTGGCCGCCGCCGACGATACCGATGATCATGCTAGGTGCTCCCTCTAGTCTCGGGGGTCGGGCCTGGCCAGCACCGTCTCGGTCTGCTGGGCGCGGAACTCGTTGAGGGCCTGGCGCACCTTGTCGTCGTGGTTGGCGACGATGGCGGCGGCGAGCAGGGCGGCGTTGGTGGCACCAGCCTTGCCGATGGCGAGGGTGCCGACCGGGATCCCGGCGGGCATCTGCACGATGGAGAGCAGGGAGTCCATGCCATTTAGCGCCTTGGACTGTACCGGCACGCCGAGTACCGGCACCGGGGTCTTGGCGGCGACCATGCCGGGCAGGTGGGCGGCACCGCCGGCTCCGGCGATGATCACCTCCAGGCCGCGCCCGGCCGCGCTTTCGGCGTAGCTGAAGAGCTTGTCGGGGGTGCGGTGGGCGGAGACCACCTCTACCTCGTGGGCCACGCCGAGCTTTTCCAGCGTCTCGGCCGCGTGCTGCATCGTCTCCCAGTCGGAGGTGGAACCCATGATGATGCCCACCCGTGGGCTGTCACTCTGCTTGCTCATCGGTTGTTGCCTGTGTTTATTTCAATCGCGCATTGTAAGGGATAAGAGGCCTGCTCGGTAGTTGCGGCGCGGGGCCTCAGGCCAGCCGGTCGTCGGCAACGTGATAGCGGGGGTCCTCAATTACATTGACCTCTACCAGATCGCCCGCCTTCTCCAGCAGCTCGGTACACTCGGCGCTGAGGTGGCGCAGGTGGAGCCGCTTGCCCGCCTTGAGGTATCGCTCGGCGAGGGTGTCAATGGCTTCAATGGCCGAGTGGTCCATCACCTTGGAGTTCTGGAACTCCACCACCACGTCATCCGGGTCGTTCTTTACATCGAAGAGGTCCTGAAAGTTCTTCACCGAGGCGAAGAAGAGGGGACCGCTCAGCTCGTAGACCTTGCCGCCCATCTTGTCCTCGGAGGTGGTGACGTTGATGTGCTTGGCGTGCTCCCAGGCGAAGACCAGGGCGGAGACGATGACGCCGACCACCACCGCGATGGCGAGGTCGGTTACCACGGTAACGCCGGAGACCAGCACGATGATGAAGGCGTCTGCCCTGGGGATTTTGCCCATGATGCGCAGGCTAGACCACTCGAAGGTGCCGATCACTACCATGAACATCACCCCGGTGAGCGCTGCCAGCGGTATCATCTCGATAAGACCCGAGGCGAAGAGGATAAAGGCGAGCAGGAACAGCGCCGCCGAGATGCCGGAGAGACGACCTCGGCCGCCGGAGTTCACGTTAATCATGCTCTGGCCGATCATCGCGCAGCCACCCATGCCGCCAAAGAAACCGGTGGCCACGTTGGCCGCCCCCTGGCCGATGCACTCGCGGTTGCCGCGGCCGCGGGTCTCGGTGATCTCGTCGATCAGGCTCAGGGTCAGTAGGGATTCGATGAGGCCGATGGCGGCAAAGATGAAGGAGTAGGGGAGGATGATCCAGAGGGTCTCCCAGCTGATAGGGACCATCGGGATGTGGAACTCGGGCAGGCCGCCGGCAATGGAGGCCATGTCACCCACGGTGCGGCTCTCCAGCCCCATGCCGATGACGATGGCCGAGACCACGATGATCGCCGCCAGCGAGGAGGGGATGGCCTTGGTGAGCTTGGGCAGGAGGTGGATGATCGCCATGGTCAGCGCCACCAGCCCCAGCATCAGTCCCAGTTGATCACTCGCCAGCCAGTGGGAGGCCCCCTCGGCATCCTTCACCTTGAAGCTCTCCAGCTGCGCCAGGAAGATGACGATGGCCAGACCGTTGACGAAGCCGAGCATCACCGGGTGGGGGACCATACGGATGAACTTGCCCATTTTGAGCAGGCCGATGGCGATCTGGATGACACCCATCAGCACCACCGCGGCGAACAGGTACTCCACCCCATGCTGCGCTACCAGCGCCACCATCACCACCGCGAGCGCGCCGGTAGCGCCTGAGATCATCCCCGGCCGTCCACCGAAGGCGGCGGTGATCAACCCCACCATAAAGGCGGCGTAGAGACCCACCAGCGGCTCGACCCCGGCAACAAAGGCGAAGGCGACCGCCTCGGGCACCAGCGCCAGGGCCACCGTCAGACCGGAGAGAATATCGTTCTTGGGGCAGCCCTGATCGGTGCACTCGAAATTGAAAAACATGGCGATGGCTCTCTGCCCTTGGGGTATTGCAGGAAAAGCCGCCCATGATAGCAAATTAGACGTTTCTAATAAAGTGTATGGTTGCGTCACCATTACGGTGCCATACTGTGGGTGAAAAAAAACGAGGGGGATATATGGAACGTTTGATGGGTCTTGTCTTGGTCGCGTTGTTAATTCTGAATGGTTGTGCCTCCACGGTTGAAAACAGGAGTGGGAGTAGTGAGGTGCAAGGTGAGGCGGAGGCGTCTGCTGAGACGGCGCAACAGGAGGGGAAACTCAGCTGTTACTCGGTGCGTAGTGTGCGTCTGAGTGAGTCGTTGTTGACACTCGACTGCAGAAACCCGAAGGGGAGCGCAAATGTTGTTGTCGATATCGACACACATGGGCCGTTGGGTGTGAGTGCGATTCTGCAGATGGTGGCACTGAAAATGCGATATAACACCCTTCCTGATGAGTCACAGGGGTTGCTTGATACTTTGTCAGAGGCAAATAAGCTGATACAGCTGAAATTTGATAGTCACGCTGTACAGGTGATGGTGCTGGAGATGAAGTTCGACGAACAGAATAGCAAGCGATTGCTCGAATTGAATAGTCGCATGGTTACACTGAAGCCGGACAACGGCAGTGGTATCGATGACATAGATGAGAGCCTGAACTAAAAAGATCTCATTTTACAAAGTCAGCTTGATATGCATCTCTTGCTCGTTGATATTTCTAGTCTCACGTAGTGGGGTAGCTGATCAGGCGCTGAGTGTATCTGATCGGCTATTCATCTCATCCAGTTGTCGTTGCAGTGTATCTACCGCGGTGGGTTTATAGAATAGATAACCCTGTATACAGTCACAGTCGAGATGGTTAAGTGCGTGGTGCTGGGCATGAGTCTCCACCCCTTCGGCGATGACTTTCATACTCAGGGCATGTGCCATGCTGATGACGGCGGCGACGATGGTGTGATTGCCCTTATCCTCCTCCATCGTTTCAATAAAACTGCGGTCGATCTTCAAGTATTTGACCGGCAGGCGGGAGAGCTGATTGAGGGAGCTGTAGCCGGTTCCAAAATCGTCTACCGCGAGTGACATACCAAGTGCCCCCAGATCATTGAGTACCCTGAGGTTGTGCTCGATGTCACTCATCAGCGCGGTCTCGGTGATCTCAAGTA
>JAOUQQ010000044.1 GCA_029879245.1 Chromatiales bacterium | reverse complement strand
CATACGCCTTGAACTCGCCACCGTGCTTCTCGGCCATACACTTGGTCAGGGCCGCGGTCAGGGTGGTCTTACCATGGTCTACGTGACCGATGGTGCCTACGTTTACGTGCGGTTTCGTACGTTCAAACTTCTCTTTAGACATGACTCTGTTACCTCAGGTGCTCAAGCTTAAAATTAAATCTTCTTTATCACCGCGTCAGCCACACTCGCCGGGGCCTCGGCATATTTTGCAAATTCCATTGAGTAGGTCGCCCTACCCTGTGTCGCGGAGCGCAGGTCGGTGGCATAACCGAACATCTCGCCCAGTGGTACCTCGGCGCGGATGATCTTGCCAGAGACGCTATCCTCCATCCCCTGCACGATCCCGCGACGTCGATTCAAGTCCCCCATCACATCCCCCATGTACTCCTCGGGAGTGACCACCTCAACCTTCATCAACGGCTCCAGCAGATAAGGTTTGGCCTGCAACGCCCCCGCCCTGAAGCCCATCGAGCCGGCAATCTTGAATGCCATCTCGTTGGAATCGACATCGTGATAGGAGCCGTCATAGAGGGTGACTTTCACATCCTCAATCGGGAAGCCGGCCAGCACGCCGTTCTTCATCTGCTCCTGAATCCCTTTGTCGACCGCCGGGATATACTCTTTGGGCACCACACCGCCAACAACCTCGTTGACAAATTCGTACCCTACACCCTGCTCCTGTGGCTCCAACCGAAGCCAGACATGGCCATATTGGCCCCGGCCTCCGGACTGGCGGACAAACTTGCCTTCCACCTCGACCTTGCTGTGGATCCCCTCGCGGTAGGCCACCTGTGGTGCGCCGACATTACAGCCGACCTTAAACTCTCGCAGCATGCGATCGACGATGATCTCCAGATGCAGCTCACCCATACCAGAGATGATGGTCTGCCCCGACTCTTCATCGGTGTGAACACGGAAGGATGGGTCTTCCTGTGCCAGCTTGGAGAGGGCGACACCCATCTTCTCCTGATCCGCTGTGGTCTTGGGCTCAACCGCTACCGAAATAACCGGCTCAGGGAACTCCATTCGCTCCAGCGTGATCACATTGTTCATATCACAGAGGGTGTCACCGGTAGTGACATCCTTGAGGCCCACGGCAGCGGCGATATCGCCAGCACGAACCTCTTTAATCTCTTCACGCGAGTTGGCGTGCATCTGTAGTAGTCGACCGATGCGTTCTCGCTTCCCCTTGACCGGGTTCATCACCGCCTCACCCGAGGTGATCACACCCGAGTAGACCCGGAAGAAGGTCAAGGTGCCGACAAACGGGTCGGTGGCGATCTTAAACGCCAACGCGGCAAACGGCTCATCATCCGACGAGTGCCGTGTACCGGTGCTCTCCTCCTTGTCATCGAGGATCCCCTCGATCGCCGGCACATCTACCGGGCTGGGCATGTAGTCGACCACTGCATCGAGCATCGCCTGCACACCCTTGTTCTTAAAAGCCGAACCACAGAGACAAGGGACGATCTCATTGGCCAGAGTGCGAAGTCTCAGTCCCTGGCGTATCTGCGCATCGCTGAGTTCGCCCTCTTCAAGATAGCGATCCATCAGCTCTTCGTTCGCCTCGGCGGCCGCCTCGATCAACTGCTCACGCAGCTCCTCCGCCTTCGCCTGTAGCTCAGCCGGGATCTCCTCCTGACTGTAACTGGTACCACGGTCCTCTTCGTTCCAGTAGATCGCCTTCATACGAATCAGGTCGATCACACCCCTGAAATTCTCCTCGGCACCGATATTGAGCTGAAGAGGTACCGGGGTCGCACCCAGGCGGGTCTTAATCTGCTCGACGACGCGCAGGAAATCGGCGCCGGAGCGATCCATCTTGTTAACAAATGCCATACGTGGAACATGGTACTTGTTGGCCTGCCGCCACACCGTCTCCGACTGCGGCTCTACACCGCCAACGGCACAAAATACTGCGCAGGCTCCATCGAGTACGCGCAATGAGCGCTCCACCTCAATGGTAAAATCGACGTGCCCAGGTGTATCAATGATATTGATACGGTGCTCGTCGAACTGTTTATCCATGCCGCTCCAGAAACAGGTCGTGGCAGCGGAGGTAATCGTGATCCCCCGCTCCTGCTCCTGCTCCATCCAGTCCATGGTAGCGGCACCGTCGTGCACCTCACCTATCTTGTGAGAGACGCCAGTGTAAAACAGAATCCTTTCGGTGGTGGTCGTCTTGCCGGCATCAATGTGGGCCATGATGCCGAGATTCCGGTAACGCTCGATGGGTGTCTTGCGTGCCACGACCTACCGCCCTGTAGCTAAAGACTTACCAGCGATAGTGTGCAAAGGCCTTATTGGCCTCAGCCATACGGTGAGTCTCCTCACGCTTCTTAACAGCTGCACCTTTACTTTCGATAGCATCCAGAATCTCGCCGGCAAGGCGCATACCCATCGACTTTTCACTGCGCTTACGCGCTGAGTCGGCCAGCCAGCGCATTGCCAGGGCCATGCCACGCTCACCACGCACTTCGATCGGCACCTGATAGGTGGCACCACCAACACGACGGGACTTTACCTCTACCATCGGGCGGATGTTATTCAAAGCCTTCTCGAACAGATCAAGGGCATTGCCCTCGGCCTTCTCAGACACACGATCCAGGGCACCATAGACGATCTTCTCGGCAACCGATTTCTTACCGTCGAGCATCACGATATTCATGAACTTGGAGAGGGTGCGGTTTCCGAACTTCGGATCCGGCAGAATCTCACGCTTGGCAGCTACTCTTCTTCTGGCCATCGTATAAACCTTAACTTATGACTTGGGACGCTTAGCGCCGTATTTGGAACGGCCCTGACGACGATCACTTACACCTGCGGTATCCAGAGCACCACGTACAGTGTGGTAACGAACACCCGGCAGGTCCTTAACACGACCGCCGCGGATCAGCACCACCGAGTGCTCCTGAAGATTGTGACCCTCACCACCGATATAGGTAGAGACCTCGAAACCGTTGGTCAGACGAACACGAGCCACTTTACGCAGCGCGGAGTTCGGCTTCTTCGGGGTGGTGGTATACACACGGGTGCATACGCCACGCTTTTGCGGGCAGGCCTCCAGGGCCGGCACGTTGCTTTTGGCTACCTTGCGCTTACGCGGCGCACGGACCAGCTGGTTAATTGTTGCCATGTTCCTAATTTGCTCCAGCTTGAAATAAACACAGGCCGGCATATCACCGGCCCGTGGGAAAAAGAAGCGGAATTCTATGTCCGCGTGATAGCCATGTCAAGCACCACCAGCACGAACTCCCCGTTTTTCGGGTCAGCCTTCTACTTCACCAATCTCCTCAGTGCCAATATCAGTAGTGACACTGGCGATCTCCTCCATGAAAGCTACCTCGGCCTCACGCCGGCTACGACGATCATTGTGGTACGCCAGTCCGGTGCCGGCCGGGATCAGACGGCCGACGATGACGTTCTCCTTAAGACCACGTAGCTCGTCCATCTTGCCGGTGACCGCCGCATCGGTAAGGACGCGGGTGGTCTCCTGGAAGGAGGCCGCTGAGATGAACGACTCGGTAGCCAGCGATGCCTTGGTAATACCCAGCAGCATACGCTCAAAGGTGGCAGGGCTCTTGCCCTCGGCAGTGACACGCTCGTTCTCATCGAGGATACGCGCCACCTCCAGCTGCTCGCCCTGCAGGAAGCGGGTCTCACCGCCATCCTTGATCTCCGCCTTGCGCAGCATCTGCCGCACTATAACCTCGATGTGTTTATCGTTGATCTTTACACCCTGCAGGCGGTAAACGTCCTGCACCTCGTTGACGATGTAGGAGGCCAGCGCCTCGACACCCTGCAGACGCAGGATGTCGTGGGCACTCGGTTCACCCTCAACGATCACCTCGCCCTTCTCCACATGCTCACCCTCAAACACCGTTACATGGCGCCACTTGGGGATCAGCTCCTCGTGGGGGTCGCCCTCTTTCGGCGTAATCACCACACGCTGCTTACCCTTGGTCTCCTTACCGAAGGAGATGGTACCGCTGATTTCAGCGAGCACCGAGGACTCCTTCGGCTTGCGTGCCTCAAACAGGTCGGCAACGCGCGGCAGACCACCGGTAATATCACGGGTCTTGGAGGACTCCTGCGGGATACGGGCGACGACGTCACCCACCCCTACCTCGTCACCATCGCGCATATTGACGATGGCACCTGCCGGCAGGAAGTAGTTGGCCGGAATATCGGTACCCGGGATGTTGAGGTCATTACCTGATACGTCAACCAGCTTCACCATTGGACGTTTGTCCTTACCGGCAGAACCACGCTGCTTGGGGTCGATAACCACAAGTGATGACAGACCTGTCACCTCATCGGTCTGGGTATTGACAGTAATACCATCCTCGAAATCAAAGAACTTGATGCGACCTGCGATCTCGGTGATAACCGGGTGGGTGTGCGGGTCCCAGTTGGCGAGAATAGCACCTGAGGTAACCGCATCCCCATCGTTGATGTTGATCTTGGCACCGTAGGGAACCTTATAGCGTTCACGCTCACGACCGCTCTCATCGATCACGGTGATCTCGCCGGAGCGAGATACCGCCACGTTGTAGCCACCTTTATGCTCAACCAGTTTGATGTTGTGCAGACGGGCGCTACCGGTGCTCTTGATCTGGATGTTGTTGATCGAGGCGGCACGAGAGGCCGCGCCACCAATGTGGAAGGTACGCATGGTGAGCTGGGTACCCGGCTCACCGATCGACTGGGCGGCGATAACACCGACCGCTTCACCAGAGTTGACCAGATGCCCGCGGGCCAGGTCTCGACCGTAGCACTTGGCACAGACGCCGTAGCGTGTCTCGCAGGTGATGGGAGAACGGACCAGTACGTGGTCGATGGAGAGCTCTTCAAGCTTGGCCACCTGCTTCTCATCGAGCAGGGTATCGCGCTCAATGGCGATAGAGTCCCCATCCATCACATCCTCGGCCAGCACTCGACCAAGCACCCGCTCACGTAGTGGCTCGACTACGTCACCGCCCTCGATGAGAGACTGCATCAGCACGGCTTTGTCGGTACCGCAGTCATCCTCAACCACCACCAGATCCTGTGCCACGTCGACCAGGCGACGTGTCAGGTAACCGGAGTTGGCGGTCTTCAGCGCGGTATCGGCAAGACCTTTACGGGCACCATGGGTAGAGATGAAGTACTGCAGTACGTTCAGACCCTCGCGGAAGTTCGCGGTGATCGGGGTCTCGATGATGGAGCCATCCGGCTTGGCCATCAGACCACGCATCCCGGCGAGCTGACGAATCTGGGCAGCGGAACCTCGGGCGCCGGAGTCAGCCATCATAAAGACAGAGTTGAAGGAGTCCTGCTTGACGGTCTCGCCTTTGGCATTGACTACCTCGTCCTTACCCAGCTTGTCCATCATCGCCTTGGCGACCTGGTCGTTGGTGTGCGACCAGATATCAACCACCTTGTTGTAACGCTCGCCGTTGGTCACCAAACCGGAGATGTACTGATTCTCGATCTCAGACACCTCGGCCTCGGCACGGGCCAGGATCTCTGCCTTCTCCTCGGGAATAACCATGTCGTTGGCACCGAAGGAGACACCCGCGCGGGTCGCCATGCGGAAGCCGAGATACATCAGCTGGTCGGCGAAGATCACCGTCTCTTTCAGACCAAGGTCACGATAGCAGGCGTTAATGATTCCTGATATCGCCTTCTTCACCATCGGGCGGTTAACCAGTTCGAAGGCGAGTCCATCGGGGACGATCTCAAACAGCATGGCACGACCAACGGTGGTCTCTTTCACGCTCACCTTCTCGGTGCGCTCACCACTCTCGTCAACAATCACCTCTCTGATTCGCACCTTGACGTGGGCGTGCAGGTCGGCGTTGCCGGTCTCGTAGGCGCGGCGTACCTCGTCGATATTGGCAAACAGCATCCCCTCGCCGTTGGCGTTCACACGGTCACGTGTCATGTAATAGAGACCGAGTACCACGTCCTGCGACGGTACGATAATCGGCTCGCCATTGGCCGGTGAAAGGATGTTGTTGGTAGACATCATCAGGGCGCGCGCCTCAAGCTGCGCCTCCAGAGACAGCGGTACGTGTACCGCCATCTGGTCACCGTCAAAGTCGGCGTTAAAGGCGGCACAGACCAGCGGGTGGAGCTGGATCGCCTTGCCCTCGATGAGGACCGGCTCGAAGGCCTGGATACCGAGACGGTGCAGCGTCGGGGCACGGTTGAGCATAACGGGGTGCTCGCGGATCACCTCCTCGAGGATATCCCATACCTCACCACCCTCGCGCTCGACCAGCTTCTTCGCCGCCTTGATAGTGGTGGCAAGACCACGGTGTTCCAGTTTGGAGAAGATGAAGGGCTTGAACAGCTCCAACGCCATCTTCTTCGGCAGGCCGCACTGATGCAGCTTGAGGGTCGGGCCAACCACGATAACGGAACGGCCGGAGTAGTCGACACGCTTACCGAGCAGGTTCTGACGGAATCGGCCCTGCTTGCCCTTGATCATATCGGCCAACGACTTGAGCGGGCGCTTGTTGGAACCGGTGATTGCTCGGCCGCGGCGACCATTATCCATCAACGCATCGACAGATTCCTGCAACATACGCTTCTCGTTGCGAACGATGATGTCGGGGGCGTTGAGATCCAGCAGACGCTTCAGACGGTTGTTACGGTTGATCACACGACGGTAGAGGTCGTTCAGATCGGAGGTGGCAAAACGGCCCCCCTCCAGCGGTACCAGTGGACGCAGCTCCGGCGGCAGTACCGGCAAAACGGTCATCACCATCCACTCGGGCTTGTTACCGGAGTCGAGGAACGCCTCGATCAGTTTGAGGCGCTTGGTCATCTTTTTCAGCTTGGTCTCGGAGTTGGTCTCCGGGATCTCACTGCGCAGTTTCTCTGCCTCGGCGTTAAGGTCCATCGCTGCCAGCAGATCGCGGATCGCCTCGGCACCCATCTTCGCCTCAAACTCATCACCGTACTCCTCGATCGCATCGAGATAGGTCTCATCGGAGAGCAGTTGGCCACGCTCAAGCTGAGTCATCCCAGGCTCGATCACCACGAAGGCCTCGAAGTAGAGCACGCGTTCGATATCACGCAGGGTCATATCGAGCAGCAGGCCCATGCGCGAGGGCAGACTCTTCAGGAACCAGATATGAGCCGTGGGGGCGGCCAGTTCGATGTGACCCATACGCTCACGACGCACCTTGGCCAAGGTCACCTCAACGCCACATTTTTCACAAATCACGCCGCGGTGCTTGAGGCGCTTGTACTTACCGCAGAGGCACTCATAGTCCTTCACCGGACCGAAGATCTTGGCGCAGAAAAGGCCATCACGCTCCGGCTTGAAGGTGCGGTAGTTGATGGTCTCGGGCTTCTTTACCTCGCCGTATGACCATGAGCGAATCTTGTCAGGCGAGGCCAGACCAATGCGAATGGCCTCGAAGTCATCCACAGGACCTTGTTGCTTCAGCAGCTTCAGTAGGTCTTTCACCGTGTTATCTCCTCAATTTGTCCGTCGTTAAACAACCCGTGTAAAACCACGGACTAATCTTGTTCCAGTTCGATGTCGATACCGAGTGCGCGGATCTCTTTCAACAGTACGTTGAATGACTCCGGCATGCCTGCCTCCATTCGGTGGTCACCATCGACGATGTTTTTGTACATCTTGGTACGGCCGTTCACATCGTCAGACTTGACGGTGAGCATCTCCTGCAGGGTATAGGAGGCACCGTAAGCCTCGAGGGCCCACACCTCCATCTCACCGAAGCGCTGACCACCGAACTGCGCCTTACCACCGAGCGGCTGCTGGGTAACCAGCGAGTAGGGACCGGTAGAGCGGGCGTGCATCTTGTCGTCAACCAGGTGGTTGAGCTTGAGCATGTACATGTAACCGACGGTTACCTCACGTTCAAAGCGCTCACCGGTGCGGCCATCATAGAGGACGGTCTGACCACTTTCTGGGAGTTCAGCCAGGCGCAGCATCCCCTTGAGCTCATCCTCATGGATACCGTCGAATACCGGGGTGGCCATCGGCACACCGCTGCGCAGGTTACCGGCCAGCTCCAATACCTCTGCATCGGTGAGGCTCGCGATGTCCTCCTGCTTGCCGCCACTGGTGTTGTAGACCTTATCAAGGAAGCCGCGCACCTCGTCGGTCTTGGCTTTGGCATCGATCATCGCACCGATCTTCTTGCCGAGCCCTTTAGCGGCCCATCCGAGATGGGTCTCCAGTACCTGACCAACGTTCATCCGTGAGGGTACGCCCAGCGGGTTGAGCACCACGTCTACCGGCTCACCGTCAGCGGTGTAGGGCATATCCTCGACCGGGACAATCATCGAGATAACACCCTTGTTTCCGTGACGACCGGCCATCTTGTCACCGGGCTGAATGCGGCGCTTAACAGCCAGATATACCTTAACCATTTTTAGCACGCCGGGGGCGAGGTCATCACCCTGGGTCAGTTTCTTGCGCTTCGACTCATACTGCGCGTCGAAGTCCTTGCGCATCGCCTTAATCTGTTCGGCGATCGCCTCCACGTCGGCATTGGCATCATCGTTCTTCAGTCGGATCTCAAACCACTTGTCACGCTCCAGCTCGGTCAAGTAGCCCTTGGTGATCTTGTCACCGGACTTGAGCTTGTTGGGGCCACCCGCAGCCTGCTTACCGATCAGCAGTTTCTCTACGCGGTCAAAGGCATCTGTCTCCATAATGCGCTGCTGATCACGCAGGTCCTTGCGCACGCTGGCAAGTTCACTGTCTTCGATCTGCTGTGCACGGGCATCTTTCTCCAGGCCGTCACGGGTGAAGACCTGAACACCAATAACGGTACCGTAGGTGCTGCTCGATACACGCAGTGAGGTGTCCTTAACGTCGGAGGCCTTTTCACCGAAGATGGCGCGTAGCAGCTTCTCCTCCGGGGTCAACTGAGTCTCCCCCTTGGGGGTCACCTTGCCGACCAGGATATCGCCTGGCTTCACCTCAGCACCGATGTAGACGATACCGGACTCATCCAGCTTGGAGAGGGCGCCCTCACCCACGTTGGGGATATCGGCGGAGATCTCCTCCGGCCCCAGCTTGGTGTCACGGGCGACGCAGGTCAGCTCCTCGATGTGGATGGTGGTGAAACGATCCTCCTCCACTACCCGCTCGGAGATGAGGATCGAGTCCTCAAAGTTGTAACCGTTCCACGGCATGAAGGCGACCAGCATATTCTGACCCAGTGCCAGCTCCCCCATGTCGGTGGAGGAGCCGTCGGCCAGTACGTCACCACGGGCGATCACATCACCCGGCTTGACCAGCGGGCGCTGGTTGATACAGGTGTTCTGATTAGAACGGGTGTATTTGGTCAGGTTGTAGATATCGACACCCGATTCACCCGCTTCAGTCTCATCATCGTTCACACGAACTACAACACGGGCAGCGTCAACCGAGTCAACCATACCACCACGACGGGCAGCGACCGAGGTACCAGAGTCGATCGCCACGGTGCGCTCGATACCGGTACCAACCAGCGGCTTATCGGAACGCAAGGTCGGTACCGCCTGGCGTTGCATGTTGGAACCCATCAACGCACGGTTGGCATCGTCGTGCTCAAGGAACGGGATCAGGGAAGCCGCAACTGAAACGATCTGCTTGGGTGAGACGTCAACATAGTCGACCTTCTCACGCGGCATCAGGGTGGTCTCGTTCTGATGACGGCAGGAGACCAGCTCATCGGCGATCTCCCCTTTTGCATTCAACTCAACGTTGGCCTGTGCGATAACGAACTCCGCCTCATCGATGGCAGAGAGGTAATCGACCTGGTCGCTCACCTTCATATCCATCACCTTGCGGTAGGGCGACTCAAGGAAGCCATACTCATTGGCACGGGCATAGACCGCCAGCGAGTTAATCAGACCGATGTTCGGTCCCTCCGGGGTCTCAATGGGGCAGACACGACCATAGTGGGTAGGGTGCACGTCACGCACCTCAAAGCCAGCACGCTCGCGAGTCAGACCACCCGGGCCAAGGGCCGAGATACGACGCTTGTGGGTCACCTCGGAGAGCGGGTTGTTCTGATCCATAAACTGGGAGAGCTGCGATGAGCCAAAGAACTCCTTAATCGCGGCGGAGACCGGCTTGGCATTGATCATCTCCTGCGGCATCAGGTTCTCTGACTCCGCCAGCGAGAGACGCTCCTTCACTGCACGCTCAACACGCACCAGACCCACGCGGAACTGGTTCTCAGCCATCTCACCGACGGAGCGAACGCGGCGGTTACCCAGATGGTCAATATCGTCCACGGTGCCGTTACCATTGCGGATATCGATCAGGGTGCGCATCACATCGATGATGTCCTCATTAGAGAGGATACCGTTACCGACCACCTCCTTGCGACCGATGCGGCGGTTGAACTTCATCCGGCCTACCGCAGAGAGGTCATAGCGCTCCTCAGTAAAGAAAAGATTGTTAAACAGGTTCTCGGCGGCCTCCTTGGTGGGCGGCTCACCGGGACGCATCATGCGGTAGATCTCAACGAGTGCCTCCAGCGGGCTGTTGCTCGGGTCGAGACGCAGGGTATCGGAGATATAGGGACCGTGATCCAGATCGTTGGTAAAGAGGGTCCTGATCTCGCTGATCCCCTCCTCCTGCAACTTGGCGATCAGCTCTTCAGTGAGCTCATCATTGGCGTTGGCGATTACCTCACCAGTGTCAGCATCAACGATATTGTTGGCCAGCACCTTGCCAACCAGCGCCTCCAGCGGCAGATCTATCTTATTGACGCCGGCACTCTCCAGCTCGCGGATGTGGCGCGCGGTAATGCGGCGGTCTGCCTCAACCAGTACCTTACCCTTCACCACGATATCGGACTGGGCGGTCTCACCACGCAGACGCTCGGGAACCAGATCGAGAGAGAGCCCCCCCTTCTTGTCGAAGTGGTAGGTATCTGTGGCAAAGAACATCTCAAGGATCTGCTCATTGTCGTAGCCGAGGGCACGCAGCAGAATGGTCGATGGTAGCTTGCGACGACGATCGATACGCACAAACAGCGCATCTTTGGGATCGAACTCAAAATCGAGCCAGGAGCCACGATAGGGGATCACGCGGGCAGAGAAGAGCAGCTTACCAGATGAGTGCGTTTTGCCCTTGTCGTGCTCAAAGAAGACTCCCGGTGAGCGGTGCAGCTGGGAGACGATAACACGCTCGGTGCCGTTAATAACGAAGGTTCCGTTTTCGGTCATCAGGGGCATCTCACCCATGTAGACCTCCTGCTCACGCACATCCTTCACGGATTTGGTGGCAGACTCCTTATCGTAGATCACCAGGCGCAGCTTAACGCGCAGCGGTGCGGCATAGGTCATCCCACGCAGCTGGCACTCCTTAACATCAAACACCGGAGTGCCGAGTCGATAGCTCACATACTCCAGCGCAGCACTGCCGGAGTAACTGACAATAGGGAACACAGACTTGAAGGCTGCGTGAAGTCCAAGATCCTTGCGCGCCTCTTCAGAGACCTCCTGCTGCAAAAAGCCACGATAGGAATCGAGCTGCATAGCGAGCATGTAGGGCACATCAAGGATGCTGGGGCGCTTGCCGAAATCCTTACGGATACGTTTTTTCTCAGTGAATGAGTAGGCCATCAGGGTTCCTCAGCTTGTCAGTATATTGAGATTGTTGCAGTGAACAGATTCCAATCTGCTCCGTGTGCAACAACCTGTAAAATCTATAGGGGCTGCAGCGGAAAAAGGCCGGCAACCCATGTCACCAGCCAATTTCGCTATTTACCCGTGCCATCCTTGGCTATGAGACATTAGAGAAATTATAACTAATGCTCTAAATTTCCAGATATTTCAGGCAGCAATGCCGTCAGGATTACTTGAGGTCAACCTGAGCGCCAGCTTCCTCGAGCTGCTTCTTGATATCTTCAGCTTCAGCCTTATTGGCGCCTTCCTTGATAGTAGAAGGTACACCTTCAACCATCTCTTTCGCCTCTTTCAGACCCAGACCGGTGATACCACGTACAGCCTTGATTACGCCAACCTTGTTCTCGCCGAAGGAGGTCATGACAACGTCAAACTCATCCTTCTCAGCAGCAGCCTCACCAGCACCAGCAGCGGGTGCAGCAGCAACGGCAACAGCGGCAGCGGCTGATACGCCAAACTTCTCTTCCATCGCGGAAATCAGATCAACCACGTCCATAACGGACATGTTGGCGATAGTTTCCAGGATATCGTCTTTAGATACGGCCATTTTCTTTACTCCAGATAAAAATAATTACAAATTCCACTGACGCTAAGCCTATCAGGCTGCGCCTTGCTTCTGATCGCGAACTGCAGCAACAGTGCGTACCAGTTTGCCGGGGACCTCGTTGAGGGTACGGGCGAGCTTCTCGACCGGTGCCTTCATCACGGACATCAACATACTGATAGCCTGGTCTTTGGTCGGCAGGCTGGCGAGACGCTCGAGATCCGCAGGACCGAACATCTGACCACCCATGGCAACCACTTTAACCTCAAGCGCCTTGTTATCTTTGGCGAAGTCCTTGATTACCCTTGCAGCGGCACCTGGATCTTCCATAGAGAAGGCCAGAACCATTGGGCCAATCAGGCCCTCTTGCATACACACGAACTCGGTCTCCTCGACCGCACGACGTGCCAGGGTATTCTTGACAACGCGCAGATAAACACCGCCCGCACGTGCCTTGGCACGCAGGTCGGTCATTTGCGCAGAGGTCAGGCCGTTATAATCTGCCGCAATGGCAGAGTGGGCCTGTGCTGCAACTTCGGCAACTTCAGCAACAATGGACTTTTTCTGTTCCAGGTTGAGAGCCACTCGAAATCACCTCTTACAGTTAGGTAACCCAGGCTATGGGTTACACCACCTATCACAGGGACGACCAACAACTTCGTCCCCCCTTACGGTGGCCATCAGGAACAAACCTTCTGGGTACACCGTCTGCGCAGGATCTGACGATTTAAGCCTTGCGGCACCTGCGGTCTTCGACGTCACCGACTAATGCCGGTGGGCCGCATCCCCGTAGTGTCGAAACACCACGAAAAATTTCTTAAATAACCGATGCTACATCTACCGGAACACCGGGACCCATCGTGGTCGATACGGCGATCTTCTTGAAGTAGATACCTTTAGCACTACTCGGCTTAATCTTCTGCAGGTCAGCCATCAGCGCCTGCAGATTCTCACGCAGGGCATCAACAGTGAAATCAACCTTACCGATGGAGCAGTGGATGATACCGGCCTTGTCGGTGCGATAACGAACCTGACCTGCCTTGGCGTTCTTCACCGCGGTAGCCACATCAGGGGTTACGGTACCCACCTTGGGGTTGGGCATCAAACCACGCGGGCCGAGGATTTGACCGAGCATACCGACGACACGCATCGCATCGGGGCTGGCAATGACCACATCGTAGTTCAGGTCACCCTTCTTCATCGCATCGGCCAGTTCGTCCATACCAACAACGTCTGCACCCGCCTCTTTGGCGGCATCAGCACTGGCGCCCTGGGTAAAGACGGCGACACGAACGGTCTTGCCGGTACCATTTGGCAGAACGGTAGCACTACGTACGACCTGATCAGATTTGCGCGGGTCAACACCGAGGTTAACCGCTACATCAATCGACTCTACGAACTTGGCGGCTGGCATATCCTTAAGCAGGGCCAGCGCATCATCAATCGCGTAGAA
This sequence comes from Chromatiales bacterium, assembly GCA_029879245.1. Taxonomy (GTDB): domain Bacteria; phylum Pseudomonadota; class Gammaproteobacteria; order Thiohalomonadales; family Thiohalomonadaceae; genus JAPHSX01. The sequence continues at coordinate 6,107 of JAOUQQ010000044.1, read as the reverse complement.
CTTATTGGCCTCCAGCTTCTCACTGATAGCCTTTGCACGTTTGGAAAGCTTAGCCATGATTATTCAACCCCCTCAGTATTCAGACCCATGCTGCGGGCAGTACCGGCAATAGTGCGCACAGCAGCGTCCATATCGGCAGCAGTGAGATCGGGCATCTTGGTAGCTGCAATCTCTTCGAGTTGCGCACGGCTAACCTTACCGACCTTGTCACGATTTGGTACAGCAGAACCTGATTTGATGCCTGCAGCCTTCTTCAGCAGAACAGAGGCCGGTGGTGTCTTGGTGATGAAGGTAAAGCTACGGTCACTGTATACAGTAATCACAACGGGGATCGGCAGACCCTGCTCCATACCCTGAGTCTGGGCATTGAATGCCTTACAGAACTCCATGATATTGACACCGCGCTGACCCAGTGCAGGACCAACTGGCGGACTTGGGTTGGCCTGTCCAGCAGGCACCTGAAGCTTGATATAAGCCTCGATCTTCTTAGCCATAACTATTTACCTCTAGTGGGTGCAATCGCCTTTCGGCTCCCCTGATTTAACGGGTATTCACTCAACTCGTCATGTCGTGCTACCCGAGCACACAACATGATGAAAATCCCTTAGTACCCCTTCTCGACCTGACTGAACTCCAGATCGACAGGAGTGGAACGGCCGAAGATCAGTACCGAGACACGCAGGCGGCTCTTCTCATAGTCGACCTCTTCAACCACACCGTTAAAGTCGTTAAAGGGTCCTTCGGTAATACGCACCATCTCGCCCGGCTCGAATAGCACCTTCGGACGCGGTTTCTCTACGCCCTCCTGCACCCGATCCAGAATCTGCTGTGCCTCGCGCTCGGTGATGGGGGCGGGACGATCCGAGGTACCACCAATAAAGCCCATTACCTTCGGCACATCTTTGACCAGATGCCAGGTATCATCATCCATCTCCATCTGCACCAGTACATAGCCTGGGAAGAACTTGCGTGAGGTGCTACGCTTCTGCCCCTCGCGCATCTCCACCACCTCTTCGGTGGGCACCATAATCTCGCCAAATTTCTCCTGCATGCCGAAACGCGCAATGCGCTCCTCAAGCGAGCGCTTGACGCTATTTTCAAATCCGGAGTAGGCGTGTACTACGTACCAACGCAAGGCCATATCAGCCCCCCTGCCCAGTCATAAGCTGAATACCCCAGCCAAGGAGACTATCGAACAGCCACAGGATAATACCGACCATAATTACCATCGCCATAACCAGCAGGGTGGTATTTACGGTCTCCTTGCGGGTCGGCCAGACAACCTTACGAACCTCAACGATTGCACCACGGCTATAGGCGAGGGCATTGGCGCCCGGCTCACTCAGTGTCGCGACAAACGTCGCCACACCCAGACCGAACAACATACCCAGCACGCGTACAGGCTCTGAGGGAACGCTATCCCCCAGAGTGTAGTAACCGACAAGCGCCGCGATGGCGATTGCCAGTGCAATGATCAGTTTAATCTTGTCTGCCATTCTGTTTAGTTCCTTGCTGCATAAACAGCAAAAATGGCAGGCCAGGAGGGAATCGAACCCCCAACCTGCGGTTTTGGAGACCGCTGCTCTGCCAATTGAGCTACTGGCCTAATAAACGCAAGAACGTGAGGTGGCAAAGCCACCTCACGTCCCAAGCTTTTTCTACTACTTCTTACTCGATGATCTTGGAAACAACACCGGCGCCAACAGTACGACCACCCTCACGGATAGCAAAACGCAGACCCTCTTCCATCGCGATAGGTGCGATCAGGCTTACGGTCATCTGTACGTTGTCACCAGGCATTACCATCTCTACGCCTTCCGGCAGGTCGCACGCACCGGTTACATCGGTGGTACGGAAGTAGAACTGCGGGCGGTAGCCGTTGAAGAATGGGGTGTGACGACCACCCTCTTCCTTCGACAGGACATACACCTCAGCCTCAAACTTGGTGTGCGGCTTGATGCTGCCCGGCTTACACAGTACCTGACCACGCTCGATCTCCTCGCGCTTGGTACCACGCAGCAGGATACCGACGTTGTCGCCCGCCTCACCCTGGTCCAGCAGTTTGCGGAACATCTCCACACCGGTAACGGTGGTCTTGGCGGTATCGCTGATACCGACGATTTCCACCTCTTCACCGACCTTGATGATGCCACGCTCGATACGACCGGTCGCTACGGTACCACGTCCGGAGATGGAGAAGACGTCCTCGACAGGCATCAGGAAGGCGCCGTCTACGGCACGCTCAGGGGTCGGGATGTAGCTGTCCAGGGCATCGACCAGCTTCTCGATGGAGGGGACACCGATATCGGAGGTATCGCCTTCCAGCGCCTTCAGTGCGGAGCCAACGATAACCGGGGTGTCGTCGCCGGGGAATTCGTAGCTGTCCAGCAGCTCGCGGATCTCCATCTCGACCAGCTCCAGCAGCTCGGCGTCGTCGACCATGTCGGCCTTGTTCATGTACACAACGATGTACGGTACGCCTACCTGGCGCGAGAGCAGGATGTGCTCACGGGTCTGCGGCATCGGGCCGTCGGCGGCTGATACTACCAGGATTGCGCCGTCCATCTGCGCCGCACCGGTGATCATGTTCTTGACGTAGTCGGCGTGGCCGGGGCAGTCAACGTGAGCGTAGTGTCGTGCGGTTGACTCGTACTCTACGTGGGCGGTGGCGATGGTGATACCACGGGCACGCTCTTCAGGGGCACCGTCGATCTGGTCATACGCCTTGAACTCGCCACCGTGCTTCTCGGCCATACACTTGGTCAGGGCCGCGGTCAGGGTGGTCTTACCATGGTCTACGTGACCGATGGTGCCTACGTTTACGTGCGGTTTCGTACGTTCAAATTTTTCCTTGGACATCGGTTCTACTCCTCCGGACCGGAAAGAATTAACAAATTAAAATTAAAACAACCCAATAATATGGAGCCCAGAAGCAGATTTGAACTGCCGACCTCACCCTTACCAAGGGTGTGCTCTACCGACTGAGCTATCTGGGCGCAAACTCACATTGTTCACTGATTGGAGCGGGTGATGGGAATCGAACCCACGTAGTCAGCTTGGAAGGCTGAAGTTCTACCATTGAACTACACCCGCACTATGCGCGAACCGAAGCCATCCCGTTGCTCCGTCATCTTCCGTTCTACAATTTGGTGGAGGGGGGTGGATTCGAACCACCGAAGGCGGAGCCGTCAGATTTACAGTCTGATCCCTTTAGCCACTCGGGAACCCCTCCCAAAACTAAGCCCGCTATTTTGATTCGGTAGCAGGCCTGTGTCAACCGCTGATCCAGCAATTTTTCGACTTTTTTTCAGCTGGTTAGCGCACATATCGAGGTGCGATATAACGGTCAAATATATGGTGCCGGCAGTAGGACTTGAACCCACAACCTACTGATTACAAATCAGTTGCACTACCAATTGTGCTATGCCGGCAGATTGTGACAGGCCTGGGAATTGTTCCCAACCTGTCAGCGAGCGGCGTATTCTAAGGAAACATCACGCCAATGGCAATTTGAAGTTACTGCTTGCAGGTAATTTTTTTCAGTTGGGGTTCGCTCTTTCTGCTAATTATCTTATTTAGTGCCGGGGTAGCCTCCCCTCTGATGCTGAAGACTATAACCAATCGTTTGGCTGGTAATTCCATCGCCTCAATTATTGGCTTATTTATCCCGTCATTAAGTGTGGTTATAGTTCTATGCCGCATCTCCGCGCGTTCTAGTGTCGAGAAAACACCCAGCGAAATTGCATTCTCGTGCCGTCCACTTCGTACAACGAAAAAATCCTTTATTCGATTCTTCTCCAACCGCCTGGATGCCTCGTTTGCCTCTGCCCTGCTGCGATAAGGCGGAAGTTTGACCCAGTAGTTGGTCTTGGTCGTTTTTACCGTTCTACGATCACTTTCGCGTATCCCGGCTAACTCCAGCTCTTTTTGCAGAGAGACTGCTTCAGACAGACTCACGAGCATGCTGCTCTGATAACAGCTACTCCCTTTATCCGCCACCACCTCAATCACGGGGTCAATTGCCTGCTCACTCTCTACAGCATGAGTTTGTATCGCCGCTACCCTCCCTGCCTGCTGGTTGGTACTCTTCTGTTCACGCTCGGCAGGTGGTTTAGTTTCATCATACTCCGCTAGCAGGGTCAGACCCTGATTGACCGATTTTACATCTCGATATGGAGACAAGACCGGTTCATCATGACGTTGCAATACCTGCCAGCCTAAAACAAACACATTAGTGAGCAATAACAATATGAAGAACCCCTTCATCGGAAATCGTCAGCCCTTTGACGCACTACAGCAGCCATGCCATGAAACAGTAATCCATTATCATGTCTTACGTTCCCCTCTATCTCTCCGAGCAGAAGTGCGGCATCACCTCCAGTTAACACGACGGTATATGGCCCTTGCAAAGCTGTCGCTGCCATAGCCATCAACTGCTTTACATACCCCGTTAGTCCGGCCTGGATACCAAATCCAAGCGACTCAGCGGTCGACCTGCCCCACAGGGCGGTGAGCTCACTCTCATCCTTTACTGCCGCAGTACCAGAGCGCATAGCCTGTTGCATTAAACGTATGCCAGGCACCATAGCACCACCTCGATGCTGCCCCATCTTATCTACTAAATCTGCCGTACATACAGTTCCGCAATCGATAACCAGCACAGCCCCCTGCACCAGACCAAAGGCACCAATCATAGCTAACCATCGATCGACTCCCAGTCTCTCAGGTTGCAAATACCCATTGATCACGCCACAGCAAGAAGATTGTGTTTGCAAGCGAACCGGTGTGCAGCGCCACTCCCTTTCTGACCACGCAATAACCTGCTGCATTAAGCTCTCTGCCCCCACGCAACTGACGTAAACTTCAGTGGGGGATTCACTGATGTTGGCGAGTAACGCATCAATCCCATCACTGTTACTAACGACCTCACCTTCGACGAGTGCAGCTGGTCGTGGATGTAACATGGCATATCTGCTTCGGCTATTTCCAATATCAATTAGAAGGATCATCTTGCTGTCGGCCTCAGGGAAACATCTCCGGCTGCATAACGTACTAGCTCCCCATCACGCTCTATTATAAGTAAACCATTTTGATCACATCCCCGCTCAACTCCAGTTACGTCACCACTTGCAGACTTTAATGTGATGTGCCGATCTCTATAGAGATCGTAGTTCAGCCACTCATCTCTGAATGGAGCAAACCCTTTCGACTGATACTCATTCATCGTAGCAAACAGGTGTTTTAACAAAATACCCACCATTTCGTTTCGCCCAATCGCTATGCCTTCATTTTTTAGAGCACTCCAGGCTTGTTCGACTATATCCGTGTTCACATCACTCATCCCATAGTTTATCCCGATACCCACCACGGCATAACATGGGCCGCTACTCTCACCAGCCACATCGACCAGTATTCCAGCAACTTTTCCATTATCGCAAATAATATCATTTGGCCATTTGATACCCAGTCTGTTGGCCCCACCCTCTCTAAAAGCCCTCATCAACGCAACCGCAACCGCAAGGCTGAGACCGCCAAGGCCTGTCATACCATCATTAAATCGCCATAAAAGTGAGAGATAAACATTACTCCCAAATGGTGAATGCCACTTTCGTCCGCGACGCCCCTTGCCATCCGTTTGCGCCTCGGCAATGCAGACCCTACCTGAAGGCACCCCTAGCTCTGCCTGCTGTTTTAGATAATGGCTGGTGGAGTCGATAAAAGGAAATAACTCAATATTATGGCCTGAAGTTGCCTCAATACTCGACTTATCAAGTAGTTCTAAGGGAACATTAAGCTTATAGCCACGCCCCTTTACAGCAACAAAAGAGAGACCATGATCTGGTAGCTGTTTAAGACACTTCCAGACAGCAGAGCGGCTGATACCGATCTTTCTGCCGAGCGCCTCACCTGAATGAAAGTGGCCATCGGCCAGGCAAGTTATCAACGCTGTAAGAGTATCGGTCATGGCGACATTGGCTTCAGATGATAATGAGAGAATGATGCAGGCAAAAAAAAACCTCTGCAAGAGCAGAGGTTTTTTAGGAATTAAACCCTGGCAGTGACCTACTTTCGCATGGGAACTCCCACACTATCATCGGCGCTGAGCA